>NZ_CP114278.1:2702500-3002500 GCF_027105095.1 Brevundimonas vesicularis | reverse complement strand
ACGCCGCGCCGTTCGATCAGGGTGACGCGCACGTCGCGCGAGGCCTTGAGCAGATTGACGGCGGTCAGCAGACCGCTGAAACCCGCGCCGACGATGGCGACATGCGGTCCATTCTGCTGCGGCACGCGCACCCCCGTCTTCCGTTTCCGTCGCTGTCGATAACACGCGCCGGGCCAGAGGGATCATGGCGATAAATATCTATCTGACAGTAGGAATAACGTGATCAGTGGCGGCGACGCCTGGCCTGGCGGATGTCGCGCAGGGCCAGCGGAAGGAGCGTCCAGGGCTCGACGCAGTAGCGGACGAACAGCCGTTTGGGGTCATGCAGCAGGCGATAGGCCCATTCGACGCCGGCGCGTCCCATCCAGCGCGGGGCCGCGCTTTGAACCCCCGCCTCATAGTCGAAAGCGGCGCCGACCGACAGGATGACGCAATCGGGCAGGCGCTCGAAATTGTCGGCGATCCATAGCTCCTGGCGCGGCATCCCCATGCCGACGAATAGGATATGGGGCTGGAAGGCCGTGATCCGATCCAGGACGGCGGCGTTCTCGGACGAACCGGGCCGGGCGTCGAAGAAGCCGTGGTGGATGGCGATGTCGGCGTCCGGATAGCGGAGCTTCAGCCGGCGGGCCGCCTCGTCGCCGACGCCGGGCGCGCCGCCGACGGACAGGACGCGCCAACCCTGACGGTTCCCCACGCTCCAGAAATGGTCGCGCCAGTCCAGATACGTGCAGCGGTGAAAGTACCGACTGTGCAGGCCCAGGGCGCGCGAGAAGGTCAGCAGCGGTGTCGAATCGACCTCGATCAGATCGGCCTTGTCGTAGAAGGCGCCGAGTTCAGGCCGCTTCTGCATCAGATACAGGCTGTGCAGATTGTGATTGGCGATCAGGCTCTTTGTCCCCTGTCGCACCGCCTGCTGGATGTGGTGCAGCACCTCTTCCGGCTTCACCAGATCCATCGGTTGCCCCAGGATCGTGACCCGCTCGTGAGCGCGGCGGTTCTGGCGGAACGGCGCGCGCGGCCGAGCGCGACGTTCCGTGACGACGCGCTCTGGCGCAGAGGGGCTGAGAGACGGGTCCGCCATGAGGCGCTTCTAGACGACCCGGCCTCAAGACGGGGTTAGAAAACAGGCTTAGCGCCCATTAAGTCGCCGCCGGACGCGGATCGAAAATGATGTGCGGCCAGGGTTGGCGCGCCGCGCGCGCAAGAAATCTCACAAAGGCGAAAAATCCTTGTTGACCCCGCCCGGAGCCTCCCTTAGAGGTCCGCGCCTTCCCGATGGAAACGCCGCAAGGCGCTGCCGACGGGGCCCAGATGGCGGAATTGGTAGACGCGCTGGCTTCAGGTGCCAGTGGCTTAACGGCCGTGGAGGTTCGAGTCCTCTTCTGGGCACCATCTTTCAGAAAGCGTCGCACCGAACGGTGCGGCGCTTTCTTTGTTTTGGCCTATCGAAATGCGCGCGGCGGCATTTTTTGTGGCCTATCGGAATACGCGCGGCGCATTCCTGCTTGAGGCCGTTTCGTGAATAAGCTTGCCCGTTTCGCGCGCCGTGTTCGCCGTGTAAGAGCCTGAGCATGACCGTTTACCTGCATGAGGGCGATCTGCCCGACGATCTGGACCTGGGGTCCGAGGTCGCCATCGATTCCGAGACGATGGGCCTGCGTTTCCGCCGCGATCCGCTGTGCGTGGTGCAACTGTCGTCGGGCGACGGAAACGCCCATGTCGTGCGGCTGAACCGGCCCGCCTATGACTGTCCGAACCTGAAGCGGGTGCTGACCGATCCGGCGGTGACCAAGATCTTCCACTTCGGCCGGTTCGACATCGGCATGTTCCTGCTGCACCTCGGAGTCGAGACGCGGCCGGTCTATTGCACCAAGATCGCCTCCAAGCTGGCGCGCACCTATACCGACCGGCACGGGCTGAAGGACGTGGTGCGCGAGACGGTGGGCGTGGACCTGTCCAAGGCGCAGCAGTCCTCGGACTGGGGCGCCGAGACGCTGAGCCAGGCGCAGCTGGACTATGCGGCGTCGGATGTCCTGTATCTGCATGCGGCCAAGGCCAAGCTGGACATGATGCTGGCGCGCGAAGGGCGAACCGATTTGGCCGCTGAATGTTTCGATTTCCTGCCGACGCGGTCGGCGCTCGACCTGGCCGGCTGGGACGAGACCGACATCTTCGCCCACAGCTGAGGCGCGCTTGACCGAACACGGCGAACAGTCCCGCATCGAGGCCGACGAGGCCAGGGTCGCCCTGGCCGGCGCGCGCTGGCGTGCGCGTTCGCGGCGGGTCAAGCTGTATCGCCGCGTCCTGCCGATCGTCATCCTGGTGCTGGCGGGCGGTGCCCTGACCTGGACCGTGTTCCGCACCGTCATGTCGGGGGTGGAGCGCAAGGCCAGCCAGAGCCAGGAGGTCCGCCTGGACGCCCCCCTGTTTCACGGCCAGGATGCGCAGGGCCGCGCTTTCACCGTCGGCGCGCAGGGCGCTGTGCGCGACCCGAACACCGGCAAGTTCAAACTGATCGGCCCGGCGCTGAAGCTGAACCTGGGCGGACGCAAGGTCACCGAACTCACCGCCGACGGCGGCGTCTATGACGAGCAGGCCAAGACGGTGACGATCGGTCCGAACGTGCGCATTTCGGACGGCGGGACGGGCTTTGTCCTGACCACGCCCGAGGCGGTGGTCGACACCTCGACCGGAAACGTCACCGGTTCAAAGGGCGTTCAGGGTTCCGGCCCTATTGGAACCATCAACGCATCGTCCTATGCGATCTACGATCAGGGACAGCGCGTCGTGTTCGACGGCGCAGGCGACAACAAGGTGAAGGGCGTTCTGACGCCCAAGGGATCAGGCGGATGATCGTGACGAAGATTTCGAAGACGCTGGCCGTCGTCGCGGCGGCCGCCGTCGTGGGCATGCCGGCCCTGGTCGATGCACAATCTCGCGCCGGGGCCCAGGCGACAAATCAGCCCGTCGCCTACGGCGCGGACTCGGTCGAATACGCCCCCAATCGCATCATCCTGCGCGGCCGGGCCGAGGCGACGCAGGGCGGCAATCGTTTCCGCGCCGACACCCTGACCCTGGTCAGCGGCGAGGGCGGCGATCTGCAACGCGCCGAGGCCAGCGGCACGGTCTATTTCGTGACGCCCGACCAGTCGATGCGCGGCGACCGCGCCGTCTACAACCTGGGCAACGGCGAGATCGTGGTGACGGGCAACGTCATCCTGACCCAGGGCAAGAACGTCCTGACCGGCTCGCGCCTGGTCTACAACATCAACACCGAGACCGCCCGCATGGACGGCGCGCCGCGCGGCGCCGCCGGAAGCCGCGTGCAGGGCGTCTTCTATCCCAACTCGAACTGAGGCCGTCTGGCCGTCACGGACCTGAGCATTTGGCGCGCAAGGAACTGTCAGCCCTGAACCTGGACGAGCGGCCGCAACGGGCCGCCGTGGCGCCCGCGCCTGCGGAAAAGGGCCTGCGGGTGATGAACCTGGCCCGGTCGTTCGGCCAGCGTCAGGTGGTGCGCGACGTGTCGTTGACGGTGCAGCGCGGCGAGGTCGCGGGTCTGCTGGGTCCCAACGGGGCCGGCAAGACCACCTGCTTCTACATGATCACCGGCCTGATCCCGCCGGATTCAGGCGCGATCTGGTTGGACGGCGAGAACATCACCGGCCAGCCGATGTATCAGCGCAGCCGCATGGGCCTGGGTTATCTGGCGCAGGAAGCCTCGATCTTTCGCGGCATGACGGTCGAGCAGAACGTCAAGGCGGTGGTCGAGCTGAACTATCCGCGCGACCAGATCCGTGCCGAGACCGATCGGCTGCTGAACGAACTGCATATCGACCATCTGCGCCATGCGCGGGCTACGGCCCTGTCGGGCGGCGAGCGCCGGCGGGTGGAGATCGCGCGGGCGCTGGCCGGGCGGCCGTCCTTCATGCTGCTGGACGAACCCTTCGCCGGCATCGACCCCCTGGCCATCGCCGACATCCGCACCGTGATCCGCTATCTGGCCAGCCAGGGCATCGGCGTGCTGATCACCGACCACAATGTGCGCGAGACCCTGGACATCACCGACCGGGTGTCGATCATCTCGAACGGCGCGGTGCTGTTCGAAGGCACGTCCGACGAGGCGATCCACGACGCCGAAGTGCGCCGGGTGTATCTCGGCGAAAACTACATCTAAGTCGCCTCGTCTCCTCCCCATTTGTGGGGAGGGGGACCGCGAAGCGGTGGAGGGGCTTTGAAAGTCTCACCGACGCTAGCGATGCGGTGAAGACCCCCTCCGTCGCGGCGCTTGAAGGAAGCGCCGCGCCACCTCCCCATGAAATGGGGAGGAGACAAAAGGCGCGTTCGTCTCGCGTTAACCGGTTCGGCGACATTCTGTCCCAGCAAGTTCCGGGCCACTCGGCGGCCGGGCGGGAAGATTTCGAACGTGATCGGGCAAAGGTTAGAGGTCAGGCAGGGGCAGGGGCTGGTCATCACGCCCCAGCTGCAGCAGGCGATCAAGCTGCTGCAACTGTCGAACCTCGAGCTCGAGGACTTCGTCGAGGCCGAGCTGGAGCGCAATCCGCTGCTGCAACGCGAGGAGCCGGAGGGCGAGACGCCCGAGCCGGTCGAGCGCGTCGAGGCGACGGCGGACGGTGAAATGTCTTTCGGCGACGGGGTCGGCCATGAGGCCGTGTCCGGCATGGATGCGGGTTCGGACGATGTCTATGGCGACGCCGCGCCGGGCGAGCGCACCAGCGACCGGATGACTGACGAAGCCCAGCCTGGGCTGTCGGACTGGTCCAGCGCCGGCAAGGGTGGCCAGATGTTCGAGGGCGAGGGCGAGCGGCCCGACGCGCACGAGTTGACACTGTGGGAGCATCTTCAGGCCCAGGCGTCGAGCGCGGGCCTGACGCCGGCCGACCACGGCATCGCCCTGACCCTGATCGATGCGACCGACGAGGGCGGCTATCTGCGCGGAGAACTGACCGAATTCGCCGACCGGCTGGGCGTGCCGCTGGAGCGGATCGAGGCGGTGCTGAGCGTTTGTCACGGCTTCGAGCCGACCGGGATCATGGCGCGGTCGGTGCCGGAATGCCTGAAGCTGCAACTGATCGAGCGCAACCGGTTCGATCCGGCGATGGCGGCTCTGCTGGACAATCTGGATCTGTTGGCTAAGCGCGATCTGGCGGGCCTGCGCCGCGTCTGCGAGGTCGATGGCGAAGACTTGACCGACATGATCGCCGAACTGCGGGCGCTGACGCCGCGTCCGGGCGCCGGGTTCGGCGGCGAGCCGGCGCAAACGGTCGTGCCCGATGTGCATGTGCGGCCCGATCCCGCCGGCGGCTGGCGGGTCGAGCTGAACGCCGACACTCTGCCGCGCCTGTTGGTGGACAAGCGCTATCACGGCCTTGTCCAGGCCGGCGCGCGCTCGGACACCGAAAAGACCTTCGTCGCCGACTGCGCCGCCCAGGCCAACTGGCTGGTCAAGTCGCTGGATCAGCGGGCCAAGACCATTCTGAAGGTGTCGTCCGAGATCGTGCGCCAGCAGGACGCATTCCTGGCCTTCGGCGTCGAGTTCCTGAGGCCGCTCAATCTGAAGACCGTCGCCGACGCCATCGGCATGCACGAATCCACGGTCAGCCGCGTCACCTCGAACAAATATATCGCCACGCCGCGGGGCGTGTTCGAGCTGAAATTCTTCTTCACCGCCGCCATCCAGTCGGTGGATGGCGCATCGACCCATTCGGCCGAAGCCGTCCGTCACAAGATCAAATCCATGATCGACAGCGAGGGGCTGGAGGGTGACGTTTTGTCCGACGACCGGATCGTGGAAATCCTGAAGGAAACGGGCATCGACATCGCGCGCCGCACGGTGGCCAAATATCGGGAAGCCTTGAGGATTCCGTCCTCGGTCGAGCGCCGCCGAATGATGAAGACCGGCTGACATCCACAGCCAAGCGTGACCACAAATCGGTGATCTGGATTGACACCAAATCGGGTCGGGCGCGTTCTATCGGCATGCAAGTCCAAGTCAGCGGCAAGCAAGTGGATGTCGGCGAAGCGTTAGGCTCGCGCATCTCCCAGGAACTCGAAGACGGGGTCGGAAAATACTTCGCCCGAGGCGGTGAAGACGCCGAGGTCGTGGTGTCCAAGGACGGCCACAACTTCAAGGTGGACTGTTGGGTCCGCCTCGCGTCGGGCCAGACCCTGGTGACGACCGGCATGGGCGGCGACGCCCACTCGGCCTTCACCGAGGCGCTGGATCGGCTCGAAAAGCGGGTTCGTCGCTATAAGCGCCGGCTCAAGGACCACCACATCGGGCCCAAGGGTCTGTCGCCCGAGAAGACTGAAAACGCCGCCCGCGAAGTCGCACGCAGCATCGTGCTGCGTGATCCCGACAGCGTGGAAGACGATGTCTTCGGCGACGCGAGCGAGAACGACGGTCCGCCGCCGGTGGGCATGGTCATCGCCGAGACCGAGCACGAAATCCGCACCATCACGGTCGGACGGGCTGTGCTGGAGCTGGACATGACGGGCTATCCGGTCGTGCTGTTCCGCAACGCGGCCCACGGCGGTCTGGCGGTCGTCTATCGGCGTCCGGACGGCAATGTGGGATGGATCGATCCCGAACGGACCGCCAAGTCCAACGGTTCGGTGAACTAAGCCTCAGTTTGACTTCGGCGCGGTTGTCTCTAAACGGGCGGCCGCGCCGTTGTCTGCTGCGTGTATCGAGGTTGTGTAATGGACATCGGTGATCTGCTCGCGCCCAAGGGCGTGGTGCTGCGCAGCGGCGCGTCGTCCAAGCGACAGGCGCTCCACGCGCTGGCCGAGGCGGCGTCGCATGCGCTGGGCCTGGACGAAGCCCGGATCTTCGATGCCTTGATGGAACGCGAGACGCTGGGATCGACCGGGCTGGGGTCCGGTGTCGCGGTGCCGCACGCGCGTCTCACCGAGGTCGAGAAGGTGACGGCGGTGTTCGTGCGGCTGGATACGCCTGTGGCCTATGATGCGGTGGACGACAGGCCGGTCGATCTGATCGTCGGCCTTTTCGCGCCGCCCAAGGCGGGCGCCGAGCATCTGAGGGCATTGGCGGCGGTGTCGCGCGCGCTGCGGTCGCCCGAACTGCGGGAGCAACTGAGACAGGCGCGCACGATCGATGCGATCCGCGCCCTGTTCGTCAAGGACGCCGCAGCCGCGACGGCGGCTTGATTGCTTGGTGAAAGGCGGCGCCTGCGCGCCGCCATCCCTCAGATCAGTGAACGGAAACCGGCTCCAGCTCGTGCGCCACGGCGGCGGCGAAGGCGGTGTCGCGGTCGATCATGACCGCCAGACGCTCACCGTCGGCGCTGTGGACGGCATAAAGCATCTGGCCGGGGTTCAGATCCACGTCCTTGATCTCGACCGCTTCTTCAAGCAGGTCCGAAGCCTTGATCTCGCGCACATACACGAGGTCGGGGGCGCCCAGTCCGGCAAAGTCTTCCTTGGTCATCGTCATCGGCGTCATTAGGACCGCCTCCTTCATATTTGACAACGCCCGGATCGCCGGGCGGTTCGAATGGCTGTGGTTTTCACCCGGTCGTGATGGGCCCGGACGTAATGGGAATGCGCCGCACCTGGCGCTCGGCCTCGGGCCGGATCAGGTCGACGTGGAGCAGGCCATGCTCCAGCCGGGCGCCCTCGACCTCCAGCCCGTCGGCCAGGACGAAGTTGCGCACGAAGCCGCGCGCCGCGATGCCGCGATGCAGAAAGGCCTGTTCACCCCTGCCGGCATCATCGCGCTTGCCGGCGATGGTCAGCTGGCGGCCGTCCAGGGTGATGGCCAGTTCTTCGGGCGCGAACCCGGCGACGGCCAGGCTGATGCGGACGCCCGCATCGCCGATCTGTTCGACATTGTAGGGCGGATAGCTTTCGGCCGCGGCCTTGGCGGCGCGGTCGATCAGGGCGCGGGTGTGGTCGAAGCCCAGCAGAAAGGGGCTGTCGAACAGAAGGGTGCGCGTCGTCGTCATCTGGGGTCCTTGCGTCAGCGACCGAGCGGTCGGTCTCCCGCAATCGGCAAGACCGTCCGTCACAGATGAAGATGGGGGCTGGCGAGGGCGGGATCAACCGTTTGGGGCCGGCGGTCCCCAATCTCGTCATCCTCGGGCTCGACCCGAGGCTCAGGCGTTGCGCCGCTCATGCAGAAGAAGGTCGCACGGCCGAGGCCAACTTCTAATGCGAAGCGGCGGATGATCCGGTCCTCGGGTCGAGCCCGAGGATGACGGACGGGGCGAACGCGCCCCTAGTGGATGGCCTCGCCGTGCTGGGTATAGTCCAGCCCCTCGACCTCTTCATCCTTGGTGACGCGCAGGCCCGTGGTGAACTTGCAGATCATCAGGACGACGAAGGTGCCGACGGCGCTCCAGGCGATGACGCCGACCAGGCCGACGGCCTGTTTCCACACGGTCGCCCCCTCCGACAAGGCGTTGACGGTCGTGGTGGCGAAGACGCCGGTCAGCAGGGCGCCGACGATGCCGCCGACGCCGTGCACGCCAAACGCGTCCAGACTGTCGTCGTATTTCAGCGCGTGCTTCAGCCAGACCGCGCCCGCATAGCAGGCGGGACCGCCGATCAGGCCGATGAAGAAGGCGCCCTTGGGATCGACGAAACCGGCGGCGGGGGTGATGGCGACCAGACCGCCGACGACGCCCGACAACAGGCCCAGCAGGGTCGGACGCTTGCGATCGAACCATTCGATGGTCATCCAGCCCAGGGCGGCGCTGCCGGCGGCCAGTATGGTGTTGAAGGCGGCGGTCGCGGCCAGCGCATCCGCCGCGCCCGCCGATCCGGCGTTGAAGCCCAGCCAGCCGACCAGCAGCAGGCCCGTGCCGATGGCGCTATAGACCAGATTGGCGGGGGCCATGTTGTCGCGCCCGAAGCCGTGACGCGGCCCCAACACCAGGGCGCAGACCAGGCCGGCGATCCCGGCGTTGACGTGGACGACCGCACCGCCGGCGAAGTCGAGCACGCCCAATCCGCCCAGCCAGCCGCCGCCCCAGACCTGATGACAGATCGGCGCATAGACGATCAGGTGCCACAGGCCAAAGAACAGCAGGCTGGCCGAGAACTTCATCCGCTCGGCGAAGGCGCCGGCGATCAGGGCCGGGGTGATGATGGCGAAGGTCATCTGGAAGGCGACGAACAACAGTTCGGGCAAACCGGGCAGCAGGCTGTGGGCCGTCCGGGCGGTGACGCCGTTCAGGAAGGCCGCCTGCACCCCGCCGATAAAGCCGTTGATCGCCTCCGGTCCCTTGCCGAACGACAGGCTGTAGCCGACCAGGAACCACAGGACCGAGACGATGGCGAAGGCGGCCGCCGACTGGGCGACGACGCTTATGATGTTCTTCTTCCTGACCATGCCGCCGTAGAACAGGGCCAGACCCGGCAGGGTCATCAGCAGGACCAGGGCCGTCGAGGTCAGGATCCAGGCCGTCGCCGCCGTATCGATGACCAGCGGCGCCTGATGCGCCAGCAGGGCCGGGTCCGCCAGGGTTGGGGCCGCCAAGGCCGGCGAGGCGAAGGCCACCGCCCCGGCGACGAGCGTGACGGCGAGGGCGGCGGATCGGGTCATGGCGGCTTTCTACGGCAGGCTGTTCGGTGTCAGGCGGAGGTTTTCAGGCGTTCCGTGCGGGCGACGATGTCGGTCAGGGGCACGATGCGGACGAAGCGGTGCAGGCTGTTGTCCCAATCCGCCAGCAGACGCCGCGCCAGGGGCGAGGCGGTCGCCGCCAGATGGGCCTCGATCAGGCCCTTCAGTCGATCGGCCGCCTGTGCGTCAATGTCGGTCACGCCCGCCAGGTCGCCGTTCAAGGCGCGCTCGGCATGGCCCGGCTGGTCCAGCACGAACAGCTCGCCGCCGCTCATGCCCGCCGCCAAGTTCCAGCCGACCGACCCCAGGACGACCACGAGCCCGCCGGTCATATATTCGCAGCCGTGCGCGCCCAGCCCCTCGACCACGGCCTCGGCGCCGGAGTTCCTGACCGCGAACCGTTCGCCCGCCGCGCCGGCGACGAACAGACGGCCCGAGGTCGCGCCATACAGGGTGGTGTTGCCGCAAATCAGCTGATCCTCGCGCCATTCGGGCGTGCGGATCGAGATTTCGGCGCCCGAGAGCCCCTTGCCGACATAGTCGTTGGCCTCGCCCGTCAGGTGCAGTTCCAGACCCTTGGCCGCAAAGGCGCCGAAGCTCTGGCCCGCAATGCCTTCCAGTCGCAGCTTCAGCCGGCCGGCGGGCCCTTGCGCGCCGAAGCGGCGCACGATGGCCGAGGACAGGGCCGCGCCGACCGTGCGCTGGGTGTTGTTCAGCGGATAGGACAGCTCCAGCGTCTGACCGCGATCCAGGAAACGCACAGCGTCTTTCAGCACGGCGGCGTCCAGACTGTCGGCGATGGGCTTGCGCGTCGTCTTGTCGGCCCATTTGCCGGCCGCGCCCTCGTCCACCTGAACCAGCAGCGGGTTCAGGTCCAGGTCGTCCAGGTGCGATCCGCCGCGGCGCACCTGACGCAGCAGGTCGGTGCGGCCGATGATCTCGTCCATCGTGCGCGCGCCAATCGAGGCCAGGATCTCGCGCGTCTCCTCGGCGATGAAGGTGAACAGGTTCACCACCTTGTCAGGCGTGCCGGTGAACTTGTCGCGCAGCCGCTCGTCCTGGGAGCAGACGCCGACCGGGCAGGTGTTGGAATGGCACTGCCGCACCATCAGACAGCCCATGGCGATCAGGGCGGCGGTGCCGACGCCATATTCCTCGGCGCCCAGCATGGCGGCGATGACTACGTCGCGGCCGGTGCGGACGCCCCCATCGGTCCTCAGCGTGACCGAGCCGCGCAGATTGTTCAGCGTCAGCACCTGGTGGGCCTCGGCGAGACCGATCTCCCACGGCAGGCCGGCGTGCTTGATCGACGTCTGGGGCGAGGCGCCGGTGCCGCCGTTGTGGCCGGCGATCAGGATGGCGTCGGCGTTGGCCTTGGCCACGCCCGAGGCGATGGCGCCGATGCCCGAGGCGGACACCAGCTTCACCGTCACCCGCGCGTCGGGGTTGATGGCCTTCAGGTCGTAGATGAGCTGGGCCAGATCCTCGATCGAATAGATGTCGTGGTGCGGGGGCGGCGAGATCAGGGTCGTGCCGGGCACGGCGTGGCGCATCCGGGCGATGAATTCGGTGACCTTGAAGCCGGGCAGTTGCCCGCCCTCGCCGGGCTTGGCGCCTTGGGCCACCTTGATTTCGATCTCGCGGCACTGGTTCAGATATTCGGCGGTGACGCCGAACCGGCCCGAGGCCACCTGCTTCACCGCCGAGTTGGCGTCGTCGCCGTTCGGACGCGGGTGATAGCGTTCGGGATCCTCGCCGCCCTCGCCCGAGACCGAGCGGGCGCCGATGCGGTTCATGGCGATGTTCAACGTCTCGTGCGCCTCGGGGCCCAGGGCGCCCAGGGACATGGCCTGGGTCAGGAAGCGACGGCGGATGTCCGACACGCTCTCGACCTGGTCCAGCGGAATGGGCGTGCCTTCGCGGAAGTCCAGCAGGTCGCGCAGCGAAAGGTCGGCCTGGGCGCGGACGACTTCGGAGAACTGCTTGAAGCGGCGATAGTCGCCGCGGTTGCAGGCGTCCTGCAGCAGATGGATGGTCCTGGCCTCGTGGGCGTGGGCCTCGCCGCCCGAACGGATCTTGAAGAAGCCGCCGATGGCCGGGGAGGGGACAGCGTCGCCCCAGGCCGTGCGGTGCCGCTTCATCGCCGCCTGCTCCAGACCGGCAAGGCCGATGCCGGAGATGCGCGACGGGGCGCCGGGGAAGAACTCGGCGGTCAAGGCGCGCGACAGGCCCAGCACCTCGAACTCGCAGCCGCCGCGATAGGCGGAGATGACGCTGATCCCCTTGCGGGCCAGGGTCTTCAGCAGGCCCGCCTCGATGCCGGCCTTGTAGTTCAGGCAGGCGTCGCGCAGCGTCAGGCCGGGATACAGGCCCCGATCCAGACGCTCCTGAAACAGATCCTGGGCCAGCCAGGCGTTGACGGTGGTGGCGCCGACCCCGACCAGAACGGCGAACCCGTGCGGATCCAGCGTCTCGGCGGTGCGAACCACGATGGAGCAGTAGGAGCGCAGGCCCGCCTTGGTCAGGCGGCCGTGCACCCCGGCGGTCGCGAGGATCATCGGTGCGGCCAGGCGATCCGCCGACCCGGCCTGGTCGGTCAGCACGATCAGGGCGGCGCCGTCGCGGGCGGCGGCCTCGGCCTCGTCCATGATGCGGTCCAGCGCGGCGCGCAGGGCCACGCCAGGCCTGTAAGCTTCCTTGGCGTCGTCGGACGGCAGGGCGTAGCTGCAGTCGATGACCACGGTCGAACCGGCGCCGACCGTGTCGATCATCCGCTCGTACATGCCATTGGTCAGGACGGGGCTGTCCAGCACAAACACGTCGGTCTGGGCCTCTTCCTCAGCCAGGATGTTGCCCAGGTTCTTGAACCGGGTCTTCAGGCTCATGGCCCCCGCTTCGCGCAGAGGGTCGATGGGCGGGTTCGTGACCTGGGAGAAGTTCTGGCGGAAATAGTGGCTCAGCGGGCGCGGCAGAGCCGACAGGACGGCGGGCGGGGCGTCGTCGCCCATGGAGCCCACAGCCTCCTTGCCATCACGCACCAGGGCGTCGAGCAACAGGTCGAGGTCCTCGCGGCTGTAGCCGGCGGCGATCTGGCGGCGGGTCAGGGCCTCGCCCGAGGCCGAGCGCGGCTCTGGTCCGGGGCCGATGATCGGCTCCAGATCGACCATATTGTCCAGCCACTTGGTATAGGGGTGGGCGGCGGACAAGGCGTCGATGGCCTCATGCTCGTCATAGACGCGGCCATGCTTCAGATCGACGGCGATCAGCTTGCCCGGGCCGATGTGCAGGCGGCGCTTCACCCGGCTCTCGGGGATCGGCACCAGCCCGGCTTCGGAACCCGCCATCAGCAGGCCATCGACCGTCTCGACGGCGCGCAGCGGACGCAGGCCGTTGCGGTCCTTGCCCGCCACGATCCAGCGGCCGTCGGCGGCGCAGATGGCGGCCGGGCCGTCCCACGGCTCCATCACCGCGTTGCAATAGGCGTAGAAGGCCCGGTGTTCGGCGGGCATGACCACGTCGTCCTTGGCCCAGGCCTCGGGGATCAGCAGGGCCTTGGCCATCGGCGCGGGGCGACCGGCGTGGACCAGCACCTCCATGACATTGTCCAGGGCCGCCGAGTCCGATCCGCCCGGCTGAACCACCGGCTTGACCTCGCCGTCGCGGTCGCCGAAGGCGCCGGCCGCCATGCGGATTTCGTGCGACTTCATCCAGTTGAGGTTGCCCTTCAGCGTGTTGATCTCGCCGTTGTGGGCCATCATGCGGAAAGGCTGGGCCAGCTTCCATTCGGGGAAGGTGTTGGTTGAATAGCGCTGGTGGAAGACCGCGTAGGCCGAGACGAAGCGCGGGTCCTCCAGATCGGGATACAGGTCGCCCAGCAGTTCGGCCCGCACCATGCCCTTGTAGGCGATGGAGCGTGCGGACAGGGTGCAGATATAAACGCCGGCCAGGTTCTCGGTCTTGACCGTCTTTTCGATGCGGCGGCGGCACAGATACAGTTCGCGCTCCAGCGCCTCGCCGTCCAGCGGCTGTCCAGCGTCGTCCAGCGGCGGGGCCAGCATGATCTGTTCGATCTCGGGCCGGGTAGCGCCGGCCTTGGTCCCGACGACCGACAGGTCGATGGGCGTCTGGCGCCAGCCATAGATCCAGAAGCCGGCGCGCAGGGCTTCGGTCTCGACGATGGCGCGGGCGCGGTCCTGGGCGCCCAAGTCGGTGCGCGGCAGGAAGACCTGACCCACGCAGATGGGGCCGGGACGCAGGGACTGGCCGATGGAGGCTACCTGTTCGGCGAAGAACCCTTGCGGCAGTTCGGCCATGATGCCCGCGCCGTCGCCCGACAGGCCGTCGGGGTCGACTGCGCCGCGGTGGGCCACGGCCTTCAGGCTGCGGATCGCATATTCGACCACGTCGCGGCGCGGCGTGCCGTCGATGGAGCAGACCAGGCCCACGCCGCAGGCGTCGCGCTCCGAGCTGCGGTCATAAGCGTTTGCGGCTTCCAGACGGTCGCGGGTTTGTTCGTACGTGTTCAGCCAGGTCATGCCGCGACCTCCTCGGTGCGGGTCTTGAAGTAACGGTCGATCTCGGCGGCGGCGTCCTGTCCTTCGCGGACGGCCCAGACGACCAGGGAGGCGCCGCGCACCGCGTCGCCGGCGGCGAAGACGCCGGGCAGGCTGGTGGCGAAGCTGACGGAGCCGACCTTGATCGTGCCGTCGTCGCGCAGGCGTAAGTTCGGCTCATGCGCCGCGAACGGCTCGGGCGAGAAGCCCAGGGCCTCGATGACGATGTCGGCGGGAATGTCGAAGTCGGCGCCGGGGACGGGCACGATGTCGCGACGCTGGCCGGGCAGGCCTTCCGTCAGCTGCATGCGGGCGGCGCGCACGCCCGTGACCTGGTCGCCTTGCGACAGCAGGGCCTTGGGCGCGGCCAGCCATTCGAAGACGACGCCCTCTTCCTCGGCGTTGACGACTTCGCGGGCCGAGCCCGGCATGTTCTCGCGGTCGCGGCGATACAGGCAGGTGACGCTGGCCGCGCCTTGACGGACGGCGGTGCGGACGCAATCCATCGCCGTGTCGCCGCCGCCGATGACGACGACCCGCTTGCCGCGCGCCTCGTGCCAGCCGTCCTGTTCGGCGTCGCCCAGGTCGCGCCGGTTCTGGTGGGTCAGATAGGACAGGGCGGCGACGGTCGAGTCCGGCCCGCGACCGGGCGCGGACAGGATGCGCGGCTGATAGACGCCCATGGCCAGCAGGACGACGTCGTGGCGGTCGCGCAGCTCGGTCAGGGTTACGTCCTTGCCGACCTCGCAGCCCAGAACGAACCGGACGCCGCCGTCGATCAACCGGTCCACGCGCCGCTGCACGACGTGCTTTTCCAGCTTGAAGCCGGGGATGCCGTAGATCAGCAGGCCGCCGGCGCGGTCGTGGCGGTCATAAATCGTGACCTGGTAGCCCTCGCAGCGCAGCCGGTCGGCGGCGGCCAGACCGGCCGGGCCGGCGCCGACGATGCCGACCGTTTCGCCGCGTTCGGCCGCCGGGCGGATCGGCTCGACCCAGCCGTTGGCGAAGGCCTGGTCGCCCAGCCAGGCCTCGACCGAGCCGATGGTCACGGCGTCCCAGCCGGACTGGTTCAAGGTGCACGACCCTTCGCACAGTCGGTCCTGCGGGCAGATGCGGCCGCAGATTTCGGGCATGGTCGAGGTCAGGGACGCCACGCGCCAGGCCTCGCGCGGCTCGTTCTCGGCCGACAGGCGCAGCCAGTCCGGAATGTTGTTCTGAAGCGGGCAGGCGTTCTGGCAGAAGGGCACGCCGCAGTCGGTGCAGCGCGACGCCTGTTTCTCGGCCGTCTCTGTGGAGGGCGGAATCGTAATCTCGCCGAAACCGCGTGCGCGCAGTTCGGCCGAGGCCTTGGACAGGCGGCGAGGTTCGACGACGAATGTCCCGCCTTGCTTCAGGGTCTTATGCATATCTCGCATATGCCGCAAACGGTGCGTTAGAGGCAAATATTATTGCCGCGAGGCGTTCTCAGTGGAACAAAAAGAATAAATCATCCAATAGGGCGCGGTTTGTCGTCAAAAGTTGCTGATGCAGGCCGTTTGCGCCGCAACAGGATTTTGTTCCAGGGGTGCGACAATAGGAACCGGCGCAGTCTCGAGGCGTTTTCCACGCTGATTTCAGCCGACCACAGAGAGTGCGCCCATGCCCCGATGGACAACCCCGACCGGCCTTGGGGGATGGCTGACGTTACTGCTTGGGGTCCTGCTGGCCGTGATCGGTCTGGTGCTGACGGTCGGCGGCGTTCAGCTCGCGATGCTGGGGGGCTCCTGGTATTATCTGATTGCAGGCCTGACGCTGATCGTGTCGGGCCTTCTGCTTGTCTGCCGCGACGTGCGCGGGGCCTGGCTCTATGGCGCGGTCTTCGTCGCCACGGTGATCTGGGCGCTGTGGGAGAAGGGCCTGAACGGCTGGGCCATGATCCCCCGCCTGGTCGGGCCGCTGGTGCTGATGTTCCTGGTGCTGGCGACGCTGCCGGTGTTGCGGTCGCGCGGCGGCGGCAAGACGGCGGGCATCGGCGCGCTTGGCCTGGCGGTCCTGACGGTCGTGTTCGGCCTGGTGGTCGGTCAGATCAACGCGCCCGGCGTCGACAGCCCGGTGCCCGGCGATCGGAGTGTGGCCGGCGATCCTGCCCTGATCAAGGCGGGCGTCGATTGGCCCGCCTATGGCGGCTCGGACGCGGCCCAGCGGTACTCGCCCCTCGCCCAGATCAACAAGGACAATGTGGGTCAGCTTGAGCGGGCCTGGACTTTCCGCACCGGCGACCTGCCGGGCGAACGGTTCGGCGCCGAGACCACGCCGCTGAAGATCGCCGACACCGTCTATCTCTGCTCGGGTCGCAACAAGATGTTCGCCCTGGACGCTGACACCGGCCGGCAGAAGTGGGCCTATGATCCCAAGGTGGCGGACGACCAGATCCCCTATACGGCCGCTTGCCGGGGCGTGACCTATTACGCCGCGCCCAATGTCGATCACGCCCAGCCCTGCGCGAACCGCATCATCGAGGGCACGCTGGACGGCCGGATTATCGCGGTCGATGCGCGCACCGGCGTGCCTTGCCCCGCCTTCGGAACCAACGGCGCCGTCAGCATCAAGGAGGGGATGGGCGATCCCTATCCCGGCATGGTGTCGATCACCTCGCCGCCCGTCGTCGTGCGCGGCGTCATCGTCACGGGCCATCAGGTGCTGGACGGCCAGAAACGCTGGAACGCGTCGGGCGTGATCCAGGGCTATGACGTCGTCACGGGCCAACTGCGCTTCGCCTGGGACATGATGCGTCCCGACATCACCACCGCGCCGCCGGCCGGTCAGACCTATACGCCGGGCACGCCGAACATGTGGACGACGGCGACGGGCGACGAAGCCCTGGGCCTGGTCTATCTGCCGATGGGCAATTCGGCCGCCGACTACTATTCGTCGCTGCGCCGGCCCCAGGAGAACCAGTATTCCAGCGCCCTGGTCGCGCTGGATGTCACGACGGGCAAGCCGCGCTGGAGCTATCAGACCGTCCGCCGCGACGTCTGGGACTATGACCTGGGGTCGCAAGTCACCCTGCTCGACCTGCCTTCGGCCGGGGGCATGACACCGGCGGTGATCCTGCCGTCCAAGCGCGGCGAAATCTTCGTGCTGGATCGCCGCACGGGCCAGCCTCTGCACGGTGTTCAGGATCGTCCCGCCCCGCGCGGCGGCGTCGAACCGGCCCAACGCGCGGCGACCCAGCCCTATTCGCTGTTCAACACCCTGGCCAAGCCCGATCTGCGCGAAGCCGACATGTGGGGCATGTCGCCGATCGACCAGATGATCTGCCGCATCCAGTTCAAGAAGGCGTCGTATCAGGGCCAGTTCACGCCCCCGACCGCCGATCGTCGCTTCATCGAATATCCGGGCTACAACGGCGGTTCGGACTGGGGTAGCGTGGCGCTGGATCCGCGTCGCGGCGTGATCATCGCCAACTATAACGACATGCCCAACTACAACCGTCTGGTGCCACGCGCCGAGGCGAACAAGTTGGGCTGGTTCCCGCGCGACGACCCTCGCTACCAGGAAGAGAAGACCGGAGAGGGCGCCAAGGCCGAGGGCGCGGGCGATCCGCAGATGGGCGTGCCCTATGCGATCGACGTCAACGCCGGCTGGCGGATGCCCTTCACCGGCCTGCTGTGCAAGGAGCCTCCGTACGGCGGCATCCGGGCCATCGATGTCCAGAGCGGCAAGACCCTGTGGGATCGTCCGTTCGGCACGGCGCGCAAGAACGGGCCGTTCGGCATCCCCTCGATGCTGCCGCTGGAGATCGGTACGCCGAACAACGGCGGGTCGGTGGTCACGGCCGGTGGCCTGATCTTCATCGCCGCAGCGACCGACGACCTGATCCGCGCCATCGATATCGACACGGGCAAGACTGTCTGGTCCGATGTCCTGCCCGCCGGCGGTCAGGCGAACCCGATGATCTACGAGCAGAACGGCCGCCAGTATCTGGTAATCGTCGCCGCCGGCCATCACTTCATGGAAACCCCGGAGGGCGATTACGTGATCGCTTATGCTTTGCCCAAGGGCAAAGCATAAGCTCTCTCGCTGGGCCTATCGCGCTTCGCGCTGATTGAGGCCGAATTGAACGTCAGAGGGGCGCGGATGGCTTGCATCGTCCGCGCCAATCGCTCGTCGTCGACGCGTCCAAGAGGGGTCGCAACGGCGACGTCGATTGTCGCGATTTTGGCGGCACGGATGACGGACGGCGCGGGCAATCCGGCGTCGGCGTAGGTCTCCGCCAATGACACATCGTCCACCCAGGGCCGGTTGTCGGCGCTGGTGATCATTACGACCCACAACAGCCTGCCACCATCGCCCAGCGGGCCATCGGACACGACCAGGGCCGGGCGATGCTGTCGGGTGCTGCGATCGGTGTAAGCGAAGGGGACGCGGACGACGTCGCCGCGACTAAAGTCCGGCATAGGCCTTGCGGTCCGCGTCGCTGTCCCATTCGTCGAACGCTGCGAAGGGGTCTTCGACCGGCGCCCTGCGGGCCTTGCGCAGGATCACTCGGTCGCCGTCCAGATCATATTGCAACTCGTCGCCGTCCTGCAGGCTCAGCGCGGCGCGCACCGCCTGAGGGATGGTCGTCTGGGCCTTGGATGTCAGGCGGCTCTTGATCATGGCTTGAGAGTAAGGAATTTCCTTACTGCCAGCAAGTTGGGCTTCAGGGTCTGATCTGGCCCTGGCCGCGCACCACATATTTGTAGGTGGTCAGTTGCTCGGCCCCGACAGGGCCCCGGGCGTGGAGGCGATTGGTGGAGATGCCGATTTCGCCGCCGAAGCCGAACTCGCCGCCGTCGGCGAACTGGGTCGAGGCGTTGATCAGGACGATGGCGCTGTCGACCTTGGCGGCGAACCGTTCGGCGGCGGTCGCGTCGGTGGTGACGATGGCCTCGGTATGGCCCGAGCCGTAGCGGGCGATGTGGTCGGTCGCGGCGTCCAGATCGTCCACGACGCGGACGGCGAGGATCGGGGCCAGATATTCGGTGGTCCAGTCGGTCTCGGTCGCGGGCGTCATGGCGTGGACCAGGGCGCGGGCGTCGGCGTCGCCGCGCAGTTCGCAGCCGGCGGCGATCAGGTCGGCGGCGACGGGATGCAGCAGGCGCTGGGCGGCCGCCCGATCCACCAGCAGGGTCTCGGTCGCGCCGCAGACCGAGACGCGGCGCATCTTGGCGTTCAGGACGATGGCGCGGGCGGTCTCAAGATCGGCCGCCTCGTGCAGATAGGTGTGGTTCAGGCCTTCCAGGTGGCTGAGCACGGCCGTTCGCGCCTCGGCCTGGACGCGGGCGACCAGGCTCTTGCCGCCGCGCGGCACGATGACGTCGATGGCGCCGTTGAGCCCGGTCAGCATCAGGCCGACGGCCTCACGGTCGGGGGTGTCGATCAGCTGCACCGCATCGGCGAGCAGGCCGGCCTCGGCGAGGGCTTCCGCGATCAGGGCGGCGATGGCCAGGGAGGACTGAAGGCAGTCCGAGCCGCAGCGCAGGATGGCCGCATTGCCCGAGCGGATGCACAGGGCGGCGGCGTCGGCGGTGACGTTGGGGCGGCTCTCATAGATGACGCCCAGCACGCCGATGGGGGTGCGGACGCGGGCGATGTCCAGGCCATTGGCCGGGGTCCAGCGTTCGGTCTCGACGCCCAGCGGATCGGGCACGGCGGCGATGGTCGCCACCGCCTCGGCGATGCCGGCGATGCGGGCGGGGGTCAGCGAAAGCCGGTCGATCAGGGCCTCGGTCATGCCGTTCGCGCGGGCGGCCTCCACGTCGCGGGCGTTGGCCGCGAGCAGGGCGGGTTCGGCGGCCGTCAGTTTTGCGGACAGGATTTCCAGCGCGCGGGTGCGGGCGGCGGCCGGGGCTTCGCGCAGACCGGCGGCTGCGGCGCGGGCGCGCTGGCCCAGGTCGAGCATTCGAATCGAGAGGTCGGTCATCGGTCGTCCAGCACCATGTCGTCGCGGTGGATCAGGACCGAGGCCCCGCGATAGCCCAGCAAGGCCTCGATCTCGTCCGAGCGGCGGCCGCGAAGGCGCGCGGCCTCGTCGGCGGCGTAGGCGGCCAGACCCACGCCGACGGCCCGACCATTCGGGTCGATCAGACGCACGCAGTCACCCTTTTCGAAGCCGCCGGACACGCCCGTCACCCCGGCAGGCAACAAGCTCTTACCCGCCTTCAGCGCCGCGACCGCCCCGGCGTCCAGCGTCAGGACCCCCGTCGGCGACAGGCTGCCGGCGATCCACTGCTTATAGGCGGCCATCGGCCCGTCGGGGGCGGCGATCAGGGTGGCGCGCGCGCCGTCGCGGATGGCGCTTAGCGGCGACAGGGTCTGGCCCGACGCGATGATAGTGGCGCAACCCGCCGAGCGCGCGATCTGGGCCGCCGCCAGCTTCGTCGCCATGCCGCCGGTTCCGACGCCGGCATCCGCGTTGGCGCCCCCGCCCATGGCCAGGATGTCGGGGCTCAGCGTCTCGATCAGGGGTAAATGGGCGGCGGTCGGATCGCGGCGCGGATCGGCGGCGTACAGGCCGTCCACGTCCGACAGCAGGATCAGCAGTCCCGCCCGCGCCAGCTGGGCCGTGCGCGCCGCCAGCCGGTCGTTGTCGCCGTAACGGATTTCCTCGGTCGCCACCGTGTCGTTCTCGTTGACGATGGGGATGACGCCGTGGGTCAGCAGGGCCTCGACAGTCGCGCGGGCGTTCAGCCACCGCCGACGGCGTTCGGTGTCGTCGCGCGTCAGCAGAACCTGGCCCGCGATCAGGCCGTGCGGGTCCAACGCACCGGACCAGGCGGCCATCAGCAGGGACTGCCCGACGGAGGCCGCCGCCTGCTTGTCCTCCAGCTTTGCGCCCAGATCGGGCAGACGTCCCCGGCCCAGGGCGATGGAGCCGGACGAGACGACGATGACCTCGCGTCCCTCGGCCCGCAGCGTGGCCAGGTCCGAGGCGACGGCGGCCAGCCAGTCACGCGTCGGCTGACGCGTGGCCGCGTCGATCAGCAGGGAGGATCCGATCTTGACCACGACCCGCCGAGCGGCGCCCAGCGCCGAAGCAGCGTTCGGGCCGATGGGGAGGGCGGCGCGCTGGGACATGAAGCTTTCTCTAACGCCACGGTTCGAGCTTGTCTCTTGCCGTGTCTCGCCGCAATGCAGGCGGATGATGGAATCTCTTTCTCCGATCGCGGCGGGCGGTCTGGGCAGTCTGGCGGCGGGCATGATGACGGCGGTGGGCGCCGTGCCGCTGCTGTTCTTCCGCAAGGCGGGGGTGCAGACGCAGAGCGCCCTGTTGGGCTTCGCCGCCGGGGTCATGCTGGCGGCGTCCTTCTTCTCGCTGATCATTCCCGGCGTCGACGTGCTGCAGGCGGGCGGGGCCAGCCAGGCGGCGGCGGCCGGCGTCATGGGGGCGGCGGTGTTGATCGGGGCGACGGTGATCGGCCTGATGAACCGGTTCGCCCCGGTGGACATGCTGGCCATCGGCCCGGCGGGATCACGCGACCTGTCGCGGCGCATCTGGCTGTTCATCATCGCCATCACCCTGCACAACTTCCCCGAGGGCGCGGCGGTGGGCGTCAGCTTCGGCGGCGGCGACATGCATCAAGGGCTGTCCACGGCGCTCGGCATCGGCATCCAGAACATGCCCGAGGGGCTGGCGGTGTCGGCGGCGATGGCGACCCTGGGATACGGCCGCTGGCCGGCCTTTGCGGCGGCGCTGGCGTCGGGCCTGGTCGAGCCGGTCGGCGGGCTGATCGGCGCCAGCGTGGTCGATCTCTTGCCCGGCGCCCTGCCGTGGGGGCTGGGGCTGGCGGCGGGGGCGATGATCTATGTCGTCACCGCCGAGATCATTCCCGAGACCCGCGAGAAGTCCAAGGGCGAGGGGTCCATGATCGGCCTGATGATCGGCCTGGTCGGTATGATGTTCCTGGACATCGCCCTGGGATGATGGCGGCGAAACGCGGCGTGACCGCGCAGCGGGGCGTTACATCGATTTACATGGCAGGCGGGGGTTGAAGCCGTCGGGGCCGAGAGGCTAGGCCTCTCGCTTCGCTGCTCGATTGTCCCCCGAAAGGAGCGCCAGCCTAAATGACGCGACCTCTCAAGCCTGCGGCTTCCCGTAGAAATTTCTTGTCTGGCCTGGGGCTTTTGGCCCTGATGGGCGCCGGAGTGTTCCCCATGCCTGTTTCCGCCCAAGCGTCCCGCACCGTCGCCCGTCACCGCCAGAAGATCGAGGATCTGATCGCGGCCATGACGGTCGAGGAGAAGGCGGGCCAGCTGAATCTGCTGGCCGATCCGTTCCGCTGGATGCCCACGGCGGTGAACCCGCTGGACGGCACGGGCGATCCCGCGCGCGTCACGGCTCTGATCCGCGAAGGCAAGGTCGGCAGCCTGTTCAATGGTATCGGCGCAGAGGCGGGCCGTCGCATCCAGCGCGTGGCGATGGAGGAGAGCCGGCTGAAAATCCCGCTGCTGTTCGCGGCGGACGTGATCCACGGCCTGTCGACCATCTTCCCGGTACCCCTGGCCGAGGCGGCGGCCTTCGACACCGAACTGGCGCGGCGCACGGCGCGGGCCGCGGCGGTCGAGACGGCGGCGTCGGCGGTTCACCAGACCTACGCCCCCATGGTGGACGTGGCGCGCGACCAGCGCTGGGGCCGAAACGTCGAGGGTGCGGGCGAGGACGTTCTGCTGAACAATCTGCTGGCCGCCGCCCGCGTGCGCGGCTTCCAGGGCGAAAAGGGTCTGGACGACCGTGACGCGGTCCTGGCCACCGCCAAACATATGGCCGCCTATTCCGCCGCTGTCGGCGGGGTCGAATACAACACCACCGACATGAGCGAGCAGACGCTGCGCGGGGTCTTCCTGCCGCCGTTCAAGGCGTCGGTGGACGCCGGCGCCCTGTCGATCATGAGCGCCTTCAACGACGTCAACGGGGTGCCGGCGTCGGGCAGCCGCAAGCTGCTGACCGACATCCTGCGCGGCGAATGGGGCTTCGAGGGATTCGTCGTCTCCGACTACACCTCCGAGCAGGAGCTTGTGGCCCACGGCTTCGCCGAGGACGGCCGCGACGCCGCCCGCCTGGCCTTCAACGCCGGGGTCGATGTGTCGATGGTGTCGGGTCTGTATCTGGAACATCTGCCCAGCCTCGTCGCCTCGGGCGAGGTGTCGATGGCGCGGCTGGACGAGGCGGTGCGCCGCGTCCTCAACACCAAGGCGGCGCTGGGCCTGTTCGACGACCCCTATCGCGGCACCGATCCGGTGCGTGAAAAGGCGGTGGTCGGGGCGCGCGAACACGTCGAACTGTCGCGCGAGGCGGGCCGCAAGTCGGTCGTGCTGCTGAAGAATGACAACGGCCTGCTGCCATTGAAGAAGAGCCAGAAGATCGCCTTGGTGGGCCCGTTCGCCGACGACGTGGACAATGTCTGGGGGCCGTGGACCATCTGGGGCGCGCCCGAGCGCCGCGTTTCGCTGGAGGCGGGCTTCCGCGCGGCCATGAGCGATCCGCAGAACCTGACCCTCGCACGCGGCTCGGGCGTCGAGACGCCGCTGGACGGCGGGATCGAGCAGGCCATCGCCGCCGCCCGCGACGCCGAGGTCATCGTCCTGGCCATCGGCGAGGCGACCAACATGTCGGGCGAGGCCCAGTCGCGCACCGAGATCGTGGTGCCCGCGCCGCAGGTCGCCCTGGTCGACGCCATGGCGGCGCTGGGCAAGCCCATGGTCATCCTGCTGAGGAATGGCCGGGCGCTTGCGCTGGAAGGCAATGTGAAGAACGCCCAGGCCATCGTCGTGACCTGGTTCCTGGGCGAACAGATGGGCCATGCCGTCGCCGACGTCCTGTTCGGCGATCATGGCCCGTCGGCGCGCCTGCCGGTCAGCTTCCCGCACAAATCGGGCCAGCAGCCCTATTCCTACGACCGCAAGACCACAGGCCGCCCGGCCAATCCCGATCTGGCGAGCGAGGAATACAAGGCTCGCTATCGCGAGACGACCAATACGGCGCTTTATCCCTTCGGCTATGGCCTGACCTATGGCGCGGTCAGCTATGGGCCGGTCGAGATGGAGAGCGACAAGCTGGCCTGGGCCGGCACGCTGGATCTGGCCGTGACCGTGACCAACACCGGATCGCATCCGGCCGAGGAGCTGGTGCAGCTCTATATACACGACCGGGTCGCCAGCCTGACCCAGCCGGGCCGATTGCTGAAAGACTTCAAGCGCGTGTCGCTGAAGCCGGGCCAGAGCACGAAGGTGAGCTTCACCCTGAACGCCCGTCAGCTGGGCTTCATCGGCGCGGACGAGACCTGGCGCATCGAGCCCGGTCTGTTCGACGTCTGGCTGGCGCCGCACGCCCAAGGCGGGGCGAAGGCGACGTTCCAGCTGATCGGTCCGGCGTCGATCACCGACGGGCGGTGACGCGCGCCACGTTGACGGGGCAGGCGGCAGGGCTTAACGACGCCGCCGTTTGCCTTCGGCCTTCGTATCGGCCGGATTCGATTTTAGGAGCGCGCCCATGACGACGAAGATTCTTCCGGGCGCCACCGGCGTTCTCGCGCTCGCGGACGGTACGATCCTGCAGGGCGTCGGCGTGGGCGCGGTCGGCTCGGCCCTGGGCGAGGTGGTCTTCAACACCGCCATGACCGGCTATCAGGAAATCCTGACCGACCCGTCCTACATGAGCCAGATCCTGGCCTTCACCTTCCCGCACGTCGGCAATGTGGGGACCAATGTCGAAGACATCGAGCAGATGGGCGGCGGGTCCGACACCTCGGCGCGCGGCGCCATCTTCCGCGACGTGCCGACCGATCCGGCCAACTATCGCTCGGACGCCAGTTTCGACGACTGGATGAAGCGGCGCGGCGTCGTGGGTCTGGCCGGCGTCGACACCCGCGCCCTGACCAAGATCATCCGCGACAAGGGCGCGCCCCACGCCGTCATCGCCCACGACCCGGACGGAAACTTCGACCTGGAGGCCCTGGTCGCCCAGGCCAGGGGCTGGACCGGCCTGGTCGGTCTGGACCTGGCCAAGCCCGCCTCGACCTTGCAGGCGTTCGAATGGAACGAGGGCCTGTGGGACTGGCCTGAGGGTCACCCCAAGACCGAGGGCCGCAAGGACGTGGTGGTCATCGATTACGGCGTGAAGCGCAACATCCTGCGCGCCCTGGCCTCGACCGGCGCGCGCATCACCGTGGTCCCGGCGACGACGACGGCGGAAGAGGTTCTGGCCCGCAATCCCGACGGCGTGGTTCTGTCGAACGGACCGGGCGATCCGGCCGCGACGGGCGAATACGCCGTGCCTGAAATCCAGAAGCTGGTCGCCAGCGGCAAGCCGCTGATGGGCATCTGCCTGGGCCACCAGATGCTGGCCCTGGCGCTTGGCGCCAAGACGGTGAAGATGGATCAGGGCCACCACGGCGCCAACCATCCGGTCAAGGATTTGACCACCGGCAAGGTCGAGATCGTGTCGATGAACCACGGCTTCACCGTCGATCGCGACAGCCTGCCCGACGCCGTGACCGAGACCCACGTCAGCCTGTTCGACGGCACCAACTGCGGCATCGCCGTCAAGGACAAGCCGATCTTCAGCGTCCAGCACCACCCCGAGGCCTCGCCCGGGCCGACCGACAGCCTGTATCTGTTCGACCGGTTCGCCGATCTGATGGGCGTGCGCTGAGGCCATGAAGCAGGGCGCGGTTCGGTCGGACTATCTGGACTGGCTGGCCGAGGCGTTCGAGGTCGCTCGCCGGTTGGCGCCCCTGCCGGACGGTGATGTCGTCGTCGGCTACGCCACCGGATACGACGCGGCTGACATCGCGCCCTTCGTCCTGTCGCTGCGGGCCGTGTTTGAGGGTCCTGTGGCCCTGGTGGTCGACGCCGAACCGGATTTGCGCGCCTTTCTGGCCCAGCATCGGGTGACCGCCGTCGATGCGCCAGTCTGGCGCGGATGGGGGCCGCATCCGGTGATGCAGCGGTTCGTGGCCTTCGCCGGTCTGCTAGGCGAGCGGCCCGGCGCGGCCCTGGCCTGCGACGTGCGCGACGTGATCTTCCAGGCGCCGCCCTTCGATCCTGCGCCCGAGGGGCTTGAGGCCTATGTCGAGGCCGAGACGCCGCTGGCCGATCACGCCTTCAATATGAAGTATCTGCGCGCCCTGTTCGGCGAGGCGCAGGCGCGGCAGTTGGCCGACAAGGCCTGTCTGTGCGTCGGCACCATCGTTGGGCCTCGCGCCGAGGTCTCGCGCCTGTCGCGACTGATCCTGTCGCTGGCGGCGACGCCGCGATCCGAGATCGGCGGGGCGTTCGGCGCCGATCAGGCGGCCTTCAACATGGCGATCCATCAGGGTCTGACGGCGATGACCGTGCGCCCCAACTACGGGCGCGTGGCGACCCTGGGCCTCACGCCCGGCGAGACGCTGAAGTTCGAAGGCGGCAAGGTCGTCAATCCCGACGCCAGCGTCAGCCCCATCGTCCATCAGCATGATCGCCATCCGCATCTTGAAGCGCCGGTCCATGCGCTGTGGGGTGGAGGGCTGGAGCTGCGGCGGCGGGTAAGGCCCAAGTCGGCGGGGCAGAAGTTCGAAAGGCTGAAAGCCTCGCTGCGCCGCCGGTTGCCCGAACTGCGCTGAGCCGGCTGTGCCAGGCCCAGGCGCTGGCGACGATGGAGGCCAGGTCCGACTGGCATGGCGCAAAGCCCAGCGCCTGACGCGCCAGGGTGATGTCCGACACAAGATGCGACGGGTCGCCCGCGCGGCGCCCTCCGGCCACGTCGGGCAGACGAAGGCCGCTGTGGTTCGCGATCGCTTCCAGCACCTGCCGCACCGAATGGCCGCGACCGGCGCCCAGATTACAGGCGAAGAAGCCGCGGCGATCGCCGAGCAACTGGCTCAGGGCGGCGAGGTGGCCCTGAGCCAGGTCGCAGACGTGGACATAGTCGCGCACCGCCGTGCCGTCGGGCGTCGCATAGTCAGTCCCATGAACGGCGAAGTCGTCGATCTGGCCTCGCAAGGCCATCATGGCGCGCGGGATCAGATGGGTCTCAACCGGCCGGTCTTCGCCGATCAGGCCTGACGTCGAGGCGCCGCTGGCGTTGAAATAACGCAGCGCGATCACATTCAGCCCGTGCGCTGCGCTGGCGTCCGACAGGATCTGTTCGCAGCCCAGTTTGGATCGGCCATAGGGGGTGACGGGCGCCAGCGGCGTCGCCTCCGTGATCGGATCGTCGCCGGGATCGCCATAGACGGCGCAGGTGCTGGAAAAGACCAGCCGGTTTACACCCGCTTCCCGCATCCCGCCCAACAGGCCGAACAGACCGCCGACATTGTTGCGATAGTAGTCCAGCGGCGCGCGCACCGATTCAGGGACCACGGACGAGCCGGCGAAATGCATGACGGCGCTGATGTCGTGGGTGATGAGGGTGTGGCGCACCTTGTCCGCGTCCCAGACATCGCCCTCGACCAACGGTCCCCAGCGCACGAAACGGCGCCGGCCGGTGGACAGGTTGTCGTAGGTGACGGGACGATAGCCGGCGGCCGCCAGGGCCTCGCACACATGAGCGCCGATATAGCCCGCGCCGCCCGTGACCAGGATCGCCTTCGCAGATGTCAGCGCCGATCCGACTTCGCCCATCCGCTTTTGTCGGATACCAAGGGTCGGTAAATCAACCCCAAATCACCCACGTATGTATTCAGGGATGTGTGACGACTGTCAGGGGATCGGCGAGAAACTGCGTTCTTCGCGCAGGGCGCTGGCTTTCCGGACGGCGATCGGTGCGGCATGCAGCCAATAGTCGGCGTCTTCGAGACGCTGCTCTCTGCGGCGCTCCAATCCGCGCATGCGGCGCAGGGCGGCATTTTCGAGAAGACGCGCATGCAGGGCGCGGGGCGACAGTTCGGCGATGGCGGGAGAGCCGGGGACGGCGACGGCGTCGGGGCCTTTGGGCTCCACCGCCGGGCGGGCGATGGCGATGAACATGAGGATCTCGGTGCAGGAGGGAGAGGCGCTTCTGCGCCGAGCTAACGAGGGGTTAACCACAGTCCCTGTGGATAGTTCCTGACTGCGTCCGAAAAAAGTCCGTGAATCGAAAGACTTACTGCCCGTTTCCGAACAAAATAGTTACCGAAATCTTAATCCGGGATCGAAGCGTTCGCTCGACAATGGCCGGGAAGGGCGCTGCAAAGGCGCCGCCGGTGGCAGTCCCTAGGGGAGTCGAACCCCTCTTTTCAGGTTGAAAACCTGACGTCCTAACCGATAGACGAAGGGACCGCGGCCGGGGCGGCGCATTTGCCCCGGTTCGGCCCCTCCTGCAAGCAAAAAGTTACGCGGCCGCAGCGGTTGCGGGCACGAGGGCGTCCAGCGCCGGGAACAGGTCGGCGATCAGATCCTCGACATGCTCCAGACCCACCGACAGGCGCACCAGGCCGTCGCCGATGCCGGCCGTCGCGCGCTGTTCCGGCGTCATGGCGGCGTGGGTCATGGTGGCGGGGTGGGCAATCAGGCTTTCGACGCCGCCCAGCGATTCCGCCAGGGTGAAGATCTCCAGCGTCTCGACCAGATCGCGCACGGCGTCCGTGCCGCCTCGCAGTTCGAAGCTGAGCATGGCGCCGGGGCCGGCCTGCTGGGCCGCGACCAGGGCGTGGTTGGGGTGCGACTTCAGGCCCGGATAGTGGACGGCCTTCACCGCCGGGTGGGCGGCAAGCTTTTCGGCGATCTTGCCGGCCGTGGCCTGTTGCCGCTCGATGCGCGCGAACAGGGTGCGCACGCCGCGCAGGGTCAAATAGGCGTCGAACGGCGAGCCGGTCACGCCGGTGCAGTTGGCCCACCAGGCCAGGGTCTGGTGGTCCTCGGCGTCGGCCGAGATGACGGCGCCGCCGACCACGTCGGAATGGCCGTTGATGAACTTGGTCGTCGAGTGGACCACGAAGTCGGCGCCCAGTTTGATCGGGTTTTGCAGCGCCGGCGACAGGAAGGTGTTGTCGCACACGACCTTGGCGCCCGCCGCATGGGCGCGGGTGCAGATGTCAGCGACGTCGACCAAACGCAGCAGCGGGTTGGACGGGGTCTCGACCAGCACCAGCTTGGGCTTCAGCGCCAGGGCGGCCTCGAAGGCGACGGGATCGCCCTGATCGACCAGCAGCAGTTCGAAATGCCCCTTTCGGGCGCGGGCGTTCAGCAGGCGACAGGTGCCGCCGTAACAGTCGTGCGGCGCGATCAGCAGGTCGCCCGGCTTCAGCAGGGTCAGCGGCAGGTCAACCGCGGCCATGCCGGTGGCGGTGATGACGCAGCCGGCGCCGCCCTCCAGCTCGGTCAGGGTTTCGGCCAGCACGTCGCGGGTCGGATTGCCCGAACGGCTGTAGTCGTACTTCCGCTTCTGATCGAAGCCGGCGAAGGAATAGTTGGACGACAGATAGAGCGGCGGCATGACCGCGCCGTGGGCCGTGTCCGTATCCACGCCCGTGCGGGCGGCGATGGTGTGCGGATTAGCGGGACGGGCGGTCATGCTTTGATATCCTTCAAGGCGGCGCGGAGGATGTCGCCGACGAAGGCGTCCTCCTTCAGAAAGGCGTCGTGGCCATAGAGCGAGGGCGCTTCGACGAAGCGCCACAGGGTCGGCAACCGCGCGGCCAGTTCGCGGATGTCGTCGATCGGCACCAGACGGTCGGAGGTGAAGCCGATCAGAGTGACGGGGGTCGTGATGGCTTCCGGCGTCACGCTGTGGCGATCCAGAGAATCGGACATCGACAGCCAGCGGGCCGGGGTGGTGTGGGTACGGTAGGCCTGGCCCCGCGCCGTCAGATAGTCGCAGACGGGATAGGCACCGCCGACAGCCGCGGGCGCGGTGGTGTCGAAGCGGTCGTCGAACTCCTCGGCCGTCCGATAGGTGGTCATGGCCAGTTCGCGGGCCAGGGCGACGCCTTCCTCGGGACGGCCGGCGGCGACGGCGAACTGCAGGATGCGGCGCTGGATGCCGCGCCAGGCGGTGGCCTGGGGATGGGCGCGGTGGGCGGCCGACACGATGATCAGCTGCTCGGCCCAGTCGGGGAACAGTTCGGCGAAGGCCAGGCCGACCATGCCACCATAGGAGCAGCCGACGAAGGCGGCGACGCGCTCGATCTTCAGATGGTTCAGCACCAGGGCCAGCAAGCGGGCCTGATCCTGGGTGGTGATGGTGACGGGCGCATCCAGGAACTCGGCGCCGGGGGCGAAATCGACCGCCAGGACCTGAAGCCGGCTCAGGTCGATGGGCCCGCGCACGGATACGGCGCCGGACCACCAGCCCAGGCCGTTGGTCTCCGTCCGGTGGACGAAGCGTCCGGCCGAGATGCCGCCGGCGACGACGACGACGGGAGCGCCGATCCGGCCATGCAGGCGGCCGACGATATTGGGCTGGTTCAGTTTTTCGCCCGAGGCGAGGCGGAAATCGGCGGGAATGGGAACGATGACGTCGCGGGCGCCGCCGCGCTCACGCGTCGGTTCGCGGACAGGGGGAAGGGCTGTCGCGCGGCGACAGTCGGGGTCTTCGAGCAGGGTGGTTTCGGCCAAGGTCATCGTCGTTCCGCATCGTTCTCGCTCAGCAAGTCTCGATGCGGTGACAGAGCGTGGAGCGTCGTCTCGTCGATGCTCCACTCATCTCTCGCGACCCCGAAGGACCCCGCAGGAGTTGGCACCGTTTCGAGCTGTGAGACCCGATGGTTGCCCCAGCGTCAAAGGGCCTAATCCCTCGGCTGGTCTTGATGAGTGACTTTACGTTGCTGATACGGGCGGCGCCGGTCAAGCGAAAAATTCAACCTCATTGACGGCTTGAGTCGACTCGATGGGGGTGAAAACACACGATAACCGACATGTCGTGAAAAAATCATCCAATCCGACTTGACAGGTCGGGGGTCGTCCGATCACCCTAGGCTCAGATTTCAACCGGACCTGCCCTGTGCAACAGCGCTCGCTCATCGCCGAAGTTTCGACCGTCGCCGGCCTCGCCGCGACGCGTTTCGGCATGATCCTCGGCGGCACGATTATCGGCGGTACCACCGGCACCACCGCCATGCCCGAACGGGCGGGACGAGTTTAGCGCGCCGAACCCCGGCAACCGCAGAACCCGAACCCCGCCCGGTCCGCCAGGCGGGGTTTTTCTTTTCACCCCACCCCATCCCGACCTTTACCGAGAACCCCGATGTCCGCCCAACTCGCCGTCGTAGAAAAATCCGAAAGCCTCGACCCCAGCAGTCAGCCATCACCTGACTTGGTTGGGCCCGAGGTCGTGGTGCTGAAGTTCGGCTCGTCCATCCTGCGCAGCCCGGCGGAGGCGCCGCTGGTCGCCTCGGCCGTCTATGGCCATGTGCGGGCGGGGCGGAAGGTGGTGGCGGTGGTCTCGGCCTTCGGCGGGGCGACGGACCGGTTGCTGGGCGAGGCGAGGGCGCTGGGCCTGGCCCATTCCAACGACCTGCTGCCCGGCTATGTGGCCTTGGGCGAGGAGAAATCGGCGGCTCTGGTCGCCATCGCCTGCGACCGGATCGGGCTGGACGCCTGCGCTCTGTCGGTCCGCGAACTGGGCATCGTGGCGGAGGGCGAGCCGGAGCATTCGCGCCCCTGCGGTCTGCGACCCGACCATCTGAAACAGGCGCTGGACCGGCACGAGGTGGTGGTTGTGCCCGGGTTCGGCGCGGTGCGGCCGGACGGCACGGTGGCCCTGCTGGGACGGGGCGGATCGGATCTGACGGCGGTTTTCCTGGCCGCTGAGCTGGGGCTGAAGAAGGTGCGGCTAGTCAAGGATGTGGACGGCCTCTACGACCACGACCCCAACGACAAGACGGCCCCGGCCCTGCGCTATCGCCGCGCGTCGTGGGACGTTGCGCGCAAGCTGGGCGGGGCGCTGGTCCAGCATGACGCCATCGACCTCGGCGAAAGCCGCGGGGTCGAGATCGAGGTGGCGGCCCTGGACCGCGCCGACGGCACGGTCATCGGCGACAAGTCGGCGCCGCCCGGCCCGGCGCCCGCCCTGCCGCCGCTGAAGGTCGCGGTCGCCGGATGCGGCGTCGTCGGCGGCGGCGTGCTGGGCAAGCTGCTCAATGATCCCCGCTACGAAGTCGTGGGCGTGCTCGTGCGCAACCCGAAAAAGGCCCGCGACGTCGACTGTCCGGGTTCGTTGTTCACCTCCAACCCGGCGGACCTGTGGGCCAAGAAGCCCGACATCGTGCTGGAGGCCCTTTCGGAAGGCGAGGCGGGCCATGCGGTGATCCGCGCCGCGCTCGAGGTCGGCTGCGATGTCGCCAGCGCCAACAAACAGGCGGTCAGTCGCGATCCGGGCGGGCTGCAAGAACTGGCGAAAGCCAACGGGCGGCGCATCTTCTGGTCGGCCTCGGTCGGCGGCGGATCGCCGATGATCGAGACGGTGCGCGCGGCCCGCGCGGCCGGCGAGGTGGTCGGCTTCGAGGCGGTGCTGAACGGCACGGTCAACTTCATGCTGGAACGGCTGGGCGACGGAGCGGCCTTCAACGAAGCTCTGGCGGACGCCCGGGCGGCGGGCTTTGCGGAGGAGGACCCGTCCTCGGATCTGGAAGGTCTGGATGCGGCGGCCAAGGTGCGGCTGCTGTGCCACGAGGCGTTCGGCCGGTCGCCCGACGGCGACGTGCCGCGCGATCACCTGACCGAGGCGACCTCGGCCGCCGGCGGGGTGCGCCAGATCGGCGCCGCCCATTTGAAGGACGGGGTGATCCGCCCGTCGGTGTCGCTGAACGCCGACCATGGCGATCCGCTGTTCTCGACCCTGCGCGGCGAGGGCAATGCGTTGAAGGTCTATGGCGCCGACGGCCGCGTCTGGCGCTGCCGGGGCCGGGGCGCCGGGCGTTGGGCTACGACCGAGAGCATCATGGCGGACCTGGTCGAGATCGTGCGTGCACGGCGCGCCGATGCGGGCCTAAACTAAGCCCATGGCCGTCTTCACCCGCGTTTCCATCGCCGACGCCAAGGCCTTCCTGGCCGGCTACGACATCGGCGAGGTGGTCGAACTGACGGCCATCGCCGAGGGGGTGGAGAACACCAACTATCGCCTGGATACGACGCGCGGCCGGTTTGTGCTGACCCTTTTCGAGGGGCGGACGGACGAGGCCTCGCTGCCCTTCTGTCTGGGGCTGACGGCGCATCTGGCGGCGCGCGGCTTTCCTTGCCCGACGCCGATCGAGGACCGGTCTGGAGCGTGGCTCAGGCGGTTGAACGGCCGGGCGGCGGCGGTGATCGAATGGAAGACCGGCGCCTGGCTGCGCACGCCGTCATCGGCCGATCAGGCGGCGGCGGGGGCGGTGCTGGCGCGGCTTCACCTGACGGCGGCTGACTTCGAGCTGGAACGCGCCAATCCGGTCGGGCCGGCCATGTGGCGAAGGCTGGCCGATCGCTGCGTCGAGGGGGAAGGGCGGGCGTCCGACGCGGATCGCGCGCTGATTAGACAGGTCCAGTCGACGCTGGCGCGGCTGGGCGATCCCTTTACAGACGATCTGCCGGGCGGGGCGATCCATGCCGACTATTTCCCCGACAATGTGCTGTTCGAGGACGGCGCCGTGTCAGCGGTGATCGACTTCTATTTCGGCTGCACGGGCGCCTTCGCCTATGACTTGGCCATCGCCCTGTCCGCCTGGGGCTTCGACGCCGAGGGGCGGGCCATGCCTGACGCGCTGGCGGCGTTTCAGCGCGGCTATGAATCCGTGCGGCCGCTTAACGGCGCGGAGCGGGAGGCCCTGCCGCGTCTGGGCGAAGCGGCGGCCCTGCGGTTCACTGTGACCCGGCTGCACGACCGCATTTTCCACGATCCCGCCAATCTGGTGACGCCCAAGGATCCGGCGGTTTTCCTGCGTCGGATGGACCATTGGCGCTCGACCGAACCGGCCTGAGGCGCCTGCGCGGCTTCGTCGCTGGAACCGAAAGCTTGGCCGGGATTTTGATGGTGCAACGGCGACGTGCGCCGCTCCCCGAGGACGAAGATCATGACTGACGAAACCATCAACGGCGCCGCCTCGCAGGCGCAAGGCAAGTTCCAAAAAGGCGTCGGCACGCTGGTCGGCGACCAGAAGCTGCAGGTCGAAGGCGCCTACAACGACGCCAAGGGCCGCTCGCTGGAAACCTTCGGTAAGGCGATGGATTCGGTCGATCGTCTGGTCGAGAAGGTCCCCGTCGACTACCGCGACAAGGCCCGCACCGTCGCCGCCGAGGCGCGCAAGCGTCCGCTGGTCACGACCCTGTCGGTCGCCGGCGTCGGCCTGCTTCTGCTGCGCGCCCTCACCGGCGGCGGTCGTCGCTAGGGCGAATGTCTTCTGAACCAGTAGCAGGCGGAACTATCCAGCCTGCTACTGCTTTTGAATAACGCCGTTATTGACAACTTGTGATTGTTGTGGCGGTCTCTCAGTGAAGGGGGACCGCCATGATCTTGCGCCTATTGATTCCGTTGGCCTGCATTTTCGCCACGAGTGGTTGCACGACCTTGGCGCTTAAAAAGGATGGGGAGCTTGGGGCCGGCGGTTCGGGCCATCGTCTCGGGTTAGACGCCATCACCGCCCAAACTGTGAGCGACGCCGAAACCTGGATGGACGACGAATGGCTGAAATGGCCGTCAGGTTCGCGCGAGAAACAGTTGATGTACGCCCTGGTCGCGGAGTCTGACCTGCGTTGCGACCGCTATCTGACCGCCGTATCGATCGACCGCAACGCCACCCGCGGCAGTCTTGAGATCGTCGGCCTGGCTCTGGGAGCCATCGGCGGCGTCGCTTCGCCCAACTCCAGCGCCAACTGGTTCTCTGCAGGCTCCACCTTGGCCCAGTCTTCCAGGCGGTCTTTAGAAGATACGGTGCTTGGCGGGCGAGAGTTCAGCCTGATTTACACCGCGATCTGGCAGGGGCGTGACGAAGCGTCAAAGGCCCTGTTGGCCAAGGCTGACAAGGGTGACTTCACGGGCTGGAATTGGCGGCCGATCCTGTCGCTGGCGCGCCAGTACGACGTCAAATGCGGTCTGAACTATGGCCTGTCGCGTCTGACGCTGAGAGTCGCGGCGTCCTAAAATCTGATTAGGGACAGGATGGCGGCCAGATCGGCATCGACCACCTTCATCCGTTCCTGCTTATCGCCCAAGGCGGCGATGACGGTTGCGGGTTCGGGTTCAAAGCCCAAGACGTTCAAGACGAAATCGCCGAACTTGGACGGATGGGCGGTGGACAGGGCGACGACGGGGCCTTTCGAGCGGTTTTGCCGACGCGCGGCGGCCAGCGCCACGGCCGTGTGCGGGCACACGACACGGGCCCAGGCCTCATAGGCGTGGGCGATCTCGGCGCGCGTCTCATCCTCGTCAATGGAGACCGCCGAGACCTGGTCACGTAGGGCGGCGAGAAGGTCCGGATCGAAGGCGATGGCGCCGTCGCGGGCGAAGGTTTCGAAAACCGTGCGGGTCGCCTGGGCGTTGCGGCCCGTCGCCTCGAACACCAGACGCTCGAAGTTGGACGGCGCCTGCACATCCATGGACACGCTGCCGCTTTCGACCGCCGGACGGCGTGAATACAGGCCGTCGTTGAGGGCGCGGGCCAAGGCGTCGTTCTGGTTCACGGCCGCGACGAAGCCGTTCGACGGCAGGCCCATCTTCGTGGCCGCGATGCCGGCGAAGGCGTCGCCGAAGTTGCCGGTCGGCACGACGAAGGTCGCGGCGTCGCCCAGCTGGGCCGTGGCGGAGACATAGTAGGGAATCTGGCCCGCGAGCCGCGCCCAGTTGATCGAATTGACGGAAGACAGGCGGCCGCGTTCGCGCAAGGCCTCGTCGGCCAGCAAGCCCTTCACCAGACGCTGGCAGTCGTCGAAATCACCGCGCACGGCCAGGTTCAAGACATTGTCCGCCTCGACCGTCGTCATCTGTTTGCGTTGAACCGGCGAGACGCGGTCCAGCGGGTGGAGCACGACCAGATCGACGGACTTGGCGCCGGCGAACGCGCGTACGGCGGCGGCGCCGGTGTCGCCTGAGGTGGCGGTCAGAATGGTCAGACGCTCGCCTGAGGCGGCCAGGGCCTCGTCCGTCAGGCTGGCGACCAACTGCATCGCCAGGTCCTTAAAGGCGGCGGTCGGGCCGTGAAACAGCTCCAGCACGAACAGCCCCGGCTCCAGTTCGACCAGAGGCGTGACCAGCGGATGATCGAAACCGGCGGTCAGTCGGTCCAGCGCGCGGTCCAGCGCGCCGTCGGGCAGGGCGTCGCCGATGAAGGGGGCGATGGCTTGCAGCGCGATGGACTTGTAGTCGGCCTTTCCAGTCCAGCTGTCGGGCGACAGGCTGGGCCAGGCGGTCGGCATATAGAGGCCGCCGTCGGGCGCGATGCCGCGCAGCAGGGCGTCGGTGAAATCCGTTTCGGGCGATTGGCCTCGGGTCGAGACGTAGCGGGCGCTGGAGGTGCTCATGACGCCGATGGTCGTAGCCAGACGAGGCGGCGTCGTCACCCGCTTTCTGGATGATTTCGTCGGGTTTTCGCGAGCTGTGGCCCGACAATCCGCGTCGGGACGTTGCAGTAGCGTTTTAGGCGCACATTTTTGCCGCTTCAGAGGCAATGTCATCGGTCCTGCAAGAGGGTTGCGACATCGCCCCGCTGGCGCGGATCGCTGCGACGGTCCATGTCAGGAGCATGAGACGACGCGATCTTCTGATCCGGCTGGGGCTGGTCGCCGGCGGCGCAGGCGGGGCCTGGTGGCTGCGCGACCATGTGGTCTGGCGCGGGCCGACGGTCGCCTTCGCGGCGAACGGCTCCAGCGGCTGGCTGCCCTATGCCGAGCCGCGCGCGCCGACCCCGACGGTCGAGGTGACCGTGAACGGACAGCCGGTGCGCGCCCTGATCGATTCCGGGGCGCAGTATTCGGTCATCGATCGGTCGCTGGTCGAGCGGCTGGGCCTGACCAATGTCTTCAACATCCCGATGGTGGCTTACGGCGTCGGCGGCGACGCCCAGGTCGGACGCGGGACGACGCTGGATGTGGCGATCGGCGGCTTGCGGCTGACCGGATTGCGCGCTGCGATCCTCGGCCTGGGGCCGCTGGCCGGCGATCAAGGATTGGGCGCGGCGCTGATCCTGGGACAGGACGTGCTGCGCGAACTGGTGCTGGAGCTGGACACGGCGGAGCATCGGGTCCGGTTCCTGCCGCGCGAGGGCTGGACGCCGCCGTCGTCGCTAAAACCCGTGCCGGTGACACGGGCCGGTAAGGCGCTGCTGGCGGGCATCACCCTGGAAGGGGCGACGGTCAATGCGGTGATCGACACCGGCGCCTCGGCCGTGCTGGCCGTCACGCGCGAGACGGCCGAGGCCGCCGGCCTGCTGGATGGACGCGAACGCACGCCGGGCCAGAGCATCGTCCTGGGCGGCACGGTGCGCGCCGAGACCGTCGTCGTGCGCACCCTGACCATCGGCGACGAACTGTATCGTCAGGCGACGGTCGCCATCTATGACGACGTCGCCGTGCCGGGCTTCCCCAAGGCCCTGGTCGGCATGGCCGCGTTCGAGAACCGCTGGCTTGCGCTGGACCTGGGCGGCCCCGGCCTGTTCGTCGAACGGCCGATGGAGATCACGGTCGGCGCCTGATCAGGGATTGAGGCTGGATTGGCGCAGAACAACGGCCTAGGTCCGCGCGATGATCGAGTTCGCCCCGGAAATCCTCTTGCTGTTGTTTGCTGCGGCCGTGACCGCCGGGTTCGTGGACGCCATCGCCGGAGGTGGCGGTCTGATCACGGTGCCCGCGCTTTTGGCGGTCGGCGTCAATCCGGTAGCGGCCATCGCCACCAACAAGATTTAGAGCAGTTTCGGCACGGCGTCCGCCACCTGGAACTTCTGGCGCAAGGGGCGGATCGACTTCGCCCTGCTGAAATGGCCGCTGATCGCCACGGTCGTCGGCGCGGCCTTGGGCGCGGTGGTGGTCAGTTTCGTGGACACGACCTGGTTGATGTTCCTGTTGCCGCTGCTGCTGGTTGGGATCGCCATCTATTTTCTGGTTGGACCGAAGGCGAGCGACGAGGATGTCCGGGCGCGCCTGACGCCCTTCGCCTTCGGCGCCGTTGCGGGTGGGATCGGGTTTTATGACGGCTTCTTCGGCCCTGGCGCGGGGTCGTTCTTCGCCCTGGCTCTGGTGACGCTGATGGGGATGGGGCTGACGCGCGCCACGGCCCATACCAAGGCGCTGAACTTTGCCAGCAATCTGGTGTCCGTCGCAGTGTTCGCCGTCGGCGGCCATGTGCTGTGGGCTGTCGGCCTGACCATGGCCGTCGGCCAGGTGCTAGGTGGATGGCTGGGATCGCACGCCGCCATGCGGTTCGGGCCGAAGCTGATCCGGCCGCTTCTGGTGACGATCTGCGTCGGCATGGTGATCAAACTGCTGTCCGATCCCTCCAATCCGCTGAGGGCGTGGATGGCAGGCTTGATCTAGCCCGCCAGCGCGGTCGCCACCACGGCCCTGGCCTCGTCCTGAACCTGAGCGAGGTGGTCGGGGCCGAGGAAGGATTCGGCGTAGATCTTGTAGACGTCCTCGGTGCCCGAGGGGCGGGCGGCGAACCAGGCGTCGGCGGTGACGACCTTCAGCCCGCCGATGGCCTCGCCGTTGCCGGGGGCCTTCGTCAGGATGTCGGTGATTGGCTGACCGGCCAGGGTGGTCGCGGTCACGTCCGAGGGGCTGAGCGCAGCAAGCAGGGCTTTCTCGGTGCGATTGGCCGGGGCGTCGACGCGGGCATAGGCGGGGGCGCCGAACTGGTCGGTCAGGCCGGCGTAGAGTTGGTTGGCGCTCTGGCCCGTGCGGGCCTGGATTTCGGCGGCCAGCAGGCACAGGAGGATGCCGTCCTTGTCGGTCGTCCACACCGTGCCGTCGTGGCGCAGGAAGGACGCCCCGGCGGATTCCTCTCCGCCGAAACCGACCGTGCCGTCCAGCAGGCCGGGCACGAAATGTTTGAAGCCGACGGGAACTTCCAGCAGGCGGCGACCCAGGCTGGCGACGACCCGGTCGATCATGGACGATGAGACCAGGGTCTTGCCCACCGCGACGTCCGCACCCCAGCCGGGGCGGTTGGCGAACAGATAGGCGATGGCGGCGGCCAGGAAATGGTTGGGGTTCATCAGGCCGGCGTCAGGGGTCACGATGCCGTGGCGATCCGCGTCGGCGTCGTTGCCGAAGGCGACGTCATAGGCTGAGCCGCCTTTCATCATGCCGATCAGACCGGCCATGGCGCTGGGCGATGAGCAGTCCATGCGGATCTTGCCGTCGGCGTCCAGCGGCATGAGCGCCCAGCGAGGATCGACGGCGTCGTTGACGACAGTCAGGTCCAGCCGGTGACGTTCAGCGATCTCGCCCCAATAGGCCACGGCCGCACCGCCCAGCGGATCGGCGCCGATGCGGACGCCGGCGTTGCGGATGGCGTCCAGGTCGAGAACGCTGGGCAGATCGTCGACATAGGCGGCTAGGTAGTCGAACCGGCCCGCCGCCGCATGCGCCTGGGCGAAGGGGACGCGATGGACCTCGGTCAGGCCGTTTTCGATCAACTGGTTGGCGCGGGCGGCGATGGCGGATGTGGCCTCGCCCCCGGCCGGACCGCCGGAGGGGGGATTGTATTTGATGCCGCCGTCGCGGGGCGGATTGTGCGACGGTGTGATCAGGACGCCGTCCGCCTCCCGGCTATTCGTGCGGTTGTGCGTCAGGATGGCGTGCGACACCGCCGGCGTGGGGGTGAAGCCGTCGCGGGCGTCGATCAGCACCTCGACCCCATTGGCGATCAGCACTTCCAGCGTCGTGCGGAAGGCCGGTTCGGACAGGCCGTGGGTGTCGCGACCGAGAAACAGCGGGCCGTCGACGCCCTGGGCTGCGCGGTATTCGGCGATCGCCTGGGCGATGGCCAGGATGTGAGCCTGGTTGAAGGCGCCGTCCAGGCTGGATCCCCGGTGGCCGGACGTGCCGAAGACGACCCGCTGCTGCGGATCGCCCATGTCGGGCCGGGTCGTCTCATAGGCGCCGAGCAGGGCGTCGAGATCGATCAGGTCTTCGGGGCGTGCGGTCGTGCCGGCGCGGTCGTGCATCGTCAGTCAATCAATCGTTTTGAAGCGTAGCGGCGATCAGGCGCCGCTGAAGGTGTCGCAGGAAGCCGGGTCGCCCGACTGATAGCCGCGTTGCAGCCATTCGACCCGTTGCGCCGAGGAGCCGTGGGTGAAGCTTTCGGGCGAGACGCGGCCGCCGCTGCGCCGTTGCAAGGTGTCGTCGCCGATGGCCTGGGCGGTCTTCATACCCTCCTCGAACTCGCCAGCATCCAGGGCGACCTGACCGTTCGAAACGGCTGAGGCGTTCCGGGCCCAAACGCCGGCGTAGCAGTCGGCTTGAAGCTCCAGCGCGACGGAATACTGGTTGGCTTCAGCCTGACCGGAGGCGCGCTGCTGGGCCTGGCGAACCTGATCGGAGGTACCGGTCAGGGTCTGGACGTGGTGGCCGAACTCGTGGGCGATGACATAGGCGCGGGCGAAGTCGGCGCCCGAGGCCCCGAGCTTGTTCTCCATCTCCTGCCAGAAACCGAGGTCCAGATAGACGGTCTTGTCGGTCGGGCAGTAGAAGGGGCCCATGGCCGACTGGCCGAAGCCGCAGCCGGTCGATGTGCCCTGTTCGTAGATCACGACCTTCGGCGGCTGATAGCCGTTCAGCTTCTGCGCCCAGACATCGTTGATATTGGCGCCGATGACATCGACGAAGCGACCGGCCTGATCCTCGGGCGTGCCGACTTGACCCTGCTGTTGCTCGGCGCCGACCCCGCCGAACTGGCTGGCGAGTTGAGTCGTGGTCGAAGGATCGATTCCGAAGACCAGATAGCCGATAATGGCCAGAACACCGACGCCCAGACCGCCGCCGGCGATGGCTCCGCCGCCGAGACCCCGTCGATCCTCGACGCCGCCGCCTGTCCGTCCACCTTGCCAGCGCATGCCCTATCCTCCGCCCGATCCTGGTTAAGCTAGGCAGGAACGCGGGTGCAAGGGAAGGGATGCGTCAGTTTGCACGCTTCATTGCGAACGGGCCAGCCAGTTGTCGATCTGGCTCATGCCCTGGGCCGTCTGCTGGCGGCGTTCGGCGGCGGACTGGCGCAAGGACCGCTCCTGCTCGGGGCTGTAGAGCGGGCGGGGCGGCAAGGGCTGGGCGACGGTCGGTTCGCGAGCGCCTTCGATGGCGCGCAGGCGAAGCTGGGTTTCGAACTGCTGTTGACGCGCCTGATCGGCGTTCGACTGCGCCTGAGAACGCAGGCGATCGTTATCATAGCGGTGCTGGTCGGCGATGGCGGCGGGGACGCCCCCCGGATAGGCGCCGTAGGGACGGCCGGCCTGCGGATAAGTCTGCGCCAAGGCCGGCGTGGCGGCGGCGGCCAACAGGGCGGTCAGGGTCAGGAGCGATCGCATGGACACGATGTGGGGACGCGCGCCATCGCCGCCAAGCGGAGCCGCAACCCTTTGAGTTTCTGTGGGTTCATCCCGCCGAACCCCCTTTACGAACGGAGCATTCCTCATGGCCCAATCCCTTTCCGGCAAGACCGTCGCCATCCTCGCGACCGACGGCGTCGAGCTGATCGAACTGAATGAACCGATGAAGGCGCTGAAGGATGCGGGCGCGGTGGTCGAGATCGTGTCGCTGAAGGCCGGCGAGTTCCAGGGCTTTGACCATCTGACGCCGGGCGACAAGGTTACGGCGGACAAGGCGGTGGCGGCGGTCGACGCCTCGACCTATTCCGCCCTGCTGCTGCCGGGCGGCGTCGCCAACCCGGACCTGCTGCGCGCGGACGAGGACGCGGTGAAGTTCGTGCGGGCCTTCTTCGACGCCGGCAAGCCGGTCGCCGCCATCTGTCACGCGCCGTGGCTGCTGATCGAGGCGGGCGTGGTCGAAGGGCGCACGATGACGTCGTTCGAAAGCATCCGCACTGACCTGAAGAACGCCGGGGCCAATGTGGTCAATGAGGCGGTGGTGGTGGATGAGGGCCTGGTGACCAGCCGCTGTCCCGACGACATTCCCGCCTTCAACGCCAAGATGATCGAGGAGTTCGCCGAAGGTCGCCATGAGGGGCAGGCCGCCGCTTAAAGGAGGCCGCCGCCTAAGGCATCGCCCAGACGGAGGACCGTTTGATTTCCTGGTCCTCCAACTCGCGGGAGGTCGAGACGTGGTATTCGGCCAGAAAATCCAGGCCCGTGCGCGGGAAATAGGTGCGTCCCGGATCGCCGATCAGAACACGCGTCCCCCTGGCGCGGGCCTGGGTCAGCCAGGCCAGAACGGCGTCGGTCATCGGGCGCTCGTAGCAGATGTCGCCTGCGCAGATGATCTCCACATCCGGCGGCGCGCCGTCCAACAGATTGGTCTGGGTGAAGTCCAGCGTCACGCCGTTCGCCGCGGCATTGGCGGCGACGGCGGCCTGGCAGAAGGGATCGATGTCGGCGCACAGGACATGGGCCGCCCCCGCCCTCATCGCCGCCACGCCGACCAGGCCCGAACCGGCGGCGAAGTCCAAGACGCGCTTGCCGGCGACTTCCTGCGGATGATCCAGCAGATACCGGCTCAGCGCCTGACCTCCGGCCCAGGCGAAGGCCCAGAAGGGCGGCGGCACGCCCAGTTCGCCCAGTTCTTCTTCCGTCAACCGCCAGATCGGCGTGATCTCGTCGGCCAGCCACAAAGAAATCTCGGGCGCGTGCGGCACAGGCTGAAGTCGCGTGTTGTCACGGATGAAGGCGGAGGGATCGAGGACGGTCATTGCGGCTGGCGCGTAACAGCCTTCAACACGCTGGCATAGCCAGGTGCGACCTCCATGACCTCGGCTTGCGGCTTCGCACGAATGGCGCGGTGGAGGCGCGGCAGCTTCCAGCAGGGCACATGCATGAACAGGTGATGCTCAGCGTGGAAGTTGACCCAGTAGGGCGCGATGAAGGCGCGTTCCCACCAAGAGGCGCGGGTGGTGCGGGCGGCGCGGAACGGATCGACGGCCGAACCCTCGACACAGGCGTGTTCGGCGATGTTTCGCAGACGCGTCACCATCGGAAACCACGTCGCCATCGGCAGCAGCCACAGCATGAAGAAAGCCCACCAGACGCCGGCGACGATGAAGCCCGCCAGGAGGATCGTGTTGAAGGCGAGGAAGGGCAGGACGGATCGGCCCGTCACGATCGACTCATAGTCATGGGCGCCATCATCTCGGGGGCCGCTTGAGCGCGCTTGGGCCAGCGGCAGCAGCACCCGCTGCTTGAAGAAGGTCTGGCCTGTCAGGTCGCGGATCAGCTTGCGGCGCAGCGAGGCCGGACTGACGGGAAACGGCGCCGACAGCATCAGATCGGGGTCCTCCGCCTGCTGGGCGAAGCGATGGTGCGTCAGATGATAGGGGCGATAGGCCTTCAGGCTGGCGCCGATCGGCATGGCGCATAGCCAGTGGCCGAGAAAATCGTTCAGCCGGTTCGACTTCGACAGGCCGCCATGCGCCGCTTCGTGCATCAGAATGGCCAGACCCAGCTGACGCGTGCCGACGACCATGACGCACAGCGGGATCAGCCATGGGATCAGGACGCCCGCGATCACGGCCAGCGCGATCACGGCCCAGCAGTGAGCCACAAGCAGCGGGCCGACCCAGGCCGAGCGTATCTGATATGGCTCCCATTCCTGAGGGGTGAACAGGGCGGACGGAGCGATGCGCGGGGCGGCGGACATGGGGCGAGTCTAGCCCCTGACGCGCGTCCGGAAAAGCAACGGAGGAATGTTGGGCGCACCTGACAAAAAGTCAGGTTGACATGACATTCTGTCGGTGTCAGGTTGTCCTTACACAAGGAGAGCCGACATGTTCACCGCCTGGAAGACCGGAACGCCTGCGCATCGACGCTACATCGTCCGCACGATGGCCTTCTCCGTGCCCTACGTCGCGATCTGCATCGCCATGATGACGACGGACGCGTTCGACGATTTGATGGGAAAACCGGCCGCCTGGGTGCTGGCGGCTGCGGTGTCGGCCCCGGTGATCGGGCAGATTTGGGCGACCCTGGCGCTGATGCGCGAAAGCGACGAGTTCGTGCGCGGCGTGACGGCCAAACAGTTCATCGTCGCCGCAGGGCTGGCCATGGCCGTCGCCACCTTTTGGGGCTTTGGCGAGAGTTTCGCCGGCGCGCCGCATATGCAGACCTGGCTGATCGTGCCGGTGTTCTGGGCGCTGTACGGCATCGTTTCGCCCTTCATCCGGAGCAGCCGATGAAGAACCGTCTGAAGCTTCTACGCGTCGAGCGCGGCTGGACCCAGGAACAGATGGGCCAGGCGCTGGGGGTCTCGCGTCAGGCGGTGATCGCCCTGGAGACCGAGCGGCACGATCCATCGCTGGACCTCGCTTATCGGATCGCCGCCGTATTCGCGCGGCCGGTCGAAGAGATCTTTGAAAACCCGCACGCGGGCTGATCGAAAAGTCAGAATAACCTTACAATTGGAGACTGTGATGTCGAACGTCATTCGCGCTTGCCGGGGCGTCTTCGCCCCATCGCGCCTTGCCGTCATTCTGGGCGTTGTGGTCGCCTGCGCCGTGGCCAGCGATCAGGCCCGCGCCCAGCCCGCGCTGCCAGCGGCGTCCGCCGCAGCGCTCTTCACCTCCGACCGCCTTTCGGTCGAGTTGGTCGGCCAAGGCCCCGACGTGATCCTGATCCCCGGCTTCGGCTGTTCGCGGGAGGTCTGGCGGGCGACGGCCGATCGGTTGAAGGCGACGCACCGGGTGCATCTGGTGCAGTTGGCGGGTTTCGCCGGCGAGCCGTGGTCGCATGGCGACGGCCCCTTCTTGCAGCCTGTGGTGGATGAGCTGGATCGCTACATCCGCCAGGAGGGCCTGAACCGACCCGCAGTCATCGGCCATTCCATGGGCGCGCTTGTCGGGCTGAGGCTGGCGCAGGCGCATCCCGATGCCGTGGGACGATTGATGAGTGTCGACAGCCTGCCCTTCTTCTCCGCCCTGTTCGGGCCGCAGGTCACGGCCGAGACCGCGCGCCCCTTCGCCGATCAGGCGGCGAGCGGCATTCTGAACACCCCGCAGGACGCCTTCCGCAACGGCCAGACGCAGACGGCGGCGGGCTATTCACGCGATCCGGCGACCCAGGCGGACATCGTCGCCTGGTCCATGGCGGGCGACCGACACGCGATGGCGGCGGCGATCAAGGATGTGATGACCACCGACGCGCGACCCGGCCTGGCCGCGATGACGACTCCGGTGACGGCCCTCTACGCCGCCGATGCGGATGGCGGGGCGCCTGCGGCGATGGCCGATGCGATGTGGACGCGGGAGTATGCGACCTTGCCCGGCGCGACCCTGATCCGCGTCGATGGTTCGCGGCACTTCATCATGGCCGATCAGCCGGCGCGGTTCGCCGAGCTGGTCGATGCGTTTCTGGCGAAGTGAGCCCTAAAGATCCTTCCCCGCAGGGGGGGAGGATTGGTTCAGCCGTTCTTCGGCGTCACGTCGCCGGCCTTGGCCGGTGCGCCGTCGAACTGGTCGGCGTAGGCGGGATTGAGCAGGGCGCGGAAGGCCGATTGCGGCAGCGCGATCCAGTAGGGGCCGTCGGAATAGGGGCCGATCTGATAGGGCCCCATCAGGAAGGTCACGCCCCCCGCCTTGCCCGGCGTCGTGCCCGGCGTCAGCACGAACGGGGTCGAGACGGCCTTGGGGCAGGTCCACATCTTGCCGTCCAGGGTCGCGGTTTCCGAGCCGGGCGAGCGGGCCTGTTTGGCGGCGTTGGCGGCGGCGCACAGGGCCTTGTCCAGAACCGACAGGTCGGCGCCCGGTCGGAACAGGTCGGCGAAGCCCAGTCGCTTGTTGGTCGTCTTGTCCCAGATCACGGCGTCGAAACTGGTGTTGGGATGGGCGCCGCCGGTGAACTCGAAATCGGTGCGGGCCAGGCTGACCAGTTTGCCGGTCTCGGCTCCGGGCGCGAAGGCGATGGTCTTTTCATAAGGGTTCGGGCCGCCGCCGGCCTCGCTGAGATCGGCCTGGGCGCCTTCCTCGAACTGTTTCAGGTCGCGCACCGTGTCGGCGTAGAGGGCGGCGTGCAGGGCAGGCGTGGTCTTGATCGCCTGGGGCAGGGTCAGCTTTACCGCGGCATAGGGGGTCTTGCTGTCATAGCCGACGGGGGTGTTTGACGCGGGTGCAGCGACTGCGGCAGGCGCAGGCTTGGCCGGCGCCTGGGCCTTGTCTTCCTTGCGCTGGCAGGCAGCCAGAGACGCGGAAAGCGTGGCGGCGACAGCGGCGGACAACAGGAGGGTGCGGGCGGTGCGCGACATGGGAAACTCCATCATCGGGGGATCACAGGGAGATTGAGCCAAGGGCGATAGCGGCGAGCAGGATCAGGCCGGCCTCGCGATTGGACTTGAACAGTTTCAGCGCCCGGGCGCCGTCGTTGCGGTCCAGCCGCACGACCTGACGCGCCAGATGTGCGGCGTAGATCAGTAGTCCGAGCCAGAACAGTTGACCGAGATTTGCGGACAGGCCCGCAAAGGCAGCGAGCGCGACCGCCAGACTATAGAAGACCGCCACTCCCGGCCGCACGGCCGAGGCCAGGCGGCGGGCCGAGGACTTGACCCCGATCATGGCGTCATCCTCGATGTCCTGAAGCGCGTAGATCGTGTCGTAGCCCAGGGTCCAGAAGACGCCGCCGATCCACAGCAGAACGGCGGGAAGATAGGCCTGCCAGGCCAAGGCGATCGCATGGCCGCTGTCGCTGGCCGGGGACCACAGGAAGGGCCGGAACTCGCCGGCGAGATCGGCGGGCAGCAGCAAGGCGGCCGCCGCCAGCGGCAGGGCGGCGGCGAACCCCATAAGGGCGCCCCAGTTGAAGGTCAGGCCCAGCCAGGCCTGGGGCCACCAGGTGATCCGCTTCATGAAGGGATAGGCCGCGACCAGGCCCAGCGACCCGACCCCCAGCAGAATGGCGACGGTCGACAGGGTCAGCAGGACCAGAAGGCTGATCAGGCTGCATACCACCACAAAGACCCAGGCCTGCTTGACCGAGATGTGGCCCGACGGAATGGGGCGCTGAGCCGTGCGGGCGACCTGGGCGTCGAAATCCCGATCGACGATGTCGTTGAAGGCGCATCCCGCCGCTCGCATCAGGCAGGCGCCGATGCCGAAACCAACGAACAGCCACAGATCATAGAGACCCGGCGCCTGCTGATACTGCGCCAAAGCCAGCGCGATCCCTTGCCAGCCGGGCAGCAGCAGCAGCCAGATACCGATGGGCCGATCGAACCGCCCCAGCTTCAACCACGGCTTCAGCCCCTCCGGCGCATGCCGATCGACCCAGTTGGCGCCGGCGTCGGGGAGGGGAGCGAAAGTCATGCGGCCGACTTAGCGCGAAGGGGACTAGGGGTGAAGGCGCCGCTCCCCGTTTCCAAGGCGGGCGCACAGAAAAAAGGGGCTGGAGGATCCAGCCCCTTTCCACGGTGATCGGCGCGACCGTCAGTCCTGATAGACGTCGCCGGAGCCGGAGACGGTGCTGTTCAGGTTGGCGGGGCGGGTGGCCAGGGCCACGTCGCCGGAGCCGGCGATGGCGACCTTGACGTCGCCGGTCGGGGCGATGCGGGCGTCGCCGGAGCCGGCGATGTCCACCCAGGCGTCGCGGGTCGCCAGGTCGCCCAGGGAGGCGTCGCCCGAGCCGGCGATGTCCAGCTTCAGCTCGTCGGTGCGACCCGAGGCGGTGACCTCGGCCGAGCCGGCGATGTCGACCGTCAGCGACGGCTGGTCATAGCCTGTGATCTGCAGGTCGCCCGAGCCCTTGGCGTTGAAGCGGTTCACCTTGGGCGCGGTGATGACGACCTTCAGTTCGTCGCGCTCGGAGCGGGCGGAGAAGCCGTCGTTGTCCCAGCCGAACACGACCCGCTCGTCGCCGTGGCCCAGATCGAGGCGGCCGTCGACCAGGCGGACCCGGTCGGTCAGACCCTTGGGCCCGGTGATGACGACGGTGTTCGCGTCGCCCTGGACATAGTCGACGTCGATGCTGGAATCGACGGTCAGGGTCTCGCCTCCGGTCCAAGCCAGGGTGCGGGTGGTCAGGGGACCGAGGTCGTCGGTCCCGCCGCCCTTGACCCGCTCGAAGCGGATGGTCTCGCCGTCCTGGTCCTTGATGGTCCAGGCCCAGCCGTGGCGCTGGAGGTCGTGGCCGCCGATCGCCAGCGCGCCGCCGACGGTGACCAGGCACAGCACCAGGGCGGCGCCGGCGATGATGAACAGGGTGCGGATCATGCCGAAACTCCCGAGGTCGAGGGGGATTGAACGCTGGTCGGCTCAAGCGCCGGCTTCAGCAGGCGGTAGTGCAGGCGGGCGAACCAGACGACGCCGTTGACCAGCCAGATGGTGAAGATGGTCAGCAGGGCGCCGAGGAAGACGGACCCGGCCATCAGGCCCAGCCCCATCAGGATCGCCGCGAACGGCCCGCCGGGGAAGCCGGCGAAGGGGCCGGCGACCATGATCACGCCGCCGCCGATGAACAGGCCGATGGCGGCGATGAAGAAGCCGAACACGGTCCCGATCACGCCCATCAGCAGGGGCAGAAGGATCAGGATGTCCAGCGCCCCCAGGCCCAGGACCGCGAAGACGGCGCCGGCGGCGGCGGAGGGGTTCTTCTCCTGATGCCAGCGCTGGATGCCGGCCTCGGCCTTCAGTTCGCGAGCCAGGCGGACCGGATCGCCGAGCGCGGAGGCGACCTCGGCCTCGGTGCGGCTGGCGGCGATGCCGTCGTCGAAGTGGGTCTGATAGTCGGCGATGATGTCGTTGGCGGTCGTGGTCGGCAGGCCGACGAGACCTTCCTTCAGACGATCGATGAATTCGGCGCGCGTCATTGAGCGGCTCCCTGATCGGCGTCGTTCGCCACGATGGCGTCGACGGCCCTGGTGAAGGCGGACCATTCGGCGGTCTGGGCGGCGAGGGCCCCCCGGCCCGCTTCGGTCAGTCGATAGTATTTGCGTGACGGCCCGGCGGAGGATTCGACCAGATAGGTCTCCACCTGTCCTTCGGACTGCATGCGGCGCATCAGGGGGTAGATCGTGCCTTCCCCCATATCGATCGCGTCCGACAGGCGGCTGGCGATCTCGTAGGCGTAGCTGTCCGCCCGGTTCAGAAGGGCCAGGACGCAAAGCCCCAGCACGCCCTTCTTCAGCTGTATCTCGATGGTATCTGGCACCTCGGCTCTCCCTTTGATGACCATTGACTACGACAAGGTATCTTGTGACGCAAGGTAGCTGGCGAAACATGACAGCGATTTAATCGAGGCCGGCTGAAGGCGGCTTTGCGGCCTGAGCGCCGTTGATCGCTTGGCAAGCCGAAAGCGATCCGATAGGTGACCGAGAACGCCGGGCGTGGGAATCGCGCCAGCGTGATCTCTTGCGAGCCATTCGCAAGTATCTGCTGCATAACGGTTTTATGGGGAAGTCTCATATGGGGATGGGCAAGCGAGCCCAAGGGACGTTGAGGAAGGCCGCGACTTGCGCGTCCTCCATCGTTCTGGGCGCCGGACTGGCGATGTTCGCTGCGGCGCCGACGTGGGCGCAGGACCTGATGGGTCAGCCGACCCCGGGCGGCATCACGCTGCAACCGGCGGCGTCGCCGCTGAAGCATGATGCGCACTTCTTCCACGACGTGATCCTGATGCCGATCATCACGGCCATCACCCTGCTGGTGCTGGGCCTGCTGGCGTGGATCGTGTTCCGCTACAACAAGAAGGCCAATCCGACGCCCGCGCGCTGGAGCCACAACACCACGATCGAGATCATCTGGACCGTGCTGCCGGTGCTGATCCTGGTCTTCATCTCTCTGTTCTCGTTCCGCCTGCTGTTCGCCTATCACGACATGCCGTCGCCGGACGTGACGGTGAAGGTGACCGGCAACCAGTGGAACTGGGCCTATGAGTATCCGGACCAGGGCGTCGCGGAATACATCTCCAACATGCTCCCGGAAGAGGAAGCCAAGGCCAAGGGCGTGCCCTATCGCCTGGCCGCGACCGAGCCGATGGTCGTGCCGGTCGGCAAGACGGTGCAGCTGGTCATCACCGCCTCGGACGTCATCCACGCGGTCGCCCTGCCGGCGTTCGGCCTGAAGACCGACGCCGTTCCCGGCCGCATCAACACCACCTGGTTCAAGGCCGAGCGCACCGGCGTCTTCTATGGCCAGTGCTCGGAACTGTGCGGCGTCGACCACGCTTTCATGCCGCTGGAGATCCGGGTCGTGACCCAGGCTCAGTTCGAACAGTGGATCGCCTCCAAGGGCGGCTCGATGACGCCCAAGGTCGCCGCGCCCGCCGCAGCCGCCGCTCCGGCCGCAGCCGCGCCTGCGCCCGCCGCCGACGCCGCGACCCCGGTCGCCGCCCCCGTCGGCGCCACCGCCGACCAACCCGTTCCCGCCGCGGCGTCCGCCGCGCCGGCCGCCCAGTAAGAGGCGAACAGAGACCCATGGCTGACGCTACCGTAACCCGCGACGCGACCCACATCGGTCACGCTCACGACGACCACAATCACGACCACAAGCTGGGCTTCTTCACCCGCTGGTTCCTGTCCACCAACCACAAGGACATCGGCACCCTGTATCTGATGTTCGCCATCATGGCGGGCATCGTGGGCGGCGCCCTGTCGGGGCTGATCCGCTGGGAACTGGCCGAGCCGGGCATCCAGATCTTCAAGGAAGGCTCGTCGATCCAGCTGCTGGGTCTCGTGGAGCAGTCCAAGCACGGCTATAACGCCGTCGTGACGGCCCACGCCCTGATCATGATCTTCTTCATGGTCATGCCCGCCATGATCGGCGGCTTCGGCAACTGGTTCGTGCCGATCATGATCGGCGCGCCGGACATGGCCTTCCCGCGCATGAACAACATCTCGTTCTGGCTGCTGGTCGCCGCCTGGTGCCTGCTGATCCTGTCGATGTTCACCGACGGCGGACCGGGCAAGGGCTTCGGCGGGGGCTGGACGGCCTATCCGCCGCTGTCGACCACGGGCCACGTCGGCCCCGCCTTCGACCTGGCCATCTTCGCCCTGCACGTCGCGGGCGCCAGCTCGATCCTGGGCGCGATCAACTTCATCACCACCATCCTGAACATGCGCGCGCCGGGCATGACGCTTCACCGGATGCCGCTGTTCGCCTGGTCGGTGCTGATCACCGCCTTCCTGCTGCTGCTGTCGCTGCCCGTGCTGGCCGGCGCAATCACCATGCTGCTGACGGACCGCAACTTCCACACCCACTTCTTCGATCCCGCCGGCGGCGGCGACCCGATCATGTATCAGCACCTGTTCTGGTTCTTCGGTCACCCGGAAGTGTACATCCTGATCCTGCCGGGCTTCGGCATCATCAGCCACATCGTCTCGACCTTCAGCCGCAAGCCGGTGTTCGGATATCTGGCCATGGCCTACGCCATGGTGGCCATCGGCTTCGTCGGCTTCATCGTGTGGGCCCACCACATGTACACGGTCGGCATGAGCATCAATCTGCGCGCCTATTTCATCGCCGCCACCATGATCATCGCGGTGCCGACGGGCGTGAAGATCTTCAGCTGGATCGCCACCATGTGGGGCGGCTCCATCAGCTTCAAGACGCCCATGCTGTGGGCGATCGGCTTCATCTTCCTGTTCACCGTCGGCGGCGTGACCGGCGTGGTCCTGTCGAACGCCGGCATCGATTACAGCCTGCACGACACCTATTACGTGGTGGCGCACTTCCACTATGTGCTGTCGCTGGGCGCCGTCTTCGCGATCTTCGCGGGCTTCTACTACTGGTTCGAGAAGATGTTCGGGGTGAAGTACAACGAGTTCCTGGGCGCCACCCACTTCTGGATCATGTTCGTGGGCGTGAACCTGGTGTTCTTCCCGCAGCACTTCCTGGGTCTGCAGGGCATGCCGCGTCGCTACATCGACTATCCGGAAGCCTTCACCTTGTGGAACCACGTTTCGTCGATCGGCTATGCCGTCACCGTCGTCGGCGTGATCGTCTTCCTGATCATGCTGGCCGAGGCGGCGATCCGTCGTCGTCCGGGCGTCGCCAACCCGTGGGGCGAAGGCGCCACGACCCTGGAGTGGACCCTGTCCTCGCCGCCCCCGGCCCACCAGTTCAACGAACTGCCGGTCATCAAGGCGGAAGAGCACTAAGCCTTTCCAGCGATATGAAATCGAAGGCCGCTCTTTCCGTCGGAAGGGGCGGCCTTCTTCATTTGGTTATGCTATGCGGCCCTCACAGATGACCGAAGTTCAGACCCGACCCGTTCTCTCGACCGCCCAGCCGGAGGATTTCTTCCAGCTGTTGAAGCCGCGCGTGATGTCGCTGGTGGTGTTCACCGCCGCGACCGGGCTGATCGTCGCGCCGGGATCGGTCAATCCGCTGGTCGCGGCCATCGCCATCCTGTGCATCGCCGTGGGGGCCGGGGCGGCCGGGGCGCTGAACATGGCGCTGGAAGGCGAGACCGACGCCCTGATGCGGCGCACGCGCGGCCGGCCGGTGGCGGCGGGGCGCGTGCGCAAGAACGACGCCATGGCCTTCGGCGTCATCCTGAGCCTGTTCTCGGTCATGCTGCTGGGGATGAATGCGAACTGGCTGGCGGCGGGTCTGCTGGCCATGACCATCGTCTATTACGCCGGCTTCTACACCCTGCTGCTGAAGCGGCGGACGCCCCAGAACATCGTCATCGGCGGGGCGGCGGGCGCCTTTCCGCCCGTGATCGGCTGGGCGGCGGCGACGGGCCATGCGCCGTGGCAGGCGTGGCTGCTGTTTCTCATCATCTTCCTGTGGACCCCGCCGCACAGCTGGGCGCTGGCGCTCTATTCGGCCGGCGACTACGCCAAGGCGGGCATTCCGATGATGCCGGTGGCCAGGGGCGCCAAGTCCACGCGGTTGCAGATCCTGCTCTACACCCTGGTCTTCGTGCCGGTCGCGATCGCCCCGGCCTTCGCGGGCCTGGGCGGGATCATCTATCTGGTCGTGTCCGTCGCGGGCGGCCTGGGCTTCCTCGGCCTGGCGGTGCGTCTCTATCGCTCGCGCGCGGGCGACGAGCCGGACAAGGCCGAGGCCGTGGGACGCGAGGCCGCATTGTATGACGTCAAGGTCCAGGCCAAACCGGCGCGGGACCTGTTCGCCTTTTCCATCCTCTATCTGATGGCGCTGTTTTCGGCGCTGCTGGTCGAGGCCCTGTCCGGTCTGGGAGCGTAAAACCATGCGTCTGACGCCTGAGGAACTTCGCGCGCGCAAGCGTCGCAACGTCTGGATCGCCTCGGCGCTGGTGGCCTTCATCGTGCTGGTCTTCGCCACCACGGTGCTGCGCCTGCAACAGAACCAGGCGGCCGAGCGCGCGCTGGCGACGGCGGTGGAGAGGTCCCAGCCATGAAGGCGGGTCGCAAGAATCTGATCGCCATCATCTGCGTCTTCGGCGTGATGGGCATGACCGGGGCGGCGTTTGCGGCGGTGCCGCTCTATCGGATGTTCTGTCAGGTCACGGGCTTCGGCGGCACGACGATGAAGGCGGATAAGGCCTCCGACACCGTGCTGGACGAGACGGTGCTGGTGCGGTTCGACACCAATGTGCGTGGCGTTCCGATGACCTTCCGCGCAGAGCAGTCGACCCAACGGGTGCGGATCGGCGAGACGGGCCTGGCCTATTTCGACGTGACCAACACCGCGGACAAGCCGATCCAGGTGCGCGCCAGCTACAATGTCTCGCCCGAGCAGACGGGGCCGTATTTCCAGAAGCTGCAATGCTTCTGCTTTACCGACCAGACGCTGGCGGCAGGCGAGACGCGCCAGTTCCCGGTCCAGTATTTCATCGCCCCCGAACTGGCCACGGACCGTGAGGCAAAGGGCGCGCGCGACATCACCCTGAGCTACACCTTCTATCCTTCCGTGGACGCACCCAAGGCGTGACCATGAAGCCGGGCGTGGACTTTCCCGGCGTCGGCTGCGGCCTGGTGATCCAGCGCGGCGACGGGCGGGTCTTGCTGTGCAAACGGCTGAAGGCGCCCGAGGCCGGGTTCTGGAACATCGTGGGCGGCAAGGTGGACCTGATGGAACGCTCCATCGACGCCGCGCGGCGCGAGGCCGAGGAGGAGAGCGGGCTGACGATCGGCGACGTCGATTTCCTGTGCCTGGCCGAAGAGATCATTCCGGCCGACGGCCAGCATTGGGTTTCGCTGATCTATGTCACCCGCGACTTCACCGGCGAGCCGACGCTGACCGAGCCGGACAAGCTGTCGGACATCGGCTGGTTCGCGCTGGACGACCTGCCTCAGCCGCTGTCGGCGTTCTCGGCCAAGGCGTTCAGAGCCTTGAACAAGGCGGAATAGCGGCACGGCTCTGGCGTCGGGGAAAATCGAACGCTATAGCCGCTATAACAACCGACTCTGGCCGACGAAGAGACGCGATTCATGGCTGACGCCCACGCCACTCCGCAGCACGACTACCACCTGGTGGCGCCCAGCCCTTGGCCGCTGGTGTCCTCGGTCGCTGCGACCATCATGTTCATCGGCGCGGTGATCTGGATGAAGGGCCTGGCCCCGGCGGACGGCGGCCCGATCGCCGCCAACTTCCTGGCTGAGGGCAAGCCGGGCGTCTTCTTCGCCGGTCTGGCCGGCGTGCTGATCTCGGCCTTCTGCTGGTGGGCGGACGTCATCAAGGAATCCAAGGCGGGCGACCATACGCCGGTCGTGTCGCTGGGCCTGCGCTACGGCATGATCCTGTTCATCGCATCGGAGGTGATGTTCTTCGTCGCCTTCTTCTGGATGTTCTTCGACATGGCGCTGTTCCATGAGTCGCGGGCGCTGACGCCGGAAGTCGGCACCTGGGCCGACACCGCCAAGGCCTGGTCGACCTGGCCGCCGAAGGGCGTCGAGGTCCTGTCGCCGTGGCAACTGCCGCTGTTGAACACCGTGACCCTACTGCTCTCCGGCTGCACCGTCACCTGGGCCCACCACGCGATCCAGGTCGGCGACCGCAAGGGCGCCAAGCTGGCCCTGATCATCACCGTGGCCCTGGGCGTGCTGTTCACCTGCGTCCAGGCCTATGAGTACAACCACATCCTGCACGAGAAGCTGTTCTTCAACGAAGAGGCCGTGAACTCGGGCCTGTACGGCTCGATCTTCTTCATGGCGACGGGCTTCCACGGCTTCCACGTCCTGATCGGCACCATCTTCCTGGCGGTCTGCCTGATCCGCCTGCTGAAGGGCGACTTCACCCCGCAGAAGCATTTCGGCTTCGAGGCGGCCGCCTGGTACTGGCACTTCGTGGACGTGGTCTGGCTGTTCCTGTTCGCCTTCGTCTATGTCGTCTTCGGTTGAACCAAGACGGCCCTGAAGACATCGCAGCGGCGCGGGACGAGGAATCGTCCCGCGCCGTCGTCGTTTCCGATACGCCGGTTCGCTGGGCGCTTCGGGGGCGTTGTCCCCGGCGTGGCCAGGGCGCGCTGTTCGAGGGCTTTTTGAAGGTGGCGCCCGGCTGCACGGCCTGCGGTCTGGACTATTTCACCATCCAGACGGGCGACGGCCCCGCCAGCTTCATCATGCAGATCGCCGGCTTCATCGTCGGCTTCTCGGCCCTGTTCGTCGAAATCAAATACCATCCGCCCATGTGGGTGCATCTGATCGTCTGGCTGCCGCTGGTGGTCGCCCTGTCGCTAGCCCTGATGCGGCCGGGGCGGGGACTGATGATCGGGCTGCAATATCGAAACCAGCGATGAAGCGTTTCCCCTGGATCCTGACCGTGCTGACGGTGCTGGCCCTGATCCTGCTGATCGGGCTGGGCGTATGGCAGGTCGAGCGGCTGAAGTGGAAGGAAGGCCTGATCGCGGCGGCCGATGCGGCGGCGGCGAAACCGCCCGCGCCGCTGGAGCAGGTGCTGGCCGAAACAGGGACTGGGGACGATCTGGAGTTCAGGAAGGCGCTGATCGGCTGTCCGGGCCTGGCCAGCGCGCCTTTCGTCGAGCTTCAGAGCATCCATGACGGCGAGGCCGGGGTGCGACTGATCTCGGCGTGCAAGCCGGCGGGGGCGGATTTCACCCTGCTGGTCGATCGTGGCTTTGTCGGCGACGGCGTGACGGCGCGTCCGCGCGTGCTCGAAACCACTCTGCCGCTGGTGATGGTCGGAGAGTTCCGCACCTTCGACAAGCCCGGCGCCATGAGCCCGGCGCCCCGCGACGGCCGCTTCTACGCCCGCGACACGGCGGCGATGGCCAAGGCGCTGAACGTTACCGGCCCGGTCCGACCCGAGGCCGTGTTCGCCATCACCGCCGTCAATCCCGAGTTCCCGGCGCTCAGGCCGTCCGCGCCGCCGGCGGCCTTTTCCAACAACCATTTCGGATACGCCCTGACATGGTTCGGACTGGCGATCGCGCTTGCGGGTTTCTATGTGGCCCTGCTTCGCCGTCGAATGAAGAAAGACGGTCCTCAAGCAGCCGCGCACCGCGTGCGCGGCGATAGGAAAGACTAAAGTCCTGACTTCCCTGCACACCCTGTCCAACGGCGTTCGCGTCATCTGCGATCCGATGCCGGGGCTGAAGACTCTGGCCGTCGTCGTCACCGTCAAGGGCGGGGCGCGGTGGGAGCCGCTGGATCGGTCCGGCTGGTCGCACCTGTTGGAGCATCTGGTGTTCAAGGGCGCCGGCGACATGGCCGCGCGCGAGATCGTCGAGCGGATCGAGGCCGAGGGCGGCACCATCAACGCTTCCACCGGCTATGAGCGGACCAGTTTCGAGGTGCGGGGGCTGGACGGCTCGCTGCCGCTGGCGATGCAGGTGCTGTCGGACCTGGTATTCCGGCCAACGCTGGACCCGGCCGAGATCGAGCGCGAGAAGGACGTGGTGGCCCAGGAGATCGCCGAGGCCTTCGACACGCCTGACGACCATGTGTTCGAGATGGTGCAGACGCGCGCCTTCGCCAAACAACCGCTGGGCCGCCCCATCCTGGGCTCTGTCGCCAGCCTGAAGCCGGCCGACAAGGCGTCGGTTGAGGCGTGGCGCGCGCGGCTGTATTCGCCCGATCGGATGGTGGTGTCGGTCTCAGGCGCGGTGGACGAGACCGAACTGCTGGCCTTGGCCGAGCGCTGGTTCGGCGATGCGGTCGCGACGCCGGCTGACGCACCCGCGCCGGCCGCCTTCGTCGGCGGCCATGCGAAGCTGACGCGCAAGATCGAACAGGCCAATCTGGTGTTCCAACTGCCGGCCCTGTCCGCGACCGATCCGGCGCTTTCGGCCATGCGGCTGTTCGGCGAGATCCTCGGCGGCGGCATGGCCTCGCGCCTGTTCCAGAGCGCGCGCGAGGAGCGGGGCCTGGCCTACGCCATCGACGCCTATCAGGAGCCGTACGAGGATACGGGCGTGCTGGGCATCTACGCCGGGGCGGCGGCGGATCGGGCGAAAGAACTGGCCGAGGTCTCGGCGACCGAGGTGCGGGCCCTGGCCGAGGTTGGGCCCACCGAAAAGGAGCTGTCGCGGGCCAAGGCGGTGATGAAGGCCGGCCTGTGGATGTCGGACGAAAACCCGATGAGCCGGGCCGGGCGCAACGCGGCCCAGACCCTGATCTTCGGCGCCCCGCGCTCCAGCCTGTCGATGACCGAGCAACTGGAAGCCCAGACGATCGAGGATGTGCGCGCGGTCGGCGGCCGGGTGCTGGCCTCTGGCCAGGCGGCCAGCGCCGTGCTGGGACCGAAGTCGGCCGGACCGGCGGGCGAAGCGTTCGCGGCGGCCCTGTTCGCGGGTTAGGCTTTCGGCTGGTCTTTGCTGACTTCAGTCGCTCTCGCGCGGAGGTTCAGCGGCAGATTATCCCAGCGGCGGCCGTCTGAATGTCCGGACCAGGGCACGAGGCAAACTTCTCTTCACGACCCATTGCGGACATCTCGGACAGCCGCCGGGGCTATCGATTCGTCAAAAAGTTCAGCGCGGCGACCAGCTTGGCGTCGGTGTACGGTTTCGCGAGGAAAATCGTCCTTTCCGGAAGGATTTCTTTTGCTGGTCGCAGGTTGCCCGAGGTTAGAATGATCTCGATAGGAGGCCACCGATCACGTATCGCTGCGGCAAGTTTGGTTCCATCCAGACCGCCGGGCATCTCGATGTCACTGAAAAGAATCCGAATGTCAGTTCGGGTCTCAAGAATGTGGATTGCCTCGGTCGCATTTCTAGCTTCGACCGGAAGGAAGCCGGCAGCAGCTACAGCTTCCATAGCTGCCATCCGAACGATTGGCTCATCGTCCACTACCAGAACATACCGCGACGGATCGTGCGGTGGGAAACGATCGTCATGGGTCATGGAAGGCGAAGCTCCTCAAGCGACGCCGTGAAGACAACGCGGAGACCGGATGGCTCGTAACGAACGTCTGCGCTACCCGATCCCACCAGTCCAAGATTAATAAGTTTAGAGCCAAAACCGAACTTCGCTGGTTGGACAGCTGGAGGGCCGCCCTTTTCAGTCCAATCAAGTGTGAGGAGATCGCCCACCGACGACCAGGCAATGTCGATCATCCCAGCCTCTCGCGACAGCGCACCATGCTTCATGGCGTTGGTGGTGAGCTCATGCGCGACCAAAGACGTGGACAGCGCAGCGCGAGCTCCGAGCGTCACAGGGGGGCCACTGATTTTGAAGCGGTCAACAGGAGCGATCTGACCGACAACCTCGCGCAAGACTGCTTCCATGCTTGCGGCATCCCAGTCCTGCCTAAGCAGGATATCGTGCGCTGATGCCAACGACTGCATCCGAGCTTGGAACTGGGCCAAAGCCCCGGCTGACGCGTCCTTTCTCAGTGTCTGGCTGGCGATGGCCTGCACCATGGTCATCGTGTTCTTCAGTCGGTGCGTTGTTTCCTGCTGGATGAGAGTACGCTGTGTTAGAAGCTCGTCCTTCTGCGCAATGGCGCGCCGAAGTTCGATCTGCGACATCACCTGCCTGCCCAAGACTTCCAACGCGCGGCGTTGAAGTGAGTTAAGCGAGCGAGGGCGCGTGTCGAGTACACACAGCGTGCCAATTGGCAGCCCATCGCCGGTCTTCAGAAGCTTCCCTGCATAAAAGCGTAATCCCGCCTCTCCAGTGACTAGAGGATTACACTCGAAACGAGGATCCCGCGTAGCGTCCGGAACTTCGAGGTAATCGTCCTCGAGGATCGCCTTTGCACAGAAAGAGCTTTCCAGTGGGGTTTCTCGCACGCCCAGTCCAACTTCGGCCTTGAAAAATTGTCTCTGGGCGGCGATCAGATTAACCACGGCAATCGGGGTCTCGCAGATATCAGAGGCCAGCTTCGCGACCTCGTCGAAGTCACGCTCGCGTGGCGTGTCCATAATGCGATAGGACGCGAGCGCCTCCAATCGCCGCAGCTCTAGTATATCCCGCGATTTTCGTTCGGTGATGTCCGAAGCGTGTTCCATGGTCATTCCTTAGCATCTCGCAAAGGGAAAACCATCAGGCTGGACCACCCCGCCGCACCGTCGCTGTGAGGAAACACGACGAACTCTTCTCCGGCGTTGTCGATCAGACTGCAAGCCAAGCGATTGAACTCAACCTGTCGCACGGCCACGGGATGAAGCACGAAGCTCCCTTCCCGCATCTCGACCCTGGAAAAATCTGACCCTGCGATGAGGGCCGAGAGAAAGGTTTTCACCAGATGAAAACTGTAACAGCACAGCTAGGTTCCCACGGCTGTTTTAAGGTCCGCTTCCCACCCGTAACAGCCCTTCGCGATGTCCGCTTTGTGCGCAGGTGAACGGCTGGGCGGGTTAAAACGGAACATCCGACCGCCGCGATCGGTTATGCTGGCGCTTGAACCCAGCCCGGAGACCTTCCATGACCGTCCGCGTCGCCCTGATCGTCGGCAGCCTGCGCAAAGGCTCCTATTCGCGCGCCATCGGCATGGAGTTGAAGGCGCTGGCCGAGCCGGGGCTGGAGATCGAGTTGGTCGAGATCGGCGACCTGCCGCTCTATGACCCCGATCTGGAGACCGAGAACCCGCCGCCCGCCTGGGAGCGGTTCCGCGAGGAGGTGGCGACGACCGAGGCGGTGCTGTTCGTCACGCCCGAATACAATCGCTCCATTCCCGGCGCGCTGAAGAACGCGCTGGACGTCGGCTCGCGCCCCTATGGCCACAGCATCTGGCAGGGCAAGCCCGCCGCCATCGTCAGCGTCTCGCCCGGCGCCGTCGCGGCGTTCGGCGCCAACCACCACCTGCGCCAGCCGCTTGTGTTCCTGAACATGCCGACGATGCAGCAGCCCGAGGCCTATATCGGCAATGTCGCGGACCTGCTGGACGAGAACGGCAGGTTGAAGAAGGACGACACCAAGACCTTCCTGAAAAGCTTCACCGACGCCTTCGCCGCCTGGATCGACAAGACGAAGGCGTGAGGCCGCCGCCTCAACCGATCCATGAAATCCCTGTCATGAGCGAACGGTAAGCTGTGCCGTTGAGCGCGACATGTCACTAGAGCCGTGAGGGCTTGCGTTTCGCATCCGCGAGATGAGGCCGAACACGGGACGAGATGACATGAAGGCTTTGATGATCGCGCTGGGCGCCGCGCTGCTGCCGGGCCTGACCCTCGCGCAGGAAGCGCCTCGCGAGGTGTCCATCCCGTCGGGCGATGCGACGATGTCGGCGCGGCTCCTGCAAGGGGTCGGAGAGGGCGCGCGTCCAGCCGTGGTCCTGTTCAACGGTTTCCCCGCCGGGCCCAACATCCCACGCATCGCACTGGATCTGCAGAAGGCCGGCTTTAGCGTGCTGCTGCCGCAGTATCGCGGCACGGGAACGTCCGGCGGGACGATCAGCCTGCAGCATTCGCGCGAGGATAGGGCGGCGGACGTGGCCTGGCTGAAGACCGATCCGGCCAGCGGAGCGGACGCCTCGAAGATCGGCGTGATCGGCGTCAGCTATGGCGGCTGGGTGGCGTTGCAGACGGCGGCGGCGGATCACGGCGTGCGCTGCGCCGTGGCTTTGGTTCCGGCCGACATGGGCGTGATCGGCGCACGCTGGGGGACGGACGCGGACTATCGTGCGGCCTGGAAGACGGATCTGGACAGTTTCGCCGCCGAGCCCGAGACGACCCGTTTCGGCCCCGAAGGCGTGGACGGCTTCATGAACGCCATCACGCGCGACGCCGCCATGTCCGGTCTGGCCCAACGCGCGCCCGATCTGGCGGACCGTCCGATCTTCGTCGCGGGCGGCCGCAAGGATCCGGCCGCGCCGTTCGCAGACCACTATGCACCGCTGGTCGAGGCCCTGCGCGTGGCCAAGGCGCCGTTCGCGGCTCTGGAGTTCGACGGTGGGCACAATCCCTCAGAAGCCTCGGCCGCCGCGCAGGGCTTCATCGAGCGGACCTGCTTCGGGCGATAGGCTAAACCCCAATTGAAAACGGCGGCTCCGTGAGGAGCCGCCGTCGCCAGTTCAGCTGTGACGCTGAAATCAGCCGATGGTTTGCAGCTGGCCAGCCGATTCCTTGCCCGAACGCTTGTCGCGTTCCAGCTCGTAGGAAACCTTCTGGTTTTCATCCAGGCCGCGCAGGCCAGCGCCCTCGACGGCCGAGATGTGGACGAAGACGTCCTTGCCGCCGTCGTCGGGTTGGATGAAGCCGTAACCCTTGGTCGGGTTGAACCATTTGACAGTGCCGGTAGCCATTTTGAGACCTCCGTTAGAAATTGACCGAGGGAACGTCCCTGCGGCCTGTCGGGTCTGAATGGGAGCGGCCTTGACTCGTGCGTTCGCAGAGAGAGTGGGCGTTACGCAGAGAGATCGACGAGCTCTATGTGCGCAGATATTCATGACAGATGCAAGCGCGGGCCGGGCGGGACGAAAATCCAATAGTGGGAACGGTTTAGCTTGGCGCGCGTTGTGGGAAGGCACGAAAGGCTTCCAACATGAACCGCACCCACGTCGTGGAGCGCGCCTACCAGCTCGCTCGGACCAACGATTGTTTGAACACCGGCGACGTCGTCAAGGCGCTGTCGGGCGAGGGCTATTCGGGCGCCGAAATCTCGCACTTCCAGGGCAGCTCGATCCGGGCCGACCTGAACCGCATCTGCAAGATGCCGAAGCCCGAAGCCGCCTAATCCCTAATGCGCGCCGGCGCCGTCCGGCAGATGCATCTTCTCGAACCGCCCCACCCGCGTGACCAGGGTGCGGGCGGCGTCGTTCATGCCCGTGACCTGAACGTTCGCGCCCTGACGGCGATAGCGGAAGACGACCTTGTCCACGGCGGCGACGCCGGTCAGATCCCACAGATGGGCGTCGCCGAGATCAATCTCGACGCGTGTTGGATGGCCGTGATGCTCAAAGCTGGCGGCGAACAGATCGGCCGAGGCGAAGAACAGCTGGCCTGAGACGCGGTAGCGCAGCACGCCCGGTTCCGGCGTCGGAACCTCGGTCACGGCGATGGTCTTGCCGACCTTGCGCATGAAGAAGATCGCCGACAGCAGCACGCCCAGGATGACACCCTTGGACAGGTCGTGGGTGGCGACGACGGTCACGGTCGTGGCGATCATTACGATGGACGACTGAAGCGGAGTGGAGCGCAATTTCATCACCGACGACCAGTCGAAGGTGCCGATGGAGACCATGATCATGACGGCGACCAGCGCCGCCATCGGAATCCGGGCGACCCAGGTCTGAAGCGCCAGCATCAAGAACAGCAGGAACAGCCCGGCCCACAGGGTCGACAGTCGTCCCCGCGCGCCCGAGGTGACGTTGATCATCGACTGGCCGATCATGGCGCAACCGGCCATGCCGCCGAATAGGGGCGACAGGATGTTGGCGATCCCCTGGCCGCGCGTCTCGCGATCCTTGTCCGACGGGGTGTCGGTGATGTCGTCGATCAGATTCGCGGTCAGCAGGCTTTCCAGCAGGCCGACGAAGGCCAGGGTCGCCGAGATGGGCGCGATGATGACCAGCGTCTCCCACGTCAGGGGGACGGCGGGCAGGTGGAACATCGGCAGGCTGGTCGGCATCTGGCCCATGTCGCCGACAGTGCGCACGTCCAGCTTCAGCACGATCACCAGGGCGCTGATGGCGACGATAGCGACCAGGGGTGAAGGCACGGCCTTGGTGATGCGCGGAAAGCCGTAGATGACGACCAGGGCCGCCGCGACCAGGGCGTAGGTGATCCAGCCCCGGCCGATCAGCTCGGGCATCTGAGCCAGGAAGATCAGGATCGCCAGCGAGTTGACGAAGCCGGTCATGACGCTGCGGCTGACGAACTTGATGTAGCGGCCCAGCTTCAGCAGGCCGATGACGATCTGGAACACGCCGCACAGGATCGAGGCGGCGAACAGATATTCCAGCCCGTGGTCGCGCACGAGCGTGACCATCAGCAGGGCCATGGCACCGGTCGCGGCCGAGATCATGGCCGGACGGCCGCCCACAAAGGCGATGGTCACGGCGATGACCACGCTGGCATATAGGCCGACGGCGGGATCGACGCCGGCGATGATGGAAAAGGCGATGGCTTCGGGGATCAGGGCCAGGGCCACGACGGTCCCCGCCAGAAGATCGCGGCGAGGATTGGCGAGCCATTGCTGGCGCGCGGAGGCGATGATGGACATGTCAGGATTTCATCTGGATGAGCCTTACCGATGCTTCGGTTTCTGGCGGCTCGGTTTCCCAGCGGATCGGCGGCGGGGATAGCCACCCGTCGCCTGCGAACAGGGCCGGGTCCAAGGTGATGGCGTCCTGATGCGGTGTTGCGCCGCGAAAAGCAAGCGTGACGGCTAGACCAATCCGTTCATCGCCGGCGCTTCGGCGGCGCTGCCGGGGAAGACGCGGGCGTCCAGGGCGGCGCGGTCGAGGCCCATGTGATCTCGCAACACGCCCTTGAACACCGAACGGATATCCAGGGTCGGCGCCAGGTCGCGGTTCTCGAACAGGCGGTTGTCGGCCAGGGTCGGCCAGTCGCCGATGGGGCCGCCGCGCTTGACCGCGCCGCCCGCCAGCAGAAGCGACGAGCCAGTGCCGTGGTCGGTGCCTTGGGTGCCGTTGGCGCGGGCGGTGCGGCCGAACTCGGTGGCGACGATGACCACCGTGCGAGACCAGGTGTCGCCCAGGCCGTCCTTCAGGCCCGTGACCAGTTGATCCAGGCCCGTCAGCCGGGTCTGAAGCTGGGCCCGCTGGCCTGCGTGGGTGTCCCAGCCGTCCAGCGAGACGGCGACGATATCGGCGCCCCCCGGTCCGGTCATCAGCTTGGCGACGGCCTGGCCCAGGCCCTGGACGTCGTTGCGACGCAGGCGTTGATCGCCGCCCTCCATGCTGACCAGCTGCTCGGTCGCCAGACCCCGCGCCAGGTTCTGGCCTAGCATCGGATCCTCGACATAGAGATCCTGCAGCAGGGAGGCGATGCGGTCGCCGTCGCGCACCAGACCGCCAGGCGCCCAGCTGGACACCGGGGCGTCGCCGCGCAGGATCAGGGGCGTCTGGGCGCCGATCGACAGGCCTTTCAGCGACGTTCCGCCGGCCGCGACGATGGCGCGGTTCAGCCAGCCGTCGGATTGCTGGCGCAGACCCTCGCCGCCGTTCTCCAGCACGTCCTGGGCGTCGAAGTGCGACCGGATGTGTACGGGCAGGGCGACGGCGGGGGCGAACCGCATCTGACCCTGACCATAAAGGGCGTGCAGGCCGGCGAGGGCCGGGTGCAGGCCGAAGCCTTCGCTCAGGGCCAGGGCGCCGTTCGCCTCGCCGGGTGCAGCGATGGCCAGACCGCCACGCAACGGGACATAGTTGGCGTCGCCGTAGGGCACGGTGACGGACAGCCCGTCCATCGCGCCGCGCGCGATGACGACGACCAGCTTGTTGGCGGGGCCGGCGGTCTGGGCGGCGACACGGCCGGCGAAGGCCAGGCCGATCCCGGCGGAGGCCGCGGCCAGCAGATGGCGGCGGTTCATATTGAGGGCGGTCATCGGCGTTGGAACTCCGGCGACATGAACAGAAGGGTGAGGGCTTCGGGACGGCTTTCGGCGCGGGCGACGGCGAGGCGGGTGCGCTCGCCGAGGCGCGGGCCGAGGGCGGCGGCGGCGACCGCGTTCGGGTCGGCCGCCTGGGCCAGATCGGCGGCGGTGCGCGACCAGTTCAGCCGCTTGACAAGAGCGTCGGGACCGGCCCAGTCGGCGGCCGTGTCGGGCCAACCCTCGGGCGACGGGGGCGCGAACGGCGGCTGGCCCATGTCGAGCAGGGCCTGGCGCAACGGCTGGATCCGCTGAGGCCGCGTTCCCAGCGCGCGGTGGGCCGAGACGATGAAGTCGTAGGGCGTCTTGATCTTGGCGGGCTGGGGCGTCCAGGTCTCGGGCGCGTCGATGAGGGCGCGGGCGACCTGGGCCAGATCGCCGCCGGACCCCGTCCAGGCCGCTTCCAGTCGGGCGACCAGGGCGGGCGGCGGATCGTCGGCGACGAAATGGGCGGCGAGACGGCGCGACAGGCGTTTGGCCGTGGCCGGATGTCGGGCGAGGTCACGCAGTATGGCCTGACCCTGGGACAGGCCCGTCGCCGGATAGGTCTTGCCCATCACCGTGCGGGCGCCCGGTTCATGGACATTGGCGCGGAAGACGAAACCGTCGGGACCGGGCTCGGTCGGGGCAACCATCCTGCGGGCTCGCTGAGGGCGACCCGGCTGACGCTGGTCGCGCGCGGCGGGGATCGACCAGCCGGTCAGGGCGCGGGCCAGTTCGGTCACATCGCCCTGCGTATAGCCGCCGTCGGCGCCGACGGTGTGCAACTCCATCATCTCGCGGGCCAGGTTCTCGTTCAGCCCGGCGTTGCGGCGCGCGCCGGCCAGGCTGTCGGGACCGACCGAGCGGGCCTGATCCAGATAGAGCAGCATGGCGGGATGCTGTTCGGCGGCCAGGATCAGATCCTCGAACCGGCCGAAGACGTGCGGGCGGATGGCCTCGCGCTCGTACTGGCCGACGAAGGCGCCGCTGGCGAACTTGGCGGCCGAGACGGTCAGGGCGTTCGACCAGAACAGGGCCCAGCGCTCGGCGAAACCGTCGTCGGTGGTCGCGCCGAGCTGGGCGCGGGCCAGGAACTCCTGCGCCGTGTCCTGAGTGATGTCACGGCGGGCGTCCTGACGGGCTTCGCGTCGGGCGACGGCCTGCGGATCGGCGGCGTCCGGCATACCGGGAGCGGGGGCAGGGGAGCGTGCGGACTCGGCCATCGCCGGAGCGGCGGCGCGTCGGTCGCGGCGGACCAGACCGGCGTCGCTCTGATAGTCGATATATTGGCCAACGCGTTCGGCGGTGTCGGCGAACTGGCCAGACGGCTGGGGCGCGCCCTGGGACCGAATCTGGCCCGTGGCCCAGCCGCGCGGATCGGCGGCGACGCGGTCGATCTCGCCCGGCCGAGCGCCCAGACCCAGGCGCGTCAGGGCGACGGCGGCGTCGGTCGGTGATGAAGCCATGGCCTTCTCCTCGTCCGTCCCCCGCACACTGTAACGCCTTCGGGCGAAAACTCCGTCGCGGGGTCGGATTTGAGGGTAGGCGGCCAATCAGGCGGGTTGGGCCAAACCGGCCTCCGCGTCCGCGATCAGGTCGCGGTCATCGACCTGCCACGGGTGGAAGTCGGGTTTGTAGAAGGCCAGGTAGTCGCCGATCATCCGGCGATACAGACCCGGCTTCAGCCACAGCCAGCGGAACAGGCCCAGACGCGCTTGCCAGCCGACGATGCCGTCCTGCTTCAGCAGCATGAAGGTCGTCTCGCGCACCGTGCGGGTGAACAGCAGCGTCGTCAGGAACATGGCCCAGCGTCGGATGCGCCAGCGCTTCAGCGGACTGAGGTCCCGGGTCGCGTGCAGGAAGACGTCATAGGCCACGCCCTTGTGCTCAATCTCCTCGATGGAATGCCAGCGCCACAGGCGGGCCAGGTCGTGGGGCGAGCCCTTCAGCAGTTCGGGATCGGCCAGAAGCCTATGAGCGAAGGCGGCGGTAAAATGCTCCAGCGCCATGGTCGCCGCCAGCTGGGCCAAGGCCGGACGGGCGCGGGCGATGTCGAGACGGGCGGTGACATAGGCCTCGATCTCGGCGGTGTCGTAGCCGGCGCGTTCGGTGATGGCGTTGAAGGCCATGTGTTCGCGGGTGTGGGCGCCCTCCTGGACCGTGAAGGCGCGGATGTCGGCGGCCAGGGCCGGGGGCGCGTCCTTGGCGAACCGCTTGACCGACTGGATGAAGAACCGCTCGCCGTCGGGGAAGGTCAGGCTGAGGGCGTTCATTACGGCGGTGCCGAACGGGTCGCCGTTCAGCCACCACCGTGGCGTCGGAGCCTCGCGGTCGATATGCAGGTCGCGCGGCTTGATCTGGAGGTCTGCGGGGGTGGCGGATTTCGCCATGGTTCTGCTCCTCGATTTCGAGCGGATGATGGAGTTAACTGACATCAATGTCAACTAATGGTCCGGTGAAGCGGCGACGCGGGGCGGTGGCGCGCGAAGAGGCGCTGGAGGCGGCGCGCGACCTGCTGCTGTCCGGCGGCCCGGCGGCGGTGACGCTGAAGGCGGTGGGCGAGCGGATGGGCGTAGGCCACGCCAATCTGATCCATCATTTCGGCTCGGCGGCCGGGCTTCAGGGCGCGCTGATGGATGCGATGGTGCGCGATCTGGCGCAGCGAATCGAGGCTGGCCTGAACGCGGGAGTGGGAGAAGGGCGCGACGGCGTCGAGCCGGGGCGGCTGATGAGCGTGGTGTTCGACGCCTTCGGGCCGGGCGGCGCCTCTCAGATGGCGGCTTGGCTGGCGCTGGCGCGCGAGCAGGGCCGGGCCGAGAGCTTCGCCGAGGTGGTGCGCGATCTGGCCGAACGGCTGGCGGCCATGGCGCCCGAGGATCCCAAGGCGGCCGAGCGGGCCAAGGCCCTGGTGGTGACGGCGGCCTATATGGCCTTCGCCGAGGGGCTGATCGGGGACATCCTGACGCCGATGCTGGGTGCGCCCGCGGGGCTGGGCCGCGACCTGGCGCTGAAGCTGACCGCGACACTTTTGGCCGAACCGTAAGGTTCAGAGCCGAATCTTGATGCTATAGTCCCCATCGATGGCGCTTCTGGATTGGATGAGCGATGTGGCCGGCCCCGTGATCCGGGGGGACGGCGTGCTGCTGCGCCCGCCGCGCGCCGCCGATTACGCCGCCTGGTCCACGCTGCGCGACGGCTCGCGCGACTATCTCCAACCGTGGGAGCCGGCCTGGCCCGAGGACGACCTGACCAAGGCGGCCTTCCGGCGCCGGCTGTCGATCTATGCGCGCGAGATGGAACTGGGCAACGCCTGGCCCTTCTTCGTCTTCGTTCAGGACGGCAAGACCCTGGCGGGGGCGGTGACCCTGTCGAACGTGCGGCGCGGCGTCGCCGAGACGGGGACGCTGGGCTACTGGATCGGCCAGCCGTTTTCCGGTCAGGGCGTGGCGACGGCGGGCGTTCGGGCCGTGGTCGGATACGCGTTCGACAAGCTGAAGCTGCACCGGCTGGAGGCGGCCTGTCTTCCCACCAATCACGGGTCGCGACGGGTGCTGGAGAAATCCGGCTTTCGCAACGAAGGTCGGGCTCGCGCTTATTTGAAAATTAACGGCGAGTGGGCAGACCATTTGTTGTTCGGCCTGGTCGAGGACGAGCGTTGACGGCCGGGGGCCGTCTGGAAGGGCGAGACGCGTGACACCACGATCCCGATCGCTGGCCTGGGACGCCACGACCGCCATCGAGGCGCTGGCCGCCGCTGAGACAGCCCTGTGGGTCTGGACGCCTGCGGCGGACGAACTGCGGTTCACCGGCGCGACGCGATCGCTGGGCCTGGGACCGCTGGCACCGGAATGCACGGCCGCCGGTTTCGTCGCCCTGGCCATGCCGCAGGATCGCAGCCTGGCCGAGCGGATGCTCAAACCCCAGGACGAGGGGGCCGAGATCGCCGTGCGTCTGCGCATGCGCGGGTCCGAGACCTGTCTGTGGCGCGGCGTCTGGCTGGAGGACGGCCTGCGCGCCGCCGGCGTCGTGGCGCTGGAGACCAAGTTCGCCGGGTCGGACCGCGACACCCTGACTGGTCTGCTGGATCGTCGCGCCTTTTTGGCCCGCGTCAGCGAGGTGCTGACCCAGCCCGGCGAATACGAGATCGTGGTCGGCGACGTGGACCGGCTGAGGCGCCTGAACGAGGCGCTGGGTCATGAGCGGACCGACCTGGTGCTGTCGGCCCTGGGTTCGCGCCTCGCCGCCGCCTTCAACAAGGACGCCTCGGCCGCGCGGATCGGCGAGGACGAGTTCGCCATCATCGTGCCCAAGACCGCCTCGCACACCAGCTACCGCGTGCGCGACGCGCTGGAACAGCCGCTGCGGGTCGCGGGCTTCGACATCTATCCGACCGTCTCCATCGGGGCGGTGATGGTGGAGGGCGGGCCGGATGCGCCCGACGCCGCCGAACTGTTGCGCCGGGTCGAGTTGGCGGTGGAATCAGCCAAGGGCGCCGGGCGCGGCGGATCGGCCGCCTATGGCCGGGCGCTGGAAAGCGACAGCCTGAGCCGTCTGGCGCTGGAGGCGGATCTGAGGAACGCCTTCGTGCGCGGCGAGATCGTGCCCTTCTTCCAGCCTATCGTGAACCTGAACACCGGGGCTGTCGCCGGTTTCGAGGCCTTGGCGCGCTGGCGTCACCCACGCCGGGGTCTGGTGCCGCCGGACGAGTTCCTGGGCCTGACCGCCGACCTGGGCATGATGAACGACCTGGGCCTGCTGATGATGACCCAGTCGGCGCGGCAGCTGGCCGAATGGATCGAACGCCATCCGCTGGCCGGCAAGATGTTCTGCAGCGTCAACCTGTCGGTCGGCGAGATCGAGCGCCCGCACCTGTGCGAGGACGTGGCGCGCATCATCAAGGAGACCGGCCTGCCCAAGGGCGCGCTGAAGCTGGAAGTCACCGAAGGCGACATCATGCGCGACACCGCCCGCGCCGCCGAGGTGCTGCAATCGCTGAAGGACGTCGGGGCATCGCTGGCGCTGGACGACTTCGGCACCGGCTTCTCGTCCCTGTCCTATCTGGCGCGCTTGCCGTTCGATACGCTGAAGATCGACCGCTATTTCGTGCTGACGATGAACAAGGACGAAGGCTCGGCCAAGATCGTCAAGTCGGTGGTCAACCTGGGCCGCGACCTGTCGCTGGAAGTCGTCGCCGAGGGCGTGGAGAACGCCGAACTGGCCCGCCTGCTGCTGGACGCCCAATGCCACTACGGCCAAGGCTTTGGCTATGCGCCCGCCCTGCCGGCGCAGGAGGCCGAGGTCTATCTGGCCGAAAGCCTGGCCGACGGCACGGCCCCGCTGAAGCAGCGGTCGGCTTAGGGCTCAGATCGCGTTTAGGGGCAGGCGCAGGTAGCGCTGGCCGTTGGTTTCCTGCGGGGGCAGGTCGCCGGCGCGGATGTTGACCTGAAGCGAGGGCAGGATCAGCTGCGGCGCGCCCAGCGTGGCGTCGCGGGCCTGTCGCATGGCGACGAAGGCGTCTTCCGATACGCCGCCGCCGATGTGGATGTTCTGCCCGCGCTGTTCGGCCACGGTCGTCTCGAAACGGTAGTCGCTGCGGCCCTGGGGCAGATAGTCGTGGCCGACGAAGATGCGGGTCTCGTCGGGCAGGGTCAGCAGGCGCTGGATCGAGCGATACAGGGTCCGGGCATCGCCGCCCGGAAAGTCCGTTCGCGCCGTGCCGTAGTCGGGCATGAACAGGGTGTCGCCGGTGAAGACCGCATCGCCGATCTGGTAGCTGACGCAGGCGGGGGTGTGGCCGGGCGTGTGGATCACCTCGACCCTCAGATCGCCCAGCGCAAAGGCGTCGCCGTCGGCGTACAGATGATCGAACGCGGCGCCGTCCGGGCGCACGTCGTCGGCGCCGAAGAGAGGACCGAAGGCCGACTGAACCTGGGTGATCCGTCCGCCGATGCCGATCGACACGCCCGTCGCCGCGCGAAGGTGCGCCGCCGCCGTCAGGTGGTCGGCATGGGCGTGGGTTTCGAGCACCAGGGCCAAGGTCAGGCCCTGCGACCGCAGCGCCGCCATGACGGCGTCGATCGATCGCGTCGACGTGCGGGCCGAGGGGGCGTCGAAGTCCAGAACGGGGTCGATGATCGCGGCCTGACCGGTCGCCGGGTCGCTGACCACATAGGTGACGGTATGGGTCGCGCTATCGAAAAAGCCGCGGACGTCGGGGGATTGGACCATGGAGGAAGCTCCTTTCGCAGTCCAATATATTAGGTATTGATTATTTAGCAAGTGCGCATATATTGCGCTCCATGATCGACTTTCAGACCATCGGACTTGAGCGATTCCAGGCCAGCGCAGGCGAGGCGGCGGCGTTGCTGCGCGCCCTGTCCAACGAGAAGCGGCTGATGATCCTGTGTCAGCTGGGCGAGGGCGAGATGTCCGTCGGCCAGTTGCTGCCTCAAGTCGGGCTGTCGCAATCGGCCCTGTCCCAGCACCTGGCCAAGCTGCGCGACGAGGCGCTGGTGAGCACGCGGCGCGACGGCACGACCATCTTCTACCGCATCGCCGATCCGGCCGTCTTGAAGGTCATCGCCGTGCTGGCCGAAATCTACTGTCCCCCTGTTTCTTCCGAAGAGGCATGATCCCCATGAGCGTCCTGACCCCCCTGTCGCCCGCCGAGGTTTCGCGTCGGCTGAAGCAAAACACGGCCGTGCTGGTCGACATTCGCGAGCCGGATGAGTTCGCCAGAGAACATGTCGTCGGCGCCGTCCATGCGCCGCTGTCGGCCTTTGACGCCTACACGCCGGCGGGCGCCGACGGGCGCGACGTCATCTTCACCTGCCGGACCGGCAATCGGACGGGCGTCAACTGCGACCGTCTGGCGGCCAAGACGACGGGCCAAGCCTTTGTTCTGGAAGGCGGGCTGGACGCTTGGAAGGCGCAGGGCCTGGCCACCCATGCCGATCGTTCAAAGCCGATCGAACTGATGCGTCAGGTGCAGATGGTCGCGGGCGGCCTGATCCTGATCGGTGCGGCGTTGGGGACGTTGGTGCATCCGGCCTTCTGGGGTCTTTCGGCCTTCGTCGGCGCGGGCCTGTTCTTCGCGGGCGCGACGGGCTTCTGCGGCATGGCGCGGCTGTTGGCGGTGATGCCCTGGAACAGAGCCGCGACCCGGCCCGTGACGACAGCGGCGTGATCCGGTGACGACCGAACTGACCCCGCTGGTCCTGACCGCCTTCAGCGGCGGCGTCGTCGCCCTGCTGCTGACCCTGTTTGGCGGCGGCGGGTCAGTTCTGGCCGTGCCGCTGCTGCTGTATGTCGTCGGCGTCGCCGATCCCCATGTCGCCATCGGCGTGTCGGCGGCGGGCGTAGCGCTGAACGCCCTGACGGCTTTGGCCGGTCACGCCAGGGCAGGGCGGGTGCGCTGGCCCTGCGCGACCCTGTTCGCCATCACCGGGGCGGCCGGGGCCTGGTTCGGATCGTCCCTGGCCAAGAGGATCGACGGCCATCAGCTGCTGTTGATCTTCGCCGTCGCCATGGCGGCCGTGGGCGTATCGATGCTGCGCCCCAAGGCGGCGGTCGCGCGGGTCGAGCCCCGGCTGAACTGGTCGATGTCGCCAAAGGTCGGCATGGCGGGCGCCGGCGTCGGCTCGGCCGCAGGCTTCTTCGGCATCGGCGGCGGCTTTCTGATCGTGCCCGGCCTGATGGCGTCGACGGGCATGAGCCTGGCGACCGCCCAGGCGACGTCTTTGCTCAGCGTCGCCGCGTTCGGGGCGACGACGGCGGGCAACTATGCGCTGTCGGGCTGGGTCGATCCGGGCCTGGTCGCCGCCATGGCGGTCGGCGGGGTCGCCGGGACGGCGGCAGGCCTGCCGCTGGCGCGACGGCTGGGGTCGAACGCCCGGCTTGGGCGCATCCTGTTCGCAGGCCTGATCCTGGTGGTCGCCGCCTATGTCGCGGTGCGAGCGATCCTGGCGGTTTGAGACCTCTGTTCAGCGGGCCGTCTTTCGACGACAGTTCCGCCCATGACCGACGCCAGACTGGAGATCGCCGCCGGCTTTGCCACCTTGCAGGGGCCCAAGGCGGATAATCAGGATTTCGGCGGCGTCCACATCGGCACGGCGGCCGAGCAGCGCGAGCATGGGGTCGTGGCGGTGATCGCCGACGGGGTGTCGGGGTCAAAGGCCGGGCGAGTGGCGGCGGAGCTGACGACGCGCAGCTTCATCGACGGCTATCTGGATCAGAACCCGCTGAACGGCATCGCGGCCAACGGCATCAAGGCGCTGCGGGGCTTCAACCGCTGGCTCCATTCGCGCGGACGGATTGATGCGGCGATGGAGGGGGCGGCGACAACCTTTACGGCCCTGATCCTGCGCGGGCGCGAGGCGACGGCGCTTCATGTGGGGGACAGCCGGGCATGGCATTTCCGCGACGGGGTGCTGACGCGGCTGACGGAAGATCACACGCGGGCCCAGCAGGGGCTGAGCCATGTGCTGTACCGCGCCGTCGGCATCGAGGCGGATGTGAAGCTGGACGTCCGGCAAGTGCGGCTGGAGCCGCACGACCGTCTGCTGCTGACCACAGACGGGGTGCATGGGGTGCTGGCCGATGCGGCGATCGCGAGCCTGTTGGGCCGACGCAGTTCGCCCGACGCGGACGCCAAGGCGATCCTGGCCGAGGTCGAGGCGGTGGGTCCGCGCGACAACGCCACCGCCATCGTCATCGACGTGGTCCGCACCGGCGCGCCTGACTGGGAGGCGATCACGGCCGAGGCGGAAGGCCTCGCCATCCTGCCGCCGCCGGCCGTCGGCGACAACGTCGACGGGTTCGCGCTTCAGCGGGTCGTGGCGGACGGGCGCTATACGACTCTGTTCCTGGCGAAAGATACGCTCGGGGACGCGGGCATGGTGGTGCTGAAGTTTCCCAAGCCCGCCGTGGTGTCCGAACGCGGCGCCCGCACCGCCTTTCTCCGCGAAGCCTTCATCGGGCGGCGCATCGACAGCCCCTTCGTCGGCAAGGTGCTGAGCCTGGACACCGGTCGCCAGAGCCGCCTCTATATCGCCCAGCCCTTCCATGCCGGACAGACCCTGCATGCGCGGTTGGCGCAGGAGGGGCCGTTCGAGATCGCCGAAGGGATCGGCGTCGCGCTGCGGCTGTCGCGCGCGGTTTCGGCCTTGCACCGGGCGGGGGTGACGCACCGCGACATCAAGCCGGACAATGTGATCCTGGAGCCACAGGGCGGGCTGAAACTGGTCGATCTGGGCGTCGCACGTCTGCGGCTGGCCGAGGAGTTCGCCGAGGCCGAGGCACCCGGCACCGCAGGCTATAAGGCGCCGGAAATGTATGCGGGCGAGAGCGGCGACGCCGCCACGGATCAGTTCGCCCTGGGGGTGACCCTGTATCGCCTGTTCACCCGAACCTATCCGTGGGGAGAGGTGGATCCGGCCGATGCGCCGCGCTTCGACCGGGCGCCCGCACCGCCGACGCGACACAGGCCGGATATGCCCGCCTGGCTGGAGGCGGCCATCATGCGCGCCGTCGCCGTCGATCCGAACGAGCGGTTCGAGGATGTGGAGGAACTGATCCATGTGCTGGAGACCGGCAGCGCCGTCGCCGCGCCGCCGCCGCGTCAGCTGTCCTTGATCGAGCGCGATCCGGTGCGGTTCTGGCAGGGGGTCAGCCTGATTTTGTTGATCGCGTTTCTGGTGTCCATGGCGACGCGTTAGCTCCCCCTACGCACAACCTAAGCTATTGGATGTGCGACATTTAGCGATGGGTCGGCCAAGGAACCTGTGGCCGCTCTCGGCTTTTGTGACGGCGAGCGGGGATGTCGCGCCCGCATTTTCGGCACGAAAGCCTCCCCAAATGATCAAGACCCTCGCCTCCAGCGCCCTGGCCCTGGCCATGGTTTCCACCCCCGCCCTGGCCCAGTCCGTCGCTCCCGACTGGTCCGGCCCCTACGTCGGCATCTTCGGCGGCTATAACCAGGCGAACGACGACGAGAACGAGAACCTCGGCTTCGACCGCAATCTGGACGGCCGTTACGGCGATCAGGTCTCGACGGGAACCGGCGCCAACGCCTTCAGCCCCGGCTTCTGCGGCGGCATGGCGACCAGCACCGCCCCCGGCACAGGCTGCCGTGACGATAACGACGGCGTCGAAGCCGGCGTCCGCGCCGGTTACGACATGCAGTTCGGCAACTTCGTCGTCGGCGCCCTGGCGGAATACAGCGTCAACAATGTCCAGGATTCGGTGACCGGCTTTTCGACCACCCCTGCCTTTTACACCTTCACGCGCGAGCTGGAGAGTACGGCGGCGGCTCGTCTGAAGTTGGGCTATGCCTATGGCCCGGCGCTGATCTACGGCACCGGCGGTTACGCCTATGGCAAGTTCGAGAACAAGTTCCGCACGTCGAACCAAGCCAACAGCTTCACCGAAACCAGCGAAGGCGATGACGGCGACGGCTGGCAGGCCGGCGGTGGCGTGGAATACGCCCTGGGTCGCGGCCTGACGGTCAGCGGCGAATATCTCTACACCTCGCTGGACGTCGACAGCCCGGTGATCCGCGTTGGCAACACCGGCACGACCCCGGCGACGAACCCCTTCATCTCGGCCCCGAACACCACCGGCACCGACATGATCCGCAGCAACGGTCGCTTCGGAACCCACATGGTCCGCATCGGTATGAACTACCGCTTCTAAGCCTCAAGATGGGCGGTCTGGGCCTCAGGCCCGGCCGCCCTGGCTCGACAGCATGGCCGCGTCCACGCCCAACTGGGCGAGGGCGCGCGTCCATTTCGACGTGTGTTCGCCGTCGAAAATCAGGTCCAGATCGGCGTCGGCGGTCAGCCAGACGTTGTCGGCCAGCTCCTCCTCCAACTGCCCCTCGCCCCAGCCGGCGTAGCCCAGCAGAAGGGCCGAGCGGCTCGGACCGGCGACTTCGTCGGTCATGGCGGCCAGCGCCTCGCGCGTGCCGGTCATCGCCAGACCGTCGCCGAAGGCCAGGGTGTCGTCGCCGACCGTCCAGTCGTCGGTGTGCAGCACAAAGCCGCGTTCGCGCTCGACCGGCCCGCCCATCAGGACCGCGCGGCCGATGGATTGATCGGGCGCCGGCGCGTCCAGCTTGTCCAGAACCGTCTTGAGATCCACCCCCGGCGCCGGTCGATCCAGCCGCAGGCCCATGGCGTGATCCGGCCCGTGGGCGCAGATCAGGATGACGGCGTGTTCGAACCGGGCGTCGTCGATCCCGGGCATGGCGACCAGCAGTCGGCCGGTCAGGGTGGAGGCTTGGCTCATGATCCTGGCATCATCCGTCCGGAAAGCGGCGCAAGCAAGCCGAACCGGCGCTTGCGGTGTCGCCCGTGGTGTCTATGTGTCGCACACGGCCGTTCAAACGCGCCGGCCTTAAACCTCAGCGAGACAGACATGACCATTCAGATCGGCGATCGCATCCCGAACGCAACCCTCGCCCAAGCGACCGCCGAGGGCCCCAAGCCCGTCAGCACCGACGACATCTTCGCCGGCAAGACCGTGGCCCTGTTCGCCGTGCCCGGCGCCTTCACCCCCACCTGCTCGGCGCGCCACTTGCCGGGCTTCAAGGATCACCTGGCCGACATCCAGGGCAAGGGCGTCGATACGGTTGCCTGCATCTCGGTCAACGACGCCTTCGTCATGAAGGCCTGGGCTGAAAGCCAGGGCATCACCGACGACAGCATCGTCATGCTGGCCGACGGCAACGGCGAACTGACCCGCGCCTTGGGTCTGGTGCTGGACGGTTCGGGCTTCGGTCTGGGAGAGCGTTCGCAGCGCTATTCGATGCTGGTCAAGGACGGCGTGGTCGAGCAGCTGAACATCGAGCAGGGCGGCGAGTTCAAAGTGTCGTCCGCCGAGCATCTGCTGGCGCAGCTTTAATCTGGTTTGAAGTCCGTCGATCCAGGCTCAAGTAGCGAAGCGATAGCCTGGGTCGACAAATGATGACGGATGTGTTCAGCCCCGAGAAGCGCAGCGCCGTGATGCGTCGCGTGAAGGGGCGGGATACGTCGCCGGAACTGGCCGTGCGCAGGATCCTGCGTGCGGCCGGGATCGGCTATCGGCTGGGCGGCATGGGTCTGTCGGGCCGCCCGGATGTGGTGATGAAGGGCCGCAAGGTCGCCCTGTTCGTCCACGGCTGCTTCTGGCACGGCCATGATTGCCCGCGCGGCGCGCGTCAGCCCAAGACCAACGCCGATTACTGGATCGCCAAGATCGAGCGAAACCGCGCGCGCGACGCCGCAGCCGTGCAGGCGCTGGAGGCGTCAGCCTGGCGCGTGGTCGTGGTCTGGGAATGCGAGATGCGACAGGCCGATTTCGCCGCGGGCCTGATCGCGACGGTCCTGGGTCAGGCGGCCTCGGTCGCGGCCTGAGCGGCGGTGTCGTCCAGCACGTGCTGCAGGGCGCCGATCAGGGCGGGCGGCGTCAGGGGCTTGGAGACGAAATAAGCCATGCCGGCCGCCTGGCAGGCCGCGACGTCTTCGGGCGCGGTGTCGGCGGTGACGGCGACGACCGGGGTGGCGGCGTTGGGTCCGCCGCCGGCGCGCAGGCGACGCGTCGTCTCGCGCCCGTCCAGCTCGGGCATCCGCACATCCATGAAGATGACGTCGAACACCGCCTCCTGACAGCGTTCCAGCGCGATCATGCCGTCGGCGGCGGTCGTGATCTCGCAGCCCAGCGGCTGAAGGATCAGCTGCACCGCGCGGCGGTTGATGTCGTGATCGTCCACGACCAGCAGGCGCAGCGGCTGGTCTTCAGCATCCTCGGCGACCGCAGGCGTCGCGACGACCGGTTCGGCCTCAGGCGCTGCGGCGACGGGCGAGGGCTGGGGCGTGGGCGCGACGGAGGGCGCCAGCGAGCGGGCGATGTCCAGACGGCTTTCATCCACAGCATCGACGATCTGAACCGCCTCGTCTCCGCGTGGCAGGATCAGGGAGACGGTGAAGCGCGAGCCCTGTCCCGGCGTGCTGCGGACCGTCAGCCGGCCCCCCATCAGGTCGATCAGATTGCGGCTGATCGCTAGGCCCAGGCCCGAGCCGCCATAGCGGGCCGTGACGCCTTCGGCGGTCTGGTCGAAGGGCGTGAACAAGCGCGCCAACTGATCCGCGGTCATGCCCGAACCGGTGTCGGCGATCTCGAACAGCAGGGCGTAGCCTGACGGCTCTTCGGGCCACGCCTGGACGCGCAGGGTGATCTGGCCTTCTTCCGTGAATTTCATCGCGTTGGACATCAGGTTGTTCAGCACCTGACGGATGCGCATCACGTCGCCCTTGACGTGGCGCGGCATGGCCGACGCGCCTTCGACACGCAGCTTCAGCCCCTTGGCGTCGGCGACGCCGCGCCACAGCATCAGCGTCTGTGCCAACATTTGCCGCAGGTCGAAATCCTTGGCCTCGACCGTCATCCGTCCGGCGCCGATCCGGGTGTGGTCCAGCAGGTCGTCCAGCAGAGCCTTCATCATCAGGCCGGCGTCAGTGATCAGATTGGCGCTGGCGCGCGACTGGGCGTCGGGCGCGCGCAGTTCGGCGGCGCCGGCCAGGATCGCGCCGATGGGCGTGCGCAGGTCATGGCCGATGGCGGCCAGGAAGGTCGTGTGGTCGGCCAGGTTGCGCTCGGCCCGGAGGCGGGAGTCCTCGGCCAAAGCATGGGCGCGAACCACGGTGACGCTGGTCTCGATCATGCGCTGGCCGGTGATGGCGACGTAGAAGGTGAACAGCACCACGGCCGCGGCGGCGGACATGACCAGCGGACCCGATGCCCCGAGGGCATAGACGAAGAACGGGGTCGCCAGAAGGAAGCCGACCTGGGGCACAAGGCCGGCAATCATCACGGACTGGCACCGGGTGGCGTTCACGATCGCCGTCAGCATGACCGAAGTCAGCAACAGGACTGCACAGACGCCGCCGAATGCGCCGCCGATCCACCACAGGAGCAAGGAAAGGGAGGAGAAGACGGCCGAATTGACGGCGACGACGGCAAGTGTCGCAAGCTTGCGACCGGCTGAAAGCTCATAGGGGCCTTTCAGGATCGGACGATAGACGACCATCTCCATGGCCTGAACCGCCAGATACAGCACGATCCAGCCGACGGTCAGGCGCACCCCGATCATCGGAATCACGATCAAGGCGACAGCCGCCGACGCCACGAGCCGTTGCACCGCCGCGCTCGAGCGTTGGCGAACGGCGGCGGTCCAGCTGCTTTCAGCGGTATCGACGGCGGTCGATTTCATTCAGGCCCTCGAATGACGAACGCAGGTCGCTCGTATCGTTCATCCTAGGCCGATCGACACTAACGCTCCGTCAACGGCCGGTCCCGATCGCCTCCGCCACTGTGGAAAAGCCGTCAGCGCGCAGGCGGGCGGCCAGGTCACGCTTGATGCGGGCGACCAGGCCGGGCCCTTCATAGATCAGGGCGGAATAGATTTGGACCGCCGATGAGCCCAGGCGGATGCGGGCATAGGCCTCGGCGCCGCTGTCGATGCCGCCGACAGCGATCAGGGGCAGGCGGCCGGCCGCCGCCTCGGCCGCCGCGCGCAGGGCCTTTTCCGCGAAGGGACGGATGGGTGCGCCGGAGAGGCCGCCGGTCTCGTGGGCGTCCGGCGAGCGCAGGGTCTCGGGACGTTCCAGCGTGGTGTTGGACACGATCAGCCCGTCGATCCGGTGGGCCAGAGACGCCTCGACGATCATGCCGATCTCGTCGTCGATCAGATCGGGTGCGATCTTCAAAAAGACCGGCACGCGGTCAGGCGCGACAGCCGGACGGGCGGCGTCGATACGGCCCAAAAGGTCATCCAACTGCTCGCGGCCCTGAAGCGCGCGCAGGCCCGGGGTATTGGGCGAAGAGATGTTGACCGTGAAATAAGAGGCGCGGCCGGCAAGGCGTTGCAGGCCGGCGACATAGTCCGCCGCCTTGTCCTCGGTGTCCTTATTGGCCCCCAGATTGGCGCCGACGACGACGCCCGTCGGGCGCTGGTTCAGCCGCTCGGCGAAGGCGTCGAGCCCGGCGTTGTTGAACCCCATCCGGTTGATGATGGCCCGGTCCTCGCTGAGACGGAACAGGCGGGGCATGGGATTGCCGGGCTGGGGCCGGGGTGTGACCGAGCCGCATTCGACGAAGCCGAAGCCGAGGCGCGACAGGCCGCGCAGGGCCTCGCCGTTCTTGTCCAGACCCGCCGCCAGACCGACCGGATTGGACAGGTCCAGCCCGGCCAGCTGTGTTCTCAGGATCGGATCGTCCGCAGGCGGCGTCGGCAACGGGGCTAGCGCCAGACCCTTGATCGCCAGCTGGTGCGCCTGCTCCGGATCGAGCCGACGCAGCAGGGCGGCGCCCACATCAGCCAGGCTCATCGGCTGTCCTCGAACGCCATCTCGCCATCGGCCGTGACGGAAAAGGCGCGCGAGGCCGTGATAGCAGCGACGGACAGGGGGGCGTAGAGATGCGGGAACAGATCGCCGCCGCGCGACGGCTCCCAGATCAGGTCGTCGCCAAACCCGCTGAGATCGACGGTCAGCAGCAACAGATCACTGCGCCCGGCGAAGTGCCGTCGCGCGGTCTCGGCCAGTTGCGCCTGGGTGGACATGTGGATGTAGCCGTCGGCCAGATCGACCGGCGCGCCATCATAGTGACCCTCGGCGATGGCGGCTCGCCATTCGGCGGCGTCGACGATCTTGTAGGCGACGTCTGTCATGCCGAGGGTGCGTCCAGCGACCGCGGCGTCAGGAAGCCTTCGTAGGTGCAGCGCCCCGCGACATCGACGCTGAACAGGGCGGCGGCGCCGGTCGGGAAGCCGGCCGACAGCTTGTCCACCACCGCCGGCGAGGCGGCGCTTTCGATCAGATATTCGGCGGCCAGCACGTGAACGCCCGGATTGTGGGCCAGGATCAGCAGGCAGCCCGCCTCGTCCTCGCTGGCCTCGACGAAGCGGCGGATCGTGTCGGCGGGGGCGTTGTAGAGGGCGTCCTCGTCGCGGACTTCCACATCGCCGAAGGCATCGTGCATCTGGTCCCAGGTCTGGCGGGTGCGCACGGCGGTGGACACCAGGGCCAGGTCCGGCTTAAGGCCCCGCTCGGCCAGGGCGCGCCCCATTAGCAGGGCCTCGGCGCGGCCGGCGACGGACAGGGGTCGGGCTTCGTCGCCGCTGGAGGGGGCGGAGGCTTCGGCCTGGGCGTGCCGCATCAGGATCAGTCGGTGCATGGCCTTCGCCATAAGGCGGTTTCGCCCGCCCCGCCAGATGGGGCGACGGTCAACTCGCCGTCAGTCGCGATGTTCGCCTCGCGAAGAGACCGAGGCGGCGGGTTGCGGCGCCAGGACGGGGGCGGCGACGCGCTGCGCATGGCCGCTGGGGCGGATGCGGGCGTAGCTGTGGCGCGAGGCCTCCAGCAGGATCAGCCCGGCGGTTCCGGGAAAGACCCGCCGCCCGACCTGTTCGAACCCTTCGGCCAACGGCAGCATCGGCCCCCAGGGCGGGACATACAGGGTCTGGGACCAGGCCATCGGCTCCAGCCCGACGTCGCGCACCAGCCGTTCCAACTGGCGCCGGGTGAAGGGTCGGCCGTGACCAAAGGGGGTGTTGTCCGCCCGCGCCCACAGGCCGCCGCGCGCCGCCGCCGCCAGGATGATCCGCCCTGTGGGCGACAGCGCGCGCACCGCTTCCAGCAGCAGGGCGGCGGGGTCGTCGGCCTCTTCCAGAGCATGGACCAGCAGGATGCGATCGAACGATCCGGCGGGGAAGGGCAGGCGGCGATCATCCACCAGCAGGGTGCGGTTGCGCCCGACGGTCGGCCAATGCTCGACGCCTTGCCCGTCCGGCATGGCCGCGACGACGCGCCGGGCGCCGACGAAGGCGTCCAACCACGGCGTGGCGTAACCGACGCCCAGCACGTCGCAATCGGCCGCCTCGCCCCAGGCGTCGTCCAGCCGTCGCGCCACCAGCCGTCGCGCCAGCGCCCCGGTCGGCTCGCCGTAGAAGGTTCGAAGCTCGTCGATGCTGCGCCGCATGGCCCCACTATAGGCCTGTCGGCGGCCCTGCTGCTAGGATGGGCGCATGACCCTGGATGTGCATCTGTTTCCCTGCCGCAGCGACAACTACGGCTTTCTGATCCGCGATGCGGCGACGGGCGTGGTCGCGGCGGTCGATACCCCGGATGCGGCGCGCATTCTGGAGGAGCTGGAAGGCTTGGGCTGGGGCCGGCTGGACCTAATCCTGAACACCCACTGGCACCCGGATCACACCGAGGGCAATGCGAGACTGAAGGCCGAGTGGGCTTGCGAGATCATCGGGCCGGAAGAGGTGCGCAAGGTCGCGCCGCTGGACCGCGTGGTCGCTGACGGCGATGTGGTGATGGTGGGCGAGACGCGGTTCGAGGTTACTGAAACGCCCGGCCATACGCTGGGCCATGTGGTGTTTCATGCGCCGGCGGACGGTCTGGCCTTTACCGGCGACACCCTGTTCGCCCTGGGCTGCGGCCGGTCGTTCGAGGGCGCGCCGGAGCAGATGTTCGAGAGCCTGCAGCGGCTGAAGGCCTGGCCCGACCAGACCGTGATCTGGTGCGCGCACGAATATACGGCCTCGAACGCGCGCTTCGCCCTGAGCCTGGATAACCGGCCCGAGACCGCCGCCCATGCCGAGGCGATCTTCGCGGCGCGCGCGCGGGGCGAACCGACCGTGCCGACGACGCTGGGGGTGGAGAGGCGGTTCAATCCGTTCCTGACCGCGACGGATGCGGATCAGTTCGCCGCGCGCCGGGCGGCCAAGGACAGTTTCTAAGGGACGCGCAGTCTGCTTGAGCATGGTCAGGCGACGGAGATTGCCACCTAGGTTCCGGGTTCCTCGCTGCGCTCGGCCCCGGAATGACGATCAGGCGTACCGCCCTAGCGGTTCAGGGCGTCCCCGCCCACGACCCGCACGATCCGGGCCGACGACGGGCGGCCGGCGATGCCGGCGTCGGCGTCAATGACGATCCGCAGCGTGCCCTGGACCAGGCTGACGCCCGGACGCCCCTGATCGGACACGACGACGCGGCGCACCCGCTCGACCTGAGCGCGCAGGTTGGAGGACCGCGCCATGCGCACGATGGCGTCGCTGGCGGCCGAGACGGTGTCGGCGGCGACCTGTTCAGAGCCGGGCTGAATGTCCACGTCGATGACGATGAGCCGGCCCATCGCCTGGCTGGCGCGGTAGCTCTGGCGCATGAAATAGTCGACCAGCTGCGCGCCGGTCATGGCTGCGCTGGCCAGGCCCTGCGCCTCACCGACGCGCGAAGCCGGCGAGCCTTGGGGGGTCGCGGTGGTATAGAGGGTCACGGCGCCGTCGGGCGTGACGCGCAGCACCTGATCGCCATTGTCGTTGCGATAGATGATGTCGCCGCGCGGCGCCGGCGTCGGCCGCAAGACCCAGACCTCGGTCGACCGCTCCAGCCGCATCAGCGGCCGCGATCCGGACGTGTCCAGGATGAAGCCCTGGCCGCTGCTGCTGACATAGCGGGCGGTCGGCGGCACAGTGCGGCGGGACTGGGCCTGACTTTCGGACGGGAGGACCACAGGCGCGACGACGCCCACGCCGATGACCGCGATGGCGGCGACCGCCATCGCGGTCACGCGTGGCGACTTTTTCGCCCTGACCGATCCCAACAACTTCATGACAGACTTGATGAAACCCGCGCGCGGCGGATTTTGGGCGAAGCCCGCGTCAACCCACCAGGTACTGACCGCCGTTCAGCGACAGTGTGCAGCCTGTGACATATCCGGCACGCTCGCCCACCAGCCAGGACACCATGTCGGCGATCTCCTCGCCCTTGCCCAAGCGGCCGACGGGGATGTGGCTGATGATGCCTTCCAGCACCTTGGGGTCCATGGCGCCGACCATTTCGGTGTCGATATAGCCGGGCGCGATGCAGTTCACGGTCACGCCCTTGCGCGCATTTTCCAGCGCCAGCGCCTTGGTGAAGCCGATCATCCCGGCCTTGGCGGCGGAATAGTTGGTCTGGCCGATCTGACCCTTCTGACCATTGATAGAGGAAATATTGACGATGCGCCCGTGGCCCCGGTCGCGCATGCCGTTGATGACCTGGCGCGTCATGTTGAAGACGCTGTCCATATTGACACGGATCACGTCAGACCACTGGTCGTGGCTCATCTTGTGGAAGAAGCCGTCGCGGGTGATGCCGGCGTTGTTGACCAAGATGTCGATGGGGCCGAGCTGATCCTCGACCTCCTTCACCGCGCGGGCGCAGTCGTCGAAGCTGCCGACATTGCCCTTGACCACCATAACGTCCAAGGCGTCGGCGATGGCCCGGGCCGCCTCGTCGTTGCCGGAATAGCCGGCGGCGACCTTGAAGCCGTCCTCATGCAGCCGCTGAACGATCGCCTTGCCGATGCCCCGGGTCCCGCCCGTCACGAAAGCTACGCGCGCCATATCGTCTCCTGTCCCTGTGCAGACCCTTCAGAAGGCCTTGTCGCGGTTCAGGATTAACGTGCGAGCGCTAGCGCGCAAGGCGAGAATCTGACGCGACGGAAGTTTCATGCTTCCGTCGCGTTTGGATGATGTTTGCTCCGGCGATCAGGCGGCCAGCTTTTCCATATCGATGACGAAGCGATAGCGGACGTCGGATTTCAGCATCCGCTCGTAGGCGTCGTTGATCTGATCCGGAGCGATCGTCTCGATATCGCAGGCGATGCCGTGCTCGGCGCAGAAGTCCAGCATCTCCTGGGTTTCGCGAATGCCGCCGATCAGCGAGCCGGCGATGCGGCGACGACGCCACAGCAGGGGCAGGGCGAAGACCGGCAGGCCCTCAGTCGTCAGGCCCAGCATGATCATGGTGCCGTCGCGGGCGAGCAACTGGATATGGCTGGCGATCTCGTGCGTGGCCGAGACGGTATTGATAATCAGGTCGAACTTCTCGGCCGCCGCCTTCATCGCGTCCTTGTCGGAGTTGATCAGGAAATGTTTGGCGCCCATCCGCTCGGCGTCGGCCTTCTTGCGGTCCGAGGTGGACAGGACGGTGACTTCCGCCCCCATGGCCGCCGCCAGTTTGACGGCCATGTGGCCAAGGCCGCCCAGGCCGATGACCGCGACCTTGGAGCCGGGTCCCACGCCCCATTCCTTCAGCGGCGAATAGGTGGTGATGCCGGCGCACAGCAGGGGGGCGGCGACGTCCAGCGCCAGGCTGTCGGGGATGGACAGGACGAAATGCTGATCGACGGTGATGAGGTCGGAATAGCCGCCTTGGGTGATGGTTTCCGACGCGCCGCCCTTCTTGTCCTTGCCGCCATAGGTGCCGGTGAATCCGGGGATGCAATATTGTTCGACGCCTTCCTGGCAGGAGGCGCATTCGCGGCAGCTGTCGACCATGCAGCCGACGCCGACGCGGTCGCCTTCCTTGAAGCGGGTGACATTCGATCCAACTGCCTTGACCACGCCCGCGATCTCATGACCCGGCACCAGCGGATAGGTCGAACGGCCGCTTTCGCTGCGCGCGGCGTGTAGGTCCGAGTGGCAGACGCCGCAGTATTTAATGTCGATCAGCACGTCGTCGGGGCCGGGATCGCGGCGGTCGAAGCTGTAGGGCGTCAGCGGCTTGTCGGCGGCGGTCGCGGCGAAAGCGCGTGTGGCGATCGGCATGGGGTAGTCCTTCAGGCTTTGCGATGAGCCGGCTTTAGATAAGGCGGCGGCACGGGTCCGCGAGACGGCGGACCGCTATTTCAGCTTTGCGATCAGCGCCTGAGCCGCCGCCGGGTTCCGAACCTTCGCGCCCGAGATGAAATAGGCGAAGACCTCGCCGCGTTTGGCCCAGGTTTTCGCTTGATCCGCCACGGCATCCAGCTCGGTCGCCGTCATGCCGGTCGCCTCATCCTCGCGGCTGGACATCAGCCGGGCGTAGCCGAAGTCGGCGGTCGCCTCGTCGATCTGGGGCCAGGTCGGCTCCTCGTCATCGACCGCATAGACGATGGCCGCGCCGTATTTGCGGGCCAGGTCATAGAACTGGTCGGTGGCGAAGGTCGGGTTGCGAACCTCTAGCGCGTGCCGCAGCCGCATCCCGTCCTTCTCCTTGGGCAACAGCTTCAGGAAGCCCTCGAAGTCCTCGGCATCGAACTTCTTCGTACCCATGAACTGCCAGTTGATCGGGCCCAGCTTTTCGCCCAGTTCGGTCAGCCCCTGGCTCAGGAACTTGTCGAAGCTTTCGGCGCCTTCGGACAACACCTTGCGATTGGTGCAATAGCGGCTGGCCTTGACCGAAAAGACGAACCCGTCCGGCGTCTCGTCGCGCCATTTCTTCCAGCTGTCGGGCTTGAAGGTCGAATAATAGGTGCCGTTGATCTCGATCGAGGTCAGTTTCGACGCCGCATATTCAAGCTCGCGCTTCTGAACCCATCCTTCCGGATAGAAGACGCCGCGCCACGGTTCGAACGTCCAGCCGCCGATGCCGACATAGATGGGGTGGGTCATGGTTTATCCTTGTCCAAGTCACCACCGAGTGGATCTGACTGCCAATCTTCGTGCCCGTGACGAAACCGAAGCACCAACACCCCACCTTCTTCTATCACGTAGATAATGACGTGAGCTTTGTAGGTTCGCACGCGGACCGGCAGATCGAGCTCGGTCCTGAGGCGAGACGAAAGAGGGTAGTCGCTGATCATTCGGACGGTGGCGCCGAGACCTGTTGTGTAGGCTGCAGCTTGCCGCGATCCAAACTTCGCCGCACCATCAAGATAGATGGCAATCAGATCGCGTTTCGCAGCATTGGAATATCTGGCGCTCACGTAGCCACTACGCTGCGCGAGAAGCCCGAGCCTGCGCTTCCGCGCGGGCCTCACCGATAATCTCCTCGAACGTCATTTCGCTGATCCCGGAGGCGTAGGCCTCTTCGATCAGAGTGTTCCAGTGGGCGATCTTCTCGGCCTTGACCTGCTCGCGGCGGATCAGATCGCGCACCACGTCGGACGTGTTGGCGTAGCGCCCGGATTTCGCCTGTTCCTCGACCCAGGCCTTCATCGGATCGGGCAGGGAGATGTTCATCGTCGCCATGGTCGGCCTCCTTTCAACGAGAATGGTCGCTTGGCAAACTTTGTCAACGTCGGATCAGGACGCGGTCGCCGCCTGGATGCCGGCCAGCAGGCTGGCGGCGGTGATGGGTTTGGGGACGTGCAGGTCGGCGCCGGCGTCGCGCGCCTGGTCGCGGTGCTCGCTCATGGCGTTGGCGCTGAGCATGATGATCGGCGTGCGGGCCTGAGCGGCGCGCGCGGCCTCGACATGGCGAATGGCGCGGGTGGCGGTCAGGCCGTCCATGCCCGGCATCTGCATGTCCATCAGGATCAGGTCGAAGGTTTCGGACTGGAAGGCGGCCAGGGCCTGTTCGCCGTCGGCGACGGTGACGACCTGCATGGCGTGGGCCGCCAGGATCAACTGAACGACGCGCTGATTGACCGGGTGATCCTCGGCCAGCAGCACGCGCAGGGGCGCCAGGGCGCGGTCGGCCTCGGCCGCGCGCGCGCGCCGTTGGGCATCGTGTTCGGTCAGGGATGCGGCGCGCGTCAGGGGGATCTCGACGGTGAACCGGCTGCCGACGCCCGGCGTGGAGGCGGCGGAAATCCGCCCGCCCATCAGCTCGACCAGCGAACGACAGATCGACAGGCCCAGGCCCGTGCCGCCGAAACGGCGCGTGATGGTGCTGTCCGCTTGGCTGAACCGGTCGAACAGACGGGCCGCGTGGTCGGAAGAGAAGCCGACGCCGGTGTCTTCGATCCGCAGCGTCAGCTGGGTCAGGCCGTCGGAGTCCTCGTCCACCGCAATGGCGACGGCGACCGCGCCCTGATGGGTGAACTTGATGGCGTTGGATAGGAGGTTGTCGAGCACCTGACGGATGCGGGTGCTGTCGCCGACGAACATGCCGCGCGCATCGGCGTCGCGGCGGATGTCGAAAGTCAGTCCCTTGGCCTCGGCCTTCAAACGCATGACGTCCAGCGGGGCGGAGACGGCCTCGTCGAGATCGAAGGGTCGGCTTTCCAGATTGAGATGCCCCGCCTCGATCTTGGATACGTCCAGAATGTCGGACACCAGTCGCTCCAGTGTCACGCCGGAGCTTGCGATCAGGGCGACCATCTCGGCCTGCTCGGGCGTCGGGTCGGTGCGCGACAGGGCGTCGACGATCCCGATCACGCCGTTCAAGGGCGTGCGGATCTCGTGGCTCATATTGGCCAGGAATTCGGACTTCGCGGCATTGGCGGCCTCGGCGGCGGCGGTGGCCTCACGCAGCGCCCGTTCGGCCGCAACCTTTTCAGTCACGTCGCGCGCAATGCCATAGATGCGGTTGCCCTGGCGATGGGCGCGCCATTCGACGGCGACGTAATGACCGGCCTTGTGGCGATAGCGATTGATCTGGCCCAGAACCGGATCGCCGGGCCGTCGGTTTTCGACCTCGACGATGCTCCGGCGGGTGGCGGCGTGGTCGTCCGGGTGGATCAGGCGCAGCAGGCCCTGACCCTCGATCTCGTCGGGCCGATAGCCCAGCATGGTGAACCAGGACGCGCTGGCCTTGACCACGCGTCCATCCAGTTCGCGCACCACCAGCAGATCCAGCGACACATCGAAGAAGGTGTCCAGATCGACATCGGCTGTTGGGAAGGCGAGGGTCGCAACGGACGAACAGGTCATGGGCACTCTCTCGAACTGAGACCCATGTTACGGCGCATCCGTTAAGCTCGCCTTTGCAAAGGATCGAAAAGAGCCGATGGCGTCGTGCGCCGTGTCGGTTAGGAACAACTCATGATCTTGCTTCTCGCCGCGATCGCCATGCTCCAGTCCCCGCTATCAGGGGACGGAATCGAACCCCTGACCCTGGCCAAGGATCGGGCCTGCACGGACGATGGGACTCAGTGCGTCGGTCTGACGCAGCAGACGCGTGACGGCGAGCCGGTCTTCACCCCGGTTGTTCGTGCGCCCGACGCCCTGCCGGCCGCGCCGCAAGGGGCGTCGGGCGAGGTGGAAATTTACAAGCCATGGAATGGCCTGATCAGGCTGTCGGACGGTGGGTTTCTGGCCGGGGTCGAGATGGAGAGCCGCAGCATGTATTCCGGCGGCGGCGGACAGGCGACGGAGTTGCGGCTCTATCGGCTGGATGCGGACGGCGACACCGGCGCCGCACCGGTGCTGACCGTGCCGATCCAGGGTTCGCTGATGATCCGCGCCTGTTTCAGCGAGGAGGACATGACCCAGCGCGCCGGCGCATGCCACGACGAATACAGTTTCGCTGCGACCCTGACCGCGAGCGACGCGGCGGATGCAATGCCGGTCCTGACCTATGAGACGACGGCGACGGCCTATCCGCGCGGCGCCTCGCGATCCGAAGACTCGCTGGAGAAGCCGCCGCTGAAGCCCGTCGACCTGATCGCCGCGCGCGATCCGAAATGCAGCTTCAGCCGCCGGTTCGCCTTCGACGCCAAGACGGGTGAATACCAGCCGGACAGCCCTCTGCCGGACTGCTCGGACTACACCGTCCCCTAGTAGGCGAAGTCGGCGTAGATGCGCTTCACGTCGCCCTGCCAGGCGCCGTGATACAGGTCCAACAGGCGCTCAGCCGGCGTGATCCCGCTGTCGGCGATGTCTTCCAGTTCCGACAGATAGCCGCGCTCGTCCACCATGCCGCCCGAGAATTTGGCGCGGTTCTTCAGCCCCTGTTTGGCGATGTTCACCAGATCGACGGCGATGTCGCGCACCGATCGGCCCGCCACCTCGGCCTTGAGGCCCAGGCGCGTCACGTCGCGGCGCAGGCGTTCGTGGTCGGCGATGTCCCAGTCCTTGACCAGGTCCCAGGCGGCGGCCAGCGACGGCGCGTCGTACAGAACCCCGGCCCACAGGGCGGGCAGGGCGCAGATCCGGCTCCACGGCCCGCCGTCGGCGCCGCGCATTTCCAGATAGGCCTTCAGCCGAACCTCGGGGAAGAGGGTGGTCAGGTGGTCGTTCCAGTCCTTCAGGGTCGGATATTGGCCGGGCAGGGCGGGCATTTTGCCGGCCTGGAAATCCCGGAACGACTGGCCCGAGGCGTCGACATAACGGCCGTCGCGCTTGGCGAAATACATCGGCGTGTCCAGCGCATAGTCGGCGTACCGCTCGAAGCCGAAACCCTCCTCGAACACGAAACCCAGCATGCCGGTGCGGTCGGCGTCGGTGTCGGTCCAGACGTTGGCCCGCGCCGACAGGAAGCCGTTCGGCCGGCCCTCGGTGAAGGGTGAGCAAGCGAACAGGGCGGTGGCGATGGGTTGCAGCGCCAGCGAGGTGCGGAACTTCATCACCATGTCGGCTTCTGAATCGAAGTCCAGGTTCGCCTGAATGGTGCAGGTGCGCAGCATCATGTCCAGGCCCAGGGTGCCGACCTTGGGCATATAGGCGCGCATGATGTCATAGCGGCCCTTGGGCATGACCGGCACCTGTTCGCGCGTCCACAGCGGGTCGAAGCCGGCGCCCAGGAAGCCGACGCCGATCTGGTCGGCGACCTGCTTGACCTCCATCAGATGCTGGCCGGTCTCGTTGCAGATGTCGTGGATGGTCAGAAGCGGCGCGCCCGACAGTTCGAACTGACCGCCCGGCTCCAGGCTGACGGAGGCGACGAAGCCTTCGCTGTTCCTGCGCTCCAGTCCGATCAGAAAGCCGTTTTCCTCGACGGGCGACCAGCCGAAGCGTTGCAGCCCCTCCAGCATGGCCTTGATGCTGTTCGGACCGTCATAGGCGGGGCGCGCCAGTGTGGTCTTGTCGAAGCCGAACTTCTCGTGCTCGGCGCCGATGCGCCACTGGTCCTTGGGCTTGATCCCCTTGGACATGGCCTCAATGAGGTCGGTCCGGGTCAGCGGCGCGTTGTCGGTCATGCGTCAGTCCCCTGCGGGCGCATCGTAAGCGACCGTGTGTCGCGGCTAGATGGGCAAGATTGCGGCAAGGCTCAAGAGGGCTTTCGTGTTTCCCTGACGCTCGTCGCGCGTCGGCTCGCTGCCTGAGGGGCGGACTTATCGTTCCCAATCACCGACGGCCGCCTGCCACAGGGTCATGGCGGCGATGGCGGCGGTGTCGGCGCGCAGGATGCGCGGGCCCAGCGACACGGCGGTGGTGAAGGGCAGGGACCGCAGCCGCTCGCCCTCTTCCGGCGAGAATCCGCCCTCCGGCCCGATCAGGATGGACCAGGGGCCTTCGCCTGCGTCACGCAGGGCCGAGACGGCGGGCGCCCCGCCCGTCTCGTCGCAGAACATCAGCCGGCGCCCGGTCTCCCAGCTGTCCAGCAGGGCGTCCAGCTTGATCGGATCATCGACGGCGGGCACGTCCATCCGCCCGGTCTGTTCGGCGGCTTCCTCGGCGATCGCGTCCAGCCGGTCCAGGCGGATGCGGTCGGCGTTGGTGCGTTTCGTCAGGACCAGCCGGACCCGGCGCGCGCCCAGCTCGGCGGCCTTCTCCACAATGGTCTCGACCCGCGCCTTCTTCACCACCGCCACGATCAGTTCCAGGTCGGGACCGAAGGTCTGGGGTCGCACCTGTTCCTCGGCGCGCAGGATCACGCCCTTCTTCAGGACTTCCGCGACCGTACAGCGCCACTCCCCATCGCGCCCGTTGAACACCAGCAGATCGTCCCCGGCCTTCAGCCGCATGACCTGGGTCAGATAGCGGGACTGGTCCAGCGTGGGCGCGACGGGCGCGGCGGCGGCGAGCGGCGATGTAACGTGAAGGCGGATCATCGGTCGTAGTGATAGCGGCATTGGGCGATCAAAAGCGCATCGTCGGTCACGCGATAGACGAGCCGATGTTCCTGGTCGATGCGCCGCGACCACCATCCCGAAAAATCGCCCTTCAACGGTTCAGGTTTTCCAGTCCCGGAAAAAGGCGTCCGCTGGCATTCCATGATCAGCCGATTGAGCTTTCGCAGCATCTTTCGATCATGGTCTTGCCAGTGAAGGTAATCCTCCCACCCGTAGGTCTGGAAGGTCAGCTTCATTCTTCGATCAGTTCGCGAACCTGGCCGCCGCCCGCATCGAGTTCGGAGATCGCCTCACGCAACCTCGCAGCGTTCGCCGGGCTGCGCAGTAGATACTCCGTCTCCTGCCAGGAGGCGAAGTCCTCCAACGACATCAGCACCGCCGCCGGCTTACCGCCCTCGCGCGTGATGATCGTGTAGTCATGATCCGCCGTCACCCGGTCGATGGCCGCGGCGAGGTTCTTGCGGAGTTCGGTGACGGACATCGCGTTCATGGTGTAAACGTACGACATTGCGTACACTTCAACAATGGACCTCCATGCGTGACGCATCGCAATCGCTTGTCATCCCGGCCGTAGCGAAGCGAAGAGCCGGGACGGGACGAAGCCAAACCTTCACGCCAGCCCGGTCGGCGCAGCCGAACCGGGCTCAGCGCTGGCCCGCACTTCACCATAAAGATCCAGCCATCGCGGATTGTCCTTCTCGACCAAAGCGAACTTCCATTCCCTAAGCCAACGCTTGATCCGCTTTTCGCGCAGGATCGCCTGGTCGATGTATTGATGGGTTTCGAACCAGACCAGTTGATCGATGCCGCGTTCCGCGGTGTAGCCCGGAACCATCCCAGACTTATGCTCGGCGACGCGGCGCACGATGTCGTTTGTCACGCCGACATAAAGATAGCCGCAGGGGCCGCTGGCGAGCAGATAGACATAGAAGGTCTTGGCCATGACGTCGTCTCCCGGCGCAACCCTTGCGGGTTGTCCGGGAGCGGTCAAGGCGAATGGCTTACCGTCCCCGATCTTCGCTGCGCTTCGTCGGGGATGACAAGAAGAAGGCTTACAGCGTCCGCGCGATCAGCAGCTTCATAATCTCGTTGGTGCCGCCGTAGATGCGCTGGACGCGGGCGTCCTTGTACAGCTGGGCGATCGGATATTCGTTCATATAGCCATAGCCGCCGTGGAGCTGGAGCATCTCGTCGATGGTCTCGCCCTGGATGTCGGTGACCCAGTATTTGGCCATGGAGGCGGTGGCGGCGTCGAGCTTGCCTTGCAGATGCAGGCCGATGCAGTGGTCGGTGAAGACCTTGGCGACGGTCAGCTTGGTCTTGACCTCGGCGAGCTTGAACTGGGTATTCTGGAAGTCGATGACGCGTTTGCCGAACGCCTTACGCTCCTTGACGTAGGCCAGAGTGGCTTCAAGGCCGCGCTCGGCTGCGGCGACGCCCTGGACGGCGATGTTCAGCCGCTCCTGGGGCAGTTGCTGCATCAGTTGGACGAAGCCCTGGCCTTCGGTCCCGCCGATGATGTTGTCGCCCGGCACCTTCACGTCGTTGAAGAACAGTTCGGAGGTGTCGTTGGCCTCCATGCCGATCTTGTGCAGGTTGCGACCACGTTCGAATCCTTCCGCGCCATCGGTCTCGACCACGATCAGCGAGGTGCCCTTGGCGCCCTCGGCCGGATCGGTCTTGGCGACCACGATCAGGAAGTTGGCCAGCTGGCCGTTGGTGATGAAGGTCTTGGAGCCGTTGACGACATAGCCGTTGCCCGACTTGACCGCCGTGGTCTTGACGCCTTGCAGGTCCGAGCCCGCGCCCGGTTCGGTCATGGCGATGGCGCCGACCAGTTCGCCCGATTGCAGGCGCGGCAGCCAGCGCTGCTTCTGCTGCTCGGTGCCGTAATGCCAGATGTAGGGCATGACGATCGCATTGTGCAGCGAAATGCCGAAGTGGTCCGCGCCCTTCCAGCCCAGCTGACGCATCAAGACAACCTCGTGACGATAGTCGCCGCCGAAACCGCCGTCCTCTTCCGGCAGCGACAGGCCCAAGAGACCCGCCTCGCCCGCGTCGTTCCACAGCTGGCGCGGCACAGAGGAGTCGGCGATCCATTGCTGGACCTTCTCAAGCGGCGCGTGCTCGTCGATCCATTTGCCGACGCTGTCGGAGAAGAGGGTGATCTCTTCTTCACGCATGAAATCGGGATCGGGGCTGCCCAGCACGTTCATCGGTTTCGTCCCTGAGGTTCGCGGGCTTTTGCCCGTCTGGTCGGTAAGAAAAACGGGCCAGCGAGATCGCCGACCCGTTTCGTCGTCAGTCTGAGATCAGAACGCCTCGGCCGGCATGGCCATCAGCACGTCGGCGCCGGTCTTCATCTTCTTCAGATGGGCTTCCGCGTCGGGCAGGATGCGCTCGACGAAGTAGCGGCCGGTCTGAAGCTTGTTGGCGTAATAGGGGTCGGTCGAACCGGCCTCGACCTGCGCTTGAGCGACCTTGGCCATCTGGGCCCACATATAGGCCAGCGCCGTCAGGCCGAAGACGTTCAGATAGTCGGTCGATGCGGCGCCGGCGTTGTCCGGATTGGCCATGCCGTTCTGCATCAGCCACATGGTGCCGTCCTGCAGCTTGGCCTTCACGTCCGCCAGGCCGTCGACGAAGGGCTTGATCGCTTCATTGCCGCTGTTCTCGGCGACGAAGGCGTCGATCTCGCCGAACCAGGTCATGATGGCGCGACCGCCGTTGGCGGGCAGCTTGCGGCCCACCAGATCCAGCGCCTGGATGCCGTTGGTGCCCTCGTAGATCATGGTGATGCGGGCGTCGCGCAGATACTGCGAGGCGGTGAAGTGTTCGGTGTAGCCCGAACCGCCGTGCACCTGCATGCCCAGCGAGGCGACGTGGAAGCCCTTGTCGGTCAGATAGGCTTTCAGCACCGGCGTCAGCAGGCCCATGTAATCCTTGGCCTTCTGGGCCACGGCGGCGTCCTCGGACTTCTCCAGGTCGGCGTGAAGCGCGGTCCACAGGATGAAGGCCTGGCCGCCCTCGACGAAGGCCTTGGATTCCAGCAGCATGCGGCGCACGTCGGGGTGGACCATGATGCTGTCCGCCGGGCCGTCCGGGTTCTTCGGTCCGGTCAGCGAACGGCCTTGCAGGCGGTCCTTGGCGAACTCGACGGCGGCCTGATAGGCGGCGGTGCCGATGGCCAGACCTTGCAGGCCGGTGCCAAGGCGGGCTTCGTTCATCACGACGAACATATTGTTCATGCCGCGGCCTTCTTCGCCGATCAGCCAGCCCTTGGCGCCGTCGTACTGCATGACGGCGGTGGCGTTGCCGTGGATGCCCATCTTGTGCTCGAGCCCGGCGCATTCCAGGCTGTTGCGTTCGCCCAGCGAGCCGTCCTCATTGACCAGGAACTTGGGCACGACGAACAGCGACAGGCCCTTGATGCCCGGAACCGCGCCTTCGACGCGGGCCAGCACCGTGTGGATGATGTTGTCGGCGAAGTCGTGCTCGCCCGCCGAGATCCAGATCTTCTGGCCGGTGATCGAATAGGAGCCGTCGCCGTTCGGCACGGCCTTGGTGCGCACCATGCCCAGGTCCGTGCCGCACTGCGGCTCGGTCAGGTTCATCGTGCCCGACCATTCGCCGGTCGCCATCTTGGGCAGGTATTTCTGCTTCAGCTCTTCGGACGCGTTGGCGTGGATGCCGGCATAGGCGCCGGCCGTCAGGCCCGGATACATCGAAAAGGCGGCCGAGGCGCCGGCCGTCATCTGGCCGAAGGCCGAGGCCACCACGCTGGGCATGCCCTGACCGCCGTATGCCGGGTCGGCGGCCAGCGCCATCCAGCCGGCTTCCGACATGGCCTTGTAGGCTTCCTTCCAGCCCTTGGGTCCCGTCACCACGCCGCCTTCGGCCCAGTGGCAGCCCTCCTTGTCGCCCGGATTGTTGATCGGGGCGATGACCTCGTCGGCGAACTTGGCGCCTTCTTCCAGGATCTGGCTGACCAGATCCGAAGAGACGTCCTGGAAGCCCGGCTGGTTGGTGTAGCGGTCGATCTCCAGCACTTCATTCAGGATGAAGGTGAAGTCGCGGACAGGCGCCTTGTAGGCCATGGATTACGCTCTTGCTTTGAAGGGGTGGTGGTGGTCGTGGTTGAGACGCGCGCGCAGCAGCTTCTCGTAGTCTTCGGCGCCCGGCAGCAGGTCGGGGCGGTGTTCGGACAGCTTGGATTCCATCCAGGCGCAGGCGGTCTCCGCCGTCTCGATGGCGCCTTCGATGTCTTCCAGCTGCTGTTTCAGCGCCGCGATCTGGGCGCGGTGCCGCACCAGGGCCACAGCCATCTGATGGACGTTGTGATCCTTTTGATCATAGAGATCCATCATGTCCTGGATCTCCTGAAGGGTGAAGCCGATGCGGCGGCCCCTCAGGATCAGTTTCAGCCGGGCGCGGTCGCGCGCGTCATAGACGCGGGTCTGGCCCTTGCGCGCGGGCGTCAGCAGGCCCTTGTCCTCGTAGAATCGAAGGGCGCGCGCCGTGGCGCCGAACTCGCGGCACAGCTGGCGAATGGAATAGGTGCGGTGGTCGTCGGCGGTGGCCATACGCCTTCATAACTTGACGTGCGCGTAAAGGGAAGAGGCTTACGCGCACGTAAGGGTAAGCTTTTCCCCCTTACCGACGTTCAGGCATGAAAAAGCCCGGAGCCTGGGGGGAAGCTCCGGGCGCAAACGCCGGACTGGAGGGGGGAGAGGGGTCCGGCGTTCGATCTTTTTCAGCTTCAGACCTTGCGGCGGCCCAGCAGCACCGGGACGGTGATGGCCAGCAGGACGGCGTTGACCGCCGCCAGGCCGAAGTCCTGGCTCAGCGCGTGGATCATCATCATGGTCGCTTCCATGACGATCAGGCCGACCGCCGCCGTCAGCAGCAGGGGGCGACCCACCCGCCACGAAATCACCGGACTCAACACGCCCATGGCCAGAACGATCTCGACTACGCCCAGGCCGCGCACCATGTTCTCGGGCGCGACGGCGGGCCAGCCCATCAGATTGATCAGGTTGGTCATCGGCTCGGTCAGCTTGGCGTAGCCGGCGGCGATGAAGAACATCGCGATCCAGCCCTGCAGCGTCCAAAGGGCGATGTTGGCGTAGGCGGCGCGGTTGCGCGACGGCGCGGTGGTGAAGGTCGAGGTGGTCATCGGGGAGGACGCCTGAAGGTCATGAACGGCTGCGATCCGACCTCAGGAGCCGTTCGCTGAAGCTTATATAGCGGCGCTTCAGAGCGTTGTCATCATGCGATGACATCAACTGATGACATCAGTTGATGACTTTCTGTTACGAGCCGGGGGCATTGGGCCGATTCCCAATGCCCCACAAAGCTTTGCAGCGCGATTTCAGTCTTCGGGCTGCGGCCCCGGCGTCTGGACGATCAGGTCGCCGGGCTGGCAGTCCAGTTCGCGGCACAGGGCGTCCAGGGTGGAGAAGCGCACCGCGCGGGCCTTGCCGGTCTTCAGGATCGACAGATTGGCCAGGGTGACGCCGACGCGATCGGACAGTTCGGTCAGGGACATGCGGCGGTCGAGCAGCAGCCGGTCCAGTTGGATCATGATCATGGCGCGCGCTCCTCAGACCGTGGTCAGCTGTTCGTCGCGCATGGCCGACCCCTGCCGGAACACCTCCGCCAGGATGAAGACCACCAGAATGCCCAGCCAGGAGCCCAGGTCGAAGTCGTAGTCGGACGGCGACTGGCCGATGCTCTGCGGGGCGACGAAGACCAGCAGCAGCGCCGTCAGCTGAATGCCGATCAGGCCCAGACCCACGCCCTGCAGCCGTTTGACGTTGGCGAACTCGAAGGCGTCGCCCTGATTTACCGACAGCAGGATCCGCCGCAGTCGATTGATGATCCACCAGGTGAAGCCGCAGGCCATCGCCGCGCCGAGCAGGGTCAGACGTCCGGTCAATTGCAGGTTGCTGTGCGGCTCGACGCTGACGCCCTTCAGTCCGTCGATCAGGCCGGCGCCGAAGCTCGGCACGATCAGGGTGAACAGGAAGACCAGGATGGTGGCGATGGCGCCGATCATCACGAACACATTGACGAAGCCCAGCAGCCAGCGCAGGGCGCTGGCGACGGAATATTTGCCGATCATCTTCATCTCGAAAGCCCTTCCATTCAGGTCGCCCTCCGCGACCGCCTTGGTGACTATCGATATGGATTTATCGATAAACGGGCAAGAAAATTATCGATAAACGAGGTGAAGCTTTCGTAAGGTTCGGCCTCAGGCGGTGAACCCCCAGGCAACACGCGCCGCCTCCAGTCGATCCAGCTTGTCCTGGAAGGGCGCCCAGTCGTCGGCGTCCGCGATGGCGGCCCAGATCGCCTCGACCTCGCCGATCAACATCTCCTCCGGTTCGCGCGCGGCGAACATCGGATGTTCCAGCCGTTCGATCCGATCCGGTTCGTGTTCCATCAGCGCAAAGCGGAAAGCGTCGAAGGCCTCGCCCTGGTACCATTTCGCACGCGGTCCCGACAGGGCGCGGGCCGAGGAGGCGAAGCCGCCGAACCAGTCGAAGAACAGCGGCTCCCACCGCAGGGCCGCGCCGCCCTCTCTCAGCAGGGTCAGGGTCGTATCCACCAGCCGCTGATCCGCCGCCTCGCCCAGGCTGTGGACGCCCAACCGCATCAAGAACGCGGCCCTCAGTTCGCGAATATAGGCGGGACCGAAGCCGTTCAGCGCATCCGTCAGCGGCTCGACCTCGGCGACCAGTTTCAGGCACCCGGCCAGCTGCGTCAGGTTCCAGAACACCGCCTCCGGCTGACGTGCGAAGGCGTAGAGGCCTGTCTGATCGAAATAGGCGGCGGTGAAGGCCGGGTCGTATTCGGGCAGGAACCGCCAGGGGCCGTAGTCGAAGCTCTCGCCCGTGACGTTCAGATTGTCGGTGTTCAGCACCCCGTGCACGAAGCCGGCCGCGATCCACCGCGCCGTCAGTTTCGCCGAGGCCTCGACGACAGCCCGCAGCAGGCCGGGTGCATCGCCGGCGGCGACGCCCGGATGATACAGGGTGCGCACATGTTCGATCAGCGCCTCGATCTGGTCCTTGCGCCCCAGATAGGCCGCGCGTTGGAATGTGCCGAACCGCACATGGCTGTGCGACAGCCGCACCAGAATGGCCGACCGCGTCGGAGAAGGCTCGTCACCGCGCTCCAGCGCCTCGCCGGTCTCGATCAGCGAAAAGGCGCGGCTGGTCGGGACGCCTAGCGCCTCCAGCATCGTCGCCGCCAGCACCTCGCGCACCCCGCCCTTCAACGTCAGCCGCCCATCGCCCCCACGCGACCAGGGCGTCTGGCCGGAGCCTTTGGTGCCCAAATCCAATAGCCGGTCCGATGCGTCGCGCATCTGCGCCGCCAGGAACCCGCGCCCGTCGCCCAGATCGGGATTGTAGTGCCGGAATTGATGCCCGTGATAGCGCATGGCGACCGGACCGGGCTGCCCCGGCAGAGGCTCGAACCGTCCGAAGGCGGCGATCCATTCCGCCTCGCTCAGCCCCTCCAGCCCGACTTCGGCGGCCGCGCGGTCGTTGCGAAACCGCATGATCGTCTTCGGAAAGTCCGTGGCCAGAACCGCATCGGCATAGTCCGCGCCCAAGTCAAAGAAGCGCGGTTCGGGGCGGTAGGCGGGGGAGACGGGCATAGGGGTTAGGTGCAGCGGTCGCGCCGGTTTCGCAAGTCGCCTTACGGCCACGGTTGGGGTTGAACCTTCTTCCGGGTTCCGTATTCTTGTGCCCAGAGATCAGGTCGCGCCTCGCGGCCAGGCCGGCGTCGTCCTTTACGGGGCGCTACGAATCCGGTCCGACGCCCGTCGATAACCTGGCGTCACGACGAAACTTCCGTTCGCTAGGAGGCCGCCGTGGCGCGCAAATTGACACTCGATTTCCTCAAGACCGAGGCCGCATCCGGCTCGGCCCTGGCCCTGGCGGCCATCGCCGCCGTCTTGGTCGCCAACTCGCCCTGGTCGGCCGACTATTTCGCCTGGCTGAAGAGCTATCATGTGCTTCAGATCGGCCCGATCCGGCTGGAGGAGACCATCTCCGACTTGATCAAGGAAGGTCTGATGGCGATCTTCTTCCTCGTCGTGGGGCTGGAGATCAAATACGAGATCGTGCGCGGCGAACTGAGCGACCCGCGCAAACTGGCCACGCCGGTGCTGGCGGCGCTCGGAGGCATGGCGGGGCCGGCGGCGATCTATCTGCTGCTGTCCGGCGCCATCGGGGCGCCGCACGCCGGCTGGCCCATCCCGCTGGCGACCGACATCGCCTTTGCGCTGGCCATCTTCGGCTTCGTCGGCAAGGGCTTGCCGTCGTCGTTGCGGGTCTTTCTGCTGACGCTCGCCATCGTCGACGACCTGGGCGCCATCGCCCTGATCGCCGTGCTGTTCAGCGAGGGCGCGAACTGGACGCCGCTGTTCTGGGCGCTGGGCGCGCTGGCCGTCGGCGCGGTCGCGGCGCACCGCATCCGCATCCCTGCGCCCTTCTGGGTGCTGGGGTTCGCCCTGGTCTGGTATCTGACGGTGCTGTCGGGGCTCAGCACCTCGCTCACCGCCGTGGCCTTCGCCATGATCGTGCCGATCAAGGGCCGGGCCGAAGACGGTCAGAGCCCGCTGAAGGAGGCGATGCACGATCTGCACCCTTGGAACGCCTTTTTGGTCCTGCCGCTGTTCGCCTTCGCCAAGGCGGGCGTCTCCTTCGCCGGTCTGTCGATGGAGCAGGCGTTCGCGCCCCTGGTCATCGCCATCGCCCTGGGCCTGTTCGTCGGCAAGCAGATCGGCGTCCTGGGCGCCGCCTGGCTGGCTTCGGCGCTGAAGATCGGCGCGCGGCCGACGGGCGCCAGCTGGCTGCAAGTCTATGGCGTCTCCCTGCTGTGCGGGGTCGGCTTCACCATGAGCCTGTTCATCGGCGTTCTGGCCTTCCCCGGCGCGGTCGATTCGCCCGAACAGGTCGAGGTCAAGCTGGGCGTCATCGGCGGCTCGATCCTGTCGGCGATCGCGGCGGCCCTGGTGCTGGGTTTCGCCGGTCGGGCCCGCCAGGTGGATCCCGCCGCCCTGCACCCTGAGGTCGAGCCTCTGGGACCGAAAGACGGGCAAAAACTGACCTAGCGTCAGCGTTTTCTGTCGCTTCCTCGACACACAAAGGCGAATCCACGGCGAAAAATGGTCGCGGGTAACAACGCTCGCTTGTCGGTCGGCCCGAACCGCGCTTAGCCTGTCCCCAACGAATGATCCCCCACGTAGGGGACGTCGAGGGAACAGGAAACGCTGCGATCGCCAATGGCGTCGCAACTTCAGCCGGGAGGACGCCGATGCGCCGCAATCTTCAACTCAGGACAACCGTGTCCGCCGCCGTCATCGGCGCCGCCGTCATGGGCTTCGCCGGCGTCGCCGCCGCGCAGGAAGCGCCCGCCAGCGTCGACGACATCATCGTCACCGCCCAGAAGCGCGAACAGAGCCTGCAGGACGTGCCGATCGTGGTCACGACCCTGTCGCAGGAAATCCTGGACGGCGCGGGCGTGCAGGACATCAAGGATCTGCAGATCCTGACGCCAGGCATGACCGTCACCTCGACCCAGTCCGAAGCCTCGACTACCGTGCGGATCCGCGGCGCCGGCACCGTCGGCGACAACCCCGGCCTGGAAAGCTCGGTCGGCGTGGTGATCGACGGCGTCTATCGCTCGCGCAACTCGGTCGGCTTCGGCGACCTGGGCGAACTGAGCCGCATCGAGGTGCTGAAGGGCCCGCAGGGCACCCTGTTCGGCAAGAACACCTCGGCCGGCGTCATCAACATCATCACCGAGCGTCCGTCGTTCGATCCGTCGATCTCGGGCGAACTGACCGGGGGCAACTTCGGCGCCATCGGCGGTTCGGTTTCCGTCACCGGCGGCCTGACCGACCAGATCGCGGGTCGCCTGTTCGTCGCGCACCGCGAGCGTGACGGCTTCTACGACGTCAACAACGGCGACGGCCCCAACACCCGCAAGGACGACCAGACCCAGGACTACTGGACGACGCGCGGCCAGCTGCTGATCCTGCCCAGCGACGATGTCTCGGTGCGCCTGATCGCCGACTACACCAAGCGTGAGGAATACTGCTGCGTCGCCGTGCAGACGCGCGTCGGCCCGTCGCAGGCCTTCATCGCAGCCCTGACCGCGCCGAACGGTCCGGGCCAGCGTCCGCCGGTCGCCGGCTTCGGCACGGTGCCCTTCTCGCGTCTGGCCTATTCCAACCGCGAGACGCCGCAGGAAATCGAGGACATGGGTCTGTCGGCGGAAGCGACCATCGACTTCCCCAGCATTAACGCCACCCTGACGTCGCAGACCTCATGGCGCGACTGGTCTTTCCAGCAAGGGATGGACCTCGACTACACCGGCGCGGACATTCTGTACCGCGCCAACGACGGCTCCAACGGCTACGGCGTCGACAACCTGACCCAAGAGTTCCGCCTGGCCGGCGCGACGGACAAGTTCGACTGGCTGGTCGGCCTGTTCGCCACCAAAGAAGGCGTCTATCGCGACGACAGCTATGTCTATGGCTCGGACTACAACGCCTTTGCGTCCCTGCTGCTGACGGCCAGCGTGCCGGCGGCCTTCGGCGGCCCCAGCCCGGCGCGCACCGGCTGCTTCACCAACCCACAGGGCTTCGCCGTCGGGACCAGCGGCCCTCTGCTGGGGCAACCCCTGTGCGTGCTCGGCCTGGTTCCGCCCAGCCCGACCGCCCCGGTATTCAGCGCCGGCAAGGCGTATGAGGACCACTATTCCCAGCGTTCGGAATCGGTCGCCGTCTTCACCAACAACACCTACCGGGTGACCGAGGCCTTCGATATCAACCTGGGCCTGCGCTACACCTATGACAGCAAGCGTCTCTTGGGCGTTCAGGACAATCTGGGAACCAACGGCGCGGCTTGCGGCGGCGCCCTGGCGAACCAGAACCCGGCCAACCGTCTGCCCGGCACCGTCGGAACGCCGACCGCCGCGCTCGGCCTGCTGTGCCTGCCTTGGTCCAACCCTCAATATGACGGCCGTAGGATTCAAGAGAAGTTCAGCGACACCGACCTGTCGGGCACCATCAAGGCGTCCTACCGCTTCAATCCGTCGATCATGGTCTATGGCTCTTATGCGCGCGGCTACAAGGGCGCGGGCTACAATATGGACCGGGTGCAGACGGGCGTGACGCCGGACGCCTCGCTGTTCTTCGAGGCCGAGACCGTCGACAGCTATGAAGCGGGGATCAAGACGACCCTGTTCGACCGCACCATGCTGCTGAACGTCACCTACTTCGACCAGAAGTTTGAGAACTTCCAGCTGAACACCTTCCTGGGCACCGCCTTCGTGGTGGAATCCATCCCCGAGCTGAAATCGCGCGGCGTCGACGCCGACATGGTCTGGTTCACCCCGGTCGAGGGCCTGAGCTTCCAGGGCGGCGTGACCTACACCGACGCCAAATACGGCGTGTTCGGCCCCGGCGACCTGTCCAGCCCCGGCCGCTTCCCGCAGTTGTCGCTGCTGCCGGGCGCGCGTGCTTCGTTCGCTCCGGAATGGTCGCTGACCGGCGCACTGGCGTTCGATCGCGAACTGGGCGGCGGCCTGCGTGGCGGCTTCAACCTGTCGGCCAAATATTCGACCGAATACAACACCGGCTCGGACCTGCTGCCGTACAAGAACCAGGACGCCTTCACCGTCGTCAACGGCCGGGTCTCGATCGGTTCGGCCGACGAGCGCTGGACGCTGGAGGTCTGGGGCCAGAACCTGCTGGAAGAAGAATACACCCAGGTCGGCTTCGCCGCCCCGCTGCAGGGCACGGCCTTCGCCAACACCACGACGCCTCAGGCGGACGGCACCTACTACAATATGGCCACCGACACGGCGACCTATAACGCCTACCTCGGCGCCCCACGCACCTACGGCGTGACGCTGAAGGTCAAATACTGATCGCCAGCCTTCAAGGCTGAACGACCAAGGGCCGACCGGGAAACCGGCCGGCCCTTTCTCATAGGTGCTAAAGTCAAGGGTCGTGGCCGTCTGGTGTCGAAGGCGGCCCGACATGCGTCCTCAACTCGCCGCAGCTTGAGCAGGGAGTCTTCTCGCCTTCGTGATGATAGGACGCCAAACGCAAACAGGGGGCCCGGAGGGCCCCCTGTCGCGGTTTCTCAGGTCGTTCTGAAGATCAGAAGGCTTGGATATTGACGGACAGCTGGCCTTCATAGGCGCCGGCGAGCAGCGACTTGGACGGAACGGGGATGTTCACGTTCAGGGCCATGGCCGACTTCCAGGCGCCGTGGCTGGCGCTGGTGGAGTTGGCGTTGGCGGCCAGGTTGATGTAGTTGCCGTTGGTCGCGGCGGCCGTGGAGCCGACGGCGCCGGCGGTGTAGGTGCCGGTGACCGAGTAAGGCAGGTTGGCCTGGAAGACGTTGGAGTCGTAACCGGCGCCCGAGTTGTTCACCAGGCCGCGGATGTCGTTCTTGGACACGGTGACGGTGTTGGACGTGTTGCAGCCGGCCAGGTTGGTGTCGATGGTGACGTTGGCCGGAGCGGTCATGTCAAAGGCGTTGGCCGGGCCGGTGTCGTCCGAGGCGTAGATGCCGATGGTGCCGAAGTCGATCGTGGTCGAGGCGTTGCCGGTGTAATAGGCGCAGTCCGTCGACACAGCGCCCTTCAGGGTGAAGGTCGCGCCGTCATTGTTCGACGCCGTGCCGTTGTTGTTGGCCGAGCTGCCGGTCGCGGTGAAGACCGAGATGCCGCTGTCTTGACCGCCAAGGCCATTGGTCTTGACGAAGTCGATGAAGCCCATATCGGTCGTGCCGTTGGCCGACGTGTAAGCGCCGTACATGCCCTTCGAGAAGCCGCCGACAGCAGCGCCTTGGTTGACAGTTCCGGCCATGGCCGGAGCGGCGACGAGCGCCAGCGCCGCAGCGCCAGCCATAAGGGAAGCGAGTTTCATGAGTATTCTCTCCAAGCGATGATTTTCGCCGTTGTGTGTTCAGCGGTCGCTTGGCCTCCAAGCTCCCCCCAGCATTGACCAGAACGGTTTTTTCCACCCGTCCTGCCAACCTTCGCTGTCCAAGATGCGTGCCGTCCCAGAGCGGGACGAATCAACGATTTGGCTAACGCCGATTAACCATTCGGCTGTAGGCCGCGAACGGCATTCGTGCAACATCGGTCCGGACTCTTGGAAGCTTGGCGGGTGCCAAAATGGCACATAACGGATCGCTGCAGCCGGACCCGATTTCCGGGACGGCAACGAGAAACACCTCGTGTGAACGCGACCAGTTCTAAGCCGTCCAAAGAAAGGCCCGGTCGGATCGCACCGCCGGGCCTTGGTCGTTCAAGCGTCGTGGGCGGATCAGGCCGGGCGATCCTCCATCGCCGCCGGCTCCTCATGCCCGTGCTGGCCGTGGAACATCTTGTCCATTCGGCCTTCCAGGCGGCGCTTGACCCCGTCTATCAGGCTGAACACCACCGGCACGAACAGCAGCGACAGCGCGGTGGATGTGATCAGTCCCCCGATGACCGCGATGGCCATGGGCGAGCGGAAGGCGGTGCCTTCGCCGAACGCCGCCGCGATGGGCAGCATCCCCAGGCCCATCGCCATGGTCGTCATGATGATCGGCCGCGCCCGCTTGTGGGCGGCGTCCATCAGGGCGTCGTGGCGGTTCATCCCCTTGTCGATCGCCATGATGGCGTAGTCGACCAGTAGGATGGAGTTCTTCGCCGCGATCCCGGTCAGCATGATGATGCCGATCAGGGCCGGCATGGACAGCGACTTGCCCGTCACCAGCAGCAGGAAGAAGGCGCCGCCGAACGACACGGGAAGCGCCGCCAGGATGGTGATCGGGTGGAAGAAGCTTTTGAACAGCAGGACCAGCACGACATACATCAACAGAATGCCGGTGATGATGGCGAAGGCGAAGCCCATGCCCAGCTCCTGGAAGCTTTCGGCGTCGCCCGACGGCTTCTGGCTGACCCCCTGCGGCAGGGACTTGATCGCCGGCAGATCGTTCACCGCCTGCGTCCCCTGGCTCAGGGTCAGGCCGGTCAGTTCGGCGGTGATGTTGGCGACCCGCAGTCGGTCCAGACGATTGATCTGGTTGGGGCCGGCCCCGAAGCTTATGTCCGCCACCGCCGACAGGGGCACCGTCGCGCCCGACGCCGTCGGCACCTGAAGGTTCTCCAGCACGCCCAGATCCGAACGCGCCTGTTCCGTCAGCATGACCCGGATCGGCACCTGGCGGTCGCCCAGATTGAACTTGGGCAACAGCTGATCGGCGTCGCCCAGGGTGGCGACGCGCGCCACCTGGCTGATGTCCTGGGTCGACACCCCTTGCAAGGCGGCGACATCGGCGCGCGGTGTGACCAGGATTTCCGGCCGCACGAGCGAGGCCGAGGACACCACATTGGACAGGCCCGGAATGCTGCGCATCTCGCGTTCGACCTTGGCGGCCGCGGGCTCAAGCACATTGGGGTCGTCGCCGACCAGGGCGATGGTCAGAAGGCTGGACCCGCCGCCTCCGCCCGCGGCGCCGAACTGGATTCGCGCGCCGGGAATCTGGCGCAGCACCGGTCCCATGTCGCGCTCGAACTCCTGCTGGCTCAGCTTGCGATCCCAGCGCCCGACCAGATTGACGGTCAGGTTGGCGCTGCGCACCTCGCCGGCCGATCCGCCGCCGCCGGGGCCGAAGCTGGTCGTCGCCGAACCGACGGACGAATAGACCGACGCGACCTCGGGCCGTTTCATCAGTTCGCGGTTGATGCGCTGCACGGCGGAATCCGTCTCGGCCAAGGTCGCGCCCGGCGGCAACTGCACCGTCACGGTGGAGCGCGAGATGTCCTCGACCGGAATGAACTCGCCCGGCAGCTTGGTCGCCAGAATGATCGACAGGATGAAGAACAGCACGCCCATCCCCAGCACCCACAGCCGGTGATCGAACATCCGGTCCGCGACCTTGCGGCGGAACCAGCTTGCGCGCGGGTGGTGGTCGGCCCTGCGCTTGCGCCAGTCATCGCCCAGCGCCCAGTTCAGGGCCTTCAGATAGGGCCCCATCCAGAAGGGCTCCTTGTGCTCCTTGCCCTGGTCGCGCTTCAGCAGATAGGCGCCCATCAGGGGCGTCAGGGTTCGCGCCACGAGCAGGGAGAACAGAACGCTGACGCAGGTGGCGATGGCGAAGCTCTTGAAGAACTGGCCCACGACGCCGGGCATGAATCCGGTGGGGGCGAACACCGCAATCAGGGTCGCCGTCGTCGCCATGACCGCCAGGCCGATCTCGTCGGCCGCCTCGATGGCCGCGGGGTAGGGGGCCTTGCCGTCGCGGATGTGACGGACGATGTTCTCGATCTCCACGATGGCGTCATCCACCAGGATGCCGATGGTCAGCGACAGGGCCAGCAGCGTCACGACGTTCAGCGACTGGTTCGTCAGGTCCATCACCCAGAAGGTCGGGATCAGCGACAGCGGCATGGCCACCGCCGCGATCAGGGTCGCGCGCCAGTCCCGCAGGAAGATGAAGACCACCGCGATCGCCAGAAGGGCGCCCAGCACCAGGGTCTCGACCGAGGCGTGGAAGTTGTTGACGACGTCTTCGGTGGTGTTGGCCACCTCCTCGATGGTGACGTCGCCGCGCTCCTGGTCCAGCTTCTCGATCTCGGCCTTGACGCGGTCATAGACGTCCACCTCGGACGAGCCGATGGCGCGCGAGACGCCGAAGCCGACGACTTCCTGACCGTTGAAGCGGGCGCGGCCGCGCGGCTCGGACCATTCGTCGGTGATCTGGCCCAGGTCGCCCAGCCGCACGCTGCGGCTGCCGATGGGGATCAGGGTCTCGCGCAGCTGTTCGACCGACTTGGCCGAACCGACGGTGCGGATGGCCTGCTCCTCGCCCGCGATCTCGCCGCGGCCGCCCGGCAGGTTGATGTTGGAGGCGCGCAGCTGGTTCGACACCTGGGCCGCCGTCACGCCCGAGGCGGCGAGCCGCGCGGGGTCCAGCTTGATGCGGATTTCACGACTGACGCCGCCGTCACGGCTGATCTGGCTGACGCCGCGCACCGACAACAGGCGTTTGGCCACGGTATTGTCGACGAACCAGCTCAGCTCCTCGGGGCTCATGCCCGGCGCCCGCACCACGAAGTTGGCGAAGGGAATGGCGGTGAATTCGATGCGCTGGACGATCGGTTCCTGCACGTCGGCGGGCAGGTTCTGGCGGATACCGCTGACGGCGTTGCGCACGTCGTTGGTGACCTTCTCCAGGTTCACGCCCAGCTGGAACTCGATGGAGGTGGTCGACACCCCCTCGTTGACGACCGAGGTGATGTGCTTGACCGATCCCAGGCCCGCCACCGCATCCTCGACCAGGCGCGTGACCTGGGTCTCCATCTCGGTCGGGGCGGCGCCGGCCTGGACCACCGTCACGGCGACGACCGGCAGATCCACGTCGGGGAAGTTGTTCGTCCTGAGTTTGAAATAGCTCATCGTCCCCGCGATCGTCAGGACGACGAACAGCAGGACGATGGGGATCGGGTTCCTGATCGACCAGGACGAGATGTTCTGAAAGCCCATCGGTCCGATCCTAGCGCGCGGCTGCAGCGGCGGGGGCAGGGGCGGCGGGCGTCGCCGGCTGGGGCGCCGCGGTCGCCGGGGCCACCGTCACATGGTCGCCTTCGCCCAGGAAGCCTGCGCCCTGCACGACGACGCGCTGACCGGCCTGGACGCCCGTGACCGCGACGCGGTCGCCGCTGCGAACCCCGGTCGTGACCGGGACGAAGCGGACGACATCGCCCTGGCCCACGACATAGACCCCGGCCTTGGCCTCGCGATAGACGACCGCCGAGGCGGGCACGACCAGGGCGGGCTGATCGCCGACGGCGATCTCGGCGCGGGCGAACATGCCGGGCCGCAGCTGGGCGCCGGGCGCCAGGGAAATGCGGGCCAGGCCCAGGCGGGTCTGCGCATTCACCTCGGGCGTGACGATGCGGACCGAGCCGGTGGTCTGGCCGGCCTCGCTGGAGGTCACGATCGCCGACTGACCGGCGCGGACCAGCGACAGTTCGGTTTCCGGCACCTGGGCGTCCAGCTCCAGCCGGCCGTCGCGCACCATGCGGAACAGTTCGGTCCCGGCGGCGATGATCTGGCCCTTGGTGACGCTGCGGCTGATGATCATCCCGCCGACGGGCGCGCGGATGGTCGCCTGCGACAACTGGGTCTGGGTCTGGCTGAGGGCCGCGCGGGCGGCGGCCAGATTGGCGTTCGAGCTGCGCTGGTTGGCCAAGGCCGTGTCCAGCGACGCCTGGCTGAGGAAGCCGCGTTCCTTCAGCTGCTGCGCGCGATCGAGCGCGGCGTTGTCGCGCGCCACATTGGCCTCGGCCAGCTGCACCTGGGCCTGCTGCTGCCGCAGCTGGGCGCGCAGCAGGACGTCGTTCATCTGCACCAGCGGCTGGCCCTGACGCACGTAGGAGCCTTCGTCCACATAGACGGCGACGGCGGTCAGGCCGCCGGTCTCGGCCGCCACCGGCACCTCTTCCCAGGCGGAGACGGAGCCCGAGGCGTTGACCGTGCGGGCCAGGTTGATCTGGGTCACGGTCGCGGCGGTCACGGTCTGGCGCGCGCCGGCCGCCTCCTTGCCGTCGGCCTTCTTGTCGTCTCCGCCGCCGCAGCCGGCCAGCAGCAGGACGGCCAGAACGGCCGCACCGGCCAGAAGTGTGGGTCGGGTCGTCTGGAGCACGGAAAAACGTCCTTGAAGAGCGATCAGGCGATGGCCGTTTCCCTTACAGCGTCCCAGGGCCGCGCTCAAAGACAAACGCCATCATTGCCAAGCTGTAATACGCGGCCGTGCTGGCTGCGGATCGTGCCGCGTCTGGTCCCCGGCGCCCGCGCGTGATAGGGGCGCGCGGATGACGACTCCCCCGATCTCGAACATTCGCAACTTCAGCGTGGTCGCGCACATCGACCATGGCAAGTCGACCCTGTCCGACCGCCTGATCCAGCACACCGGCGGCCTGACCGCGCGCGAGATGTCCGAGCAGGTGCTCGACAATATGGAGATCGAGAAGGAACGGGGCATCACCATCAAGGCCCAGACCGTTCGTCTGACCTATCGGGCCAAGGACGGGCAGGACTATATCCTGAACCTGATGGACACGCCGGGCCACGTGGACTTCGCCTATGAGGTCAGCCGGTCCCTGGCCGCCTGCGAAGGCTCGCTGCTGGTCGTGGACGCCTCGCAAGGGGTCGAGGCTCAGACCCTGGCCAATGTCTATCAGGCCATCGACAACAACCACGAGATCGTGCCGGTCCTGAACAAGGTCGATCTGCCGGCCGCCGAGCCGGACCGCGTGCGCGCCCAGATCGAGGACGTGATCGGCATCGACGCCTCCGAAGCGGTCCTGGCCAGCGCCAAGTCCGGCATCGGCATCGAGGAGGTGCTGGAGGCCATCGTCACCAAGCTGCCGGCGCCCAAGGGGGATGTGAACGCTCCGCTGAAGGCCATGCTGGTCGACGCCTGGTACGACCCCTACCTCGGCGTCGTCGTGCTGGTGCGGGTCTTCGACGGCGTGCTGAAGACCGGCATGCGGGTCAAGATGATGCGCAACGGCTCGACCCACCTGATCGACCGGGTCGGCGTCTTCCTGCCCAAGAACACCCCGGTCGAGCAGCTGGGCCCCGGCGAGGTCGGCTTCATCACCGCCCAGATCAAGGAAGTCGCCCATGCCGCCGTCGGCGACACCATTACCGACGAGAAGAAGCCGACCGCCGAGCCGCTGAAGGGGTTCAAGGAAGTCCAGTCGGTCGTCTTCTGCGGTCTGTTCCCGGTGGACGCCGCAGACTTCGAGGACCTGCGCGCCGCGATCGGCAAGCTGCGCCTGAACGACGCCTCCTTCACCTATGAGATGGAAAGCTCGGCGGCGCTGGGCTTCGGCTTCCGGTGCGGCTTCCTGGGCTTGCTGCACCTTGAGATCATCCAGGAGCGCCTGAGCCGCGAGTTCAACCTCGACCTGATCGCCACGGCGCCGTCCGTCGTCTACAAGATCGGCCTGCGCGACGGCTCCGAAATCGACCTGCACAACCCGGCCGACCTGCCCGACGTGATGCAGATCGAGACGATCGCCGAGCCCTGGATCAAGGCCACCATCCTGACGCCGGACGAATACCTCGGCGGCGTCATCAAGCTGTGTCAGGACCGTCGCGGCCAGCAGATCGAACTGTCCTACGTCGGCAACCGCGCCATGGTGGTCTATGAGCTGCCGCTGAACGAGGTGGTGTTCGACTTCTACGACCGGCTGAAGTCGATCTCGAAGGGCTATGCCTCGTTCGACTACGAGATCACAGAATACAAGGTCGGCGACCTGGTGAAGATGTCCATCCTGGTTAACGCCGAGCCGGTCGACGCCCTGTCCATGCTGGTCCACCGCGCCCGCGCCGAGACGCGCGGCCGGGGCATGGTCGAGAAGATGAAGGAACTGATCCCGCCCCACCTGTTCCAGATCCCGATCCAGGCGGCCATCGGCGGCAAGATCATCGCCCGCGAGACCGTCCGCGCCCTGCGCAAGGACGTGACCTCCAAATGCTACGGCGGCGACGCCACCCGCAAGAAGAAGCTGCTGGAAAAGCAGAAGGCCGGCAAGAAGCGCATGCGCCAGTTCGGCAAGGTCGAAATCCCGCAGGAAGCCTTCATCGCCGCCCTGAAGATGGACGAGGATTGATCGGCGCTGCTGGTCTGAGGTGAGGCCTCAGGCCCAGGCCATCCAGCCCATCCACGCCGCCATCAGGACCATCATCACGTTCTCGGTCAGGGACAGGAAACCGAGCGGCACATTGCTGTCGCCGCCGACGCAGGCGCATTTGAGTTCGCGTTTCTGGATGTAGACGGCCTTGAACACCGACCAGCCGCCGATCAGACCCACGAAGGCGGCCGCCGGCGCCGACAGCCACGTCAGCACGTTCGCGATCATCAGGACGCCGGCCCCAAGCTCGACGAACGGATATATGTAGGCGTACGGCACCCAGCGTCGCGCCAGCAAGTCGTATCCCAGGAACATGGTGGCGAATCCGTCCAGATCCCGCAGCTTCAGCATCGCCAGGGCGCACATGGAAAAGGCGATGAACCACTCGGGCGTCCGCTTCGTCAGCAACGTCCCGGCGGCGTAACTGGCGGCGATCGCCATCAGGGCGGTGACGGCGAAGACGACAAGCACCGGGGTATAGGTCTTGCGGTTCGGATCCTTGACCGGCTTGCCCAGGAAACGCCTGAGATCGTCGTAGCCGCCGATCCTTTGTCCGTTGATAAAGGTCTGCGGCGTCGTCTTGACGCCATGCTCGGCCTTGAAGGCGTCGGTCTGTTCGCGCGTGGTCAGCCAGCGGTCGTCGACGACGAAGCCCTGGCTCTTCAGCAGATGTTTGGCGCGCAGACCCCAAGGGCAAACGTGCTTTTCCATAACCATTCGGTAGAGGACAGCGGTCTTTTCGGCGGCCATCAAACGCGCTCCTTCAGCTTTGCATGTAACGCATAAAGGGCCATCGGGGTGCGCTGCTTGATGGCATCACCGGGTTGCAAAGCCGCCTTCGGTCGCTGGATCGGCGGCTTGTCCCGCCGACCCTGACCGCTTTTGACCGGGAATGATCCCGTCTAGTGCGCGCCGTTCAACTGCGCGAACACCGCCTCATAGCCGTTTGCCTCAGCGAACCGCAGCGGCTTGACCCGTTCGACCAGGATTTCGCCGCGCGGGGTCTCGCCGCGTTCGATCAGGCCGATCACCTCGGCCGTATAGTCGGCCAGCGGCATGGAGGCGGGGTTTTCCGCATGGCCCGGCATCAGGTCGGTGGCCACGCCGGGCGGGGCCAACTCCAGCACCTCGACCCCGGTGTCCGCCAGTTGATGCCGCAGGGACTGGCTCCACGAATGCATCGCCGCCTTGGTCGCATTGTAGGTCGGCGTCGCCGTCAGCGGGACGAAGGCCAGGCCCGAGGTCACCGTCATCACCGTCGCCTTCGGTTGGGCCGTCAGATGCGGCAGCAGGGCGGCTGTCAGGCGGATCGGCCCCAATAGATTGGTGGCGATGATCGCCTCCACGACGGCCAGGTCGAACGGCTGGGCCTTCAGGTCCTCTGTCTTCATGATGCCGGCGTTCAGAATGACGGCGTTCAGGGCGGAGTGGTCCTTGACGACCTGGGCGCCGAAGGCGGCGACGGCCGCAGCGTCCTCCATGTCCAGCGTCGCCCAGGCCATGCCGGGATTGGCGGCCGCCGTCTCTCTCAGCACGCTTTCGCGGCGGCCGGTGATGATGATCTGATTACCGCGCGCGTGCAGCGCCTCGGCGAGGGCGCGGCCGATGCCCGTGCCGCCGCCGGTGATCAGTATGGTGTTGCCGGTGATGTTCATGATCGTCTCCTCGGGATGCGTCAGCGATGAAAGCGAGGTATGACGTTCACTCTCCAACCGAAAGTAGGCACTTGAAACCGCCCTACTTACCGTCCGGAAAGAAATGGCTATGACGGCGCTTCCGCCTGCAAGAATTGCTCACCCCGAGACCGGAGAGGTCGCCGATCCGCGCGTGGAGGCCTTGGTCAACGACGTCATCGGCCGCGTCGCCGACAAATGGACTATGCTGATCCTGGAGGTCTTGGCCGAACACGGCGAGACGCGTTTCACCCGCGTCGGCGACCTGGTCGGGGGCATCAGTCAGAAGATGCTGACCCAGACCCTGCGCCAGATGGAGCGCGACGGCCTGGTGATCCGCACCGTCCACCCCGTCATCCCGCCCAAGGTCGAATACCGCCTGACCGACCTGGGCTTCACCCTGGCTGAAGCGTTCTGCGGCGTCTGGACCTGGGCCGAAAAAAACATCGACCGCATCGAGGCGGCGCGCGCGGCGTTTGATGGGCGAGATAAATAATCCCGCTCAAGTCAGAGCGCAGAGAATCAAGCCTGCACCGTCTCCGTGATGAAGTGCCGCCCCTGCTTGTCCTCGATCTCGACCACCCACAGGTCCGGGTCGTACCCCCTCTGTCGGGCGATATAGGCGTCCAGTTCGCTTTCGCTGTCGGAGGTGACGGGCTGGATCCAAAGGCGGTCGCCGTCGGTTCCGAAGGCTTCGGTGAACAGGCGGGCGGTGCGGGTGGAGGTGTCGTAGGCCTTGACGATGACCGAGCCGGCGCGGGCGTCGCCCTTCTTGACCACGGTGGCATAGGCGCCCTCGATCTGGGCGCGGCGGATCAGGGCGCTGACCCACAGGTCGCTGGAAAGAAGCAATTCGCTAACCTTGCTCGAACACGGAACCCCAACTCTGGCGCGCTAGGGTCGGGGCATGAGGATAGGCCTTTCCCCCCGGCAAGCCAGAGGTTTCCTGTCGGCCGTGCTGATCGCCGCGACGCCCGTCGCAGCCTTCGCCGCGCCGCAGGACCGATTCTATGAGCGCAGCTTCGTGCTGGCCGCCAACGACCGCTGCGGCCTGTTCGAGCCGCAGTTGACCGCCGCCCTGACGGCCGCCGCCTATCAGGCGCGGGGCGCGGCCCTGCGCGCCGGATCCAACGACCGGCAGCTGGCCGAGACGGCCCAGCGGGCGCGGGCGCGGGCGAACACGACGCCGTGCGGCTCCACCGATCTGAAGACGGTTCAGGGCCGGGTCCAGACCGCCTTTTCCGGCTGGTCGCGCGCGACGCGGATGGAGTTTCCCGGCGATCGCCGAAAGTGGAGCGCGGACCGCGCGGCCTATGCGCGCCCGACCTGGCGGCTGATGCAGGCGACCGTGACCGGCGCCTCGCCCGTGCGGTTCGGCGTGGTGGGCGGCATGGACCGGCCCGATCAACTGGCCGCCGTGGTGTCCTGGCAGGGCCGCTCGCGACCGACCGGGGTGCGGGTGGTGATGCGTGACCACACGGTGGCGCCGCGTCCGTGGCTGTCGCACGACCTGCCGCCCGCCGCGCAACGCCGCGCCTTCTGGGCCGCCGGCGTGACCAGCGCCGATGCGATGCTGCTGCCCGAAGGTCGCCCGACCGGTCAGGCCTGGCTGTTCCCCGCCGCCGCCGCCGACGCCCTGTCGGCCCTGGACCCGCGCGAGGTCTTCACCGTCGAATTCCTGTTCCGCGACGGCAGCATCGCCCGCTCCACCTTCGAAGCCGGCGATTTCGCGGCGGGCCGCGCCTTCCTGGCGATGGGGCAGGTTTAAGCGGGCTTTCCGCCAACGCCTCCTTGCTTCATTCTAGTTGGGCACTACGCAAATGGATGGCCTAAGCGAGTGCGCCTATCAATCAGTGATATATGTCTGATAAGTTCGCTATCGTCGAAAGGGATGGCGTGAAATGGCTGGCAGCTTCAGTTTCTGGGATGACATCAAAAAGCATCCCGACCGCTTCTATATAATCCATTATTCATCCCAATCCCTTTTTGACGCAGAAGCGATGGGTGGCGCCGGTGCGCTATCTCCTCGCATCACGTCGGTTGTCGCTCGTCATTTCGAGAGTGGGCAGACTGTCAGTTTTTCAACGCACACTGTGGCGGAATATCTAGGCATCTCATGGGACGACGTCGAAGCCCGTTACGACGATATTGAAAGAGAACTTCTCACACAATTTTACGACTGGGCTCGAGATCGGCGAGAACGATACTGGGTTCATTGGAACATGCGCAATGTCACGTTCGGTTTCGAGCATTTGGAGCATCGATATCGCGTTCTCGTAAAAAAAGAGCCTCCAAGCATTCCAGTCGAAGTGCGGATAAACCTAAACGACGCACTGAAATACAGGTATGGAAATGACTACGCTGCGGACCCAAGAATGCTTTCGCTAATGAATTTGAATGGTCCCCGATTGCAGGGATTTCTTACAGGTGCGGAAGAGGCGGAGGCCTTTAAAGCCAAAGACTTTATAAGAATGAATGCATCCACAATAGCAAAGGTAGGATTTTTTAGTTTTGTGATTTCCTCTTCGTTGAAGGGGAAACTAAAAACAGCAGGCCGAGGATTCGTTAATTTCGTAGACCGAATACTGGAAAGCCGAAAAAATCGGGTAACGGCGGCGGTGGCGGCGGTAGTTGGTTTAGCGGTAGCTGTGGTTCAGCTGGTTATTTGGATCAAGCCTGATTGATTTCGTCCGGGAGCGAGATCAAGGCGTGATGTCTTGACGAAAGTCTGGAGGCTAAACCTCTTCGCGCTCTGGCTCTAGAAGTGTCTCATCAGCCACGGTCTCCCGCGCCACCATCACCGGCAACCGGATCATCACCGCTGCGCCTTCGCCCAGGGTGCTGTCGATGGTCATGCGGCCGCCGTGCAGTTCGGTCAGGCTGCGGACCAAAGATAGGCCCAGGCCGGTGCCTTGCGCCTTCTGGTCGGCGCCGCCGGCCTGTTCGAAGGGGCGGCCCAGGCGTTGCAGGTCCTGCGGCGCGATGCCGACGCCGGTGTCGGACACGGCCAGATCCAGGTCCGGTCCGTCGGCGTCCAGGGTGATGGTGACCGAGCCGCCCGCCGGGGTGAACTTGACCGCATTGGACAGCAGGTTCAGCGCCATCTGCTTCAGGGCGCGGGCGTCGGCGCGAACCTTGATCGGCTCGGACGGCAGGACGGCGGCCAGCTCCACCCCCTTGTCGTCGGCCTGGAGCCGGACCAGGGCGACGGCGGCGGACACGGCGTCGCGGGCGTCGAACGTCTCCATCGCCAGCTGGTAGCGTTCGGCCTCGATCTTGGACAGGTCCAGCACGTCGTTGATCAGGTCCAGCAGATGGCCGCCCGCCTGGTGGATGGCGTCGGCGTATCCGGCGTAGCGTTCGGGCAGGGGACCGAACAGCTTCTGGCGCATGATGTCGGCGAAGCCGAGCACGGCGTTCAGGGGCGTGCGCAGCTCGTGGCTCATATTGGCCAGGAAGCGGGTCTTGCCGGCCGACTGGGCCTCGGCCTCGACGCGGGCGGTCTCCAGCCCCAGCTCGCGGGCGAACTGGGCCGTGCCGTCGAACGCCTGGGCGATCAGGCGCGGGCGGTCCGTCTCGTGCTGGAACGGGCCCAGGATCATGACGACGCGGCGGTCCAGGGCGATGCGCGGCGTGAACTGGACCTCGACCGACTGGCCCGACAGGGCGCGGGCCAGGGCCGCAGAGACGGCCGGGCGGTCGGGCGCATGGACGGTCGAGATCAGGCCCTGTTCGGTCAGGGCCAGCACAGACAGGGCGGGCGGCGGCGTGCCCCAGATGGCGACGGCGCGGCCCGACGGATCGAGCAGCAGGGTCAGGGCCGGCTGATCCTCCAGCAGGGCGGCGATCCGGGCCGCCTGTTCTTCCGCTTCGGCCAGACGACGCTCGCGCGCGCTCCAGGTCAGGCGCATGGCGGCGATGATCGCGCCCATGGCCAGCAGGCCCGAGACGGCGGCCAGCAGGGGGCCTTGCGCCTCCGCCCCGTTCAGCCAGGTCGAGATCAGCCCCGCCAGCAGCGGCAGGGCCACCGCAAAGGCGCCCATCCGGGTCAGGCGGTCGGCGCCGATGCGGGCATGATGCACGCCGTGATCCAGGGCGATCCCCGCCGCCAGCGGCGTCAGGATCAGGCCGGGCAGGGCGCCGGTCACGCCGCCGGTTAGGCCGGCCGAAGCGGTGGCGGCCAAAATCCACCCGCCCATGACGGCCAGCCTCAGCCCGACGCTGTCGCGCACCATCAGCACGACGCCGAACACGCCGGGGAAGGCCATCAGCAGCAGGGCGGCCAGCGGCGCGTCCTTCAGCCCGTCCATCATCTGGGCAGCCAGCGCCGTCAGGGCGACCGCCACCGCCCAGATCGCGTGCCACAAGGCGACCAGCGGAGCGCCCAACGCCGCGTCGTGCGTCGGGTCGTCCTCGAATCTGGCGTGGGCGTCGGGTTTCAAGAAGGGCGGGCCATGGGTTTCGTCTGCGCCCAGACTAGGGCTGCGGCTGAGTCGGTGCGAGGCCGCTCCCCCCTGAGGCGAACCCCATTGCGGCGTTCACCATGAATATCGGGGGACAAAACGGCCGGTTGTCGTTAACGGCCGCGCGGCCTATCTGGCGGCGCATGACCGACCCCACGCCCCCGACCGACACCCTGGACCAGACCCTGGCCGAACTGGCCGAGGATTTCGACCTCTTGGGCGATTGGGAGCAGCGGATCGAATACGTCATCGAACTGGGCAAGGGGCTGGCCCCGCTGGACGAGGCCGACCGGATCGAGGCCAACAAGGTGCCGGGCTGTGCGGCCCAGGTCTGGCTGGCGACGACGCACGACGACGGGCGGCTGTGGTTCGCCGCCGACAGCGACAGCGCCCTGTCCAAGGGCAATATCGCCCTGCTGCTGAAACTCTATTCCGGCCGCACGGCGGCGGAGATCGTCGCCTTCGACGCCCGCGCGGCGCTGGATCGGCTGGGCCTGCCCTCGGCCCTGACGCGCCAGCGCGCCAACGGCCTGAACAGCATGGTCGGCCGCATCCGCGAGGCGGCGCTGGGAGCGGGATGACCGTCGTAAAACAGGTGCAGTCTGTGTACCTCTCTAAAGTCACACCTTTGCGCGTTTGAAGGTCTCGTCGTTGAAGATAAGCGTATCTGGCGACGGGAACAGGATTTCCTGACCCTGGAATGGGACCAGTTCGACCCTGACGCCAGTGGCGTCGGTCAGCGGGTCGGCGACGGCGGACAAGACGCCGATGGCGGCCGTCAGCCGATCCTGGTCCACTTTGATCCGCATGGTCCCAAGCGCCTCGTTTTCGTAGGTTCCGGCGTAGGCGTGAGGCGGTTGCGGTAGAGACCAGGGGCGTGCGGCGCGCTCTGTCCGGCTGCGCGCGACAGCCTGGCGTCGGCCATCGCGACGGGCGACAAGCGTGTCCAGTTCGGCGGCATAGGCCGTTTCCAGATCAGAGCGAGCTTTCAGCCGATCGTAGGCATAGTTGGCGATCAGATCGGCCATGTCGCCGCCGAACAGATCTTCATTGATCAGCACCGCTACGCCGATGCGCCGATCGGGCATGAAGGAGACGTGGGCGCGCGATCCGGCGAAGTTGCCGAAATGGTGGATCAGCCGGTCGTCGCCATACCATCCCGTCTGCCATCCGAGCCCGTAGCCGTCCCGGCGATAGGGCCCGAAGGTCGTCTCCTGCGCGACCTGCGGCCGATGGGTCGAGGCGACCAGCGGCCCAGCCTCGATCTGTATCGCCAGCCACCGAGCCATGTCGTTGGCGGTGGACATCAACCCGCCCGCCGACTGCATGGTGTCATCGACCTTTTGAAGAGGACTGACGACCGGGTCGCCCGCCCGATCTGCGAAATGCCCGACCGCCGTCACGCCCCGACGGCGCGCGTCCGATACCCAGGCGGTGGTCTGCATCATGCCCGCCGGGATCAGAACCTCGTCTCGCACCCTCAGCCGCCAGTCGCGGCCGAAGCGTCGCTCCAGCAAGGTCGTCGCCAGATTGTAGCCGGCGTTGGCGTAGCGGAAAACACCGTGCGGCGCGTCCGGCCTTTTGGTGGTGCGCGCCAGAAGGGCTTGCATCATCGCTGGGGTGTGGTCGCCGGAATAGGCGGCGCGAAACGCGATGGGGCCATTGTCCACGCCCGAACGGTGGCTGAGCAGGTCGGTCAGGGTCACGGTCGCCGCGATGTCGGCGGGAAGCGGGGTGTCGCCAATCCAGTCCGCCAGCGGCGCATCCAGATCGACCTCGTCTCGCGAGGCCATCGCCGCGAGGCCGAGCGCGGTGAAGGATTTGGTCGCCGAGGCAATATAGAAGGCGGTGTCGGCGTTCACGCGGCGACCCGATCGAATGTCGGCTACGCCGTGGCCGAATACAAGAACCGGCCCATCCTCATTCACCACTGCCAGCGCCAAGCCGGGCGCGGTCCCGAGACGTCGCATCGCCTTTCGGACGAAGCTCTGACTGTCATCGGCCGCCGCCTGACGGGTTGCGATGGGGCGGGCCAAAGCTTGACCGGCGTGCAGCGCCGGGGCGCAGAGGCCTGCGATCAGTAGGTTGCGGCGGTTTACGGTCATGGTGCGGGTTCCCTTTCCCGCCTAGAGGCCGTCGGTCGCCGGATTGGATGCGTCGGGACAAAAACAGGGTGCAATCTGTGCACTTCACCCGATCCCATAGTGATCCGCCAGGGCCTGAAGCGCCTGTTTCAGCACCGTCTTGCCCTGGCGGCGGCGTAGGCCGAGGCCGGTTTCGGCCAGTTGCAGGCTGTCGCCGTGGATACAGATGCGGGTCAGGATGGGGCGAAGGCGCGGGCCGACGGCGGTCAGGGCCTGTTCGACGCGGCGGGCGGCCGACAGGGCGCGGTCGGTCGGCTCCATCCGCGCGGCGGTTCCCGAGCCGGAGGTCGGCAGGGCGTCCCAGCGCATGGTGACCGAGGCGCTCTTCGTCGCCTGTTCCGCCTCGCGCCGCAGCCGTTCGCCGGCGGCGGTCTCGGTCGGGGTCAGCCAGGGGCGGCCGGACGCATCCCTGCGCCGCGCCAGCCAGGCGATGGGGCTTTCGCCCAGATTGGCCCGCGCCCGGACCATGCGGCCGTCCGGCTGCATGAGGTCGCGCTGGCCCGCCACGAAGCCGGGACGGCCGGGAGCGGGGGGCGGCGTCGGGTCCGGCTGAGCGCGTCCCGACCAGCCGCCGCCCGGCCGGACGCGCAGGCCGGGCTGGTCGATCAGGGCGCGAAACTCGGTCTCGGTCAGGGTCAGGCTGATGCGGCTGCGGCGATCCGGCGACAGGCGCAAGGCATAGGCCCCGCCCTCGGCCGACAGCCAGGCGCCGGGCTTGGCCATCAGGTCGCGCGCGCGTTCCAGAAGACGGCTCATTGCGGCAGCTCCAGGCGGGGCGACTGATACAGGCCCTGGATGCAGCCTTCGAGGTCGTTCATCAGGTCGTCGATGCTGCGCCGTTCGCGCTCGTCCTCGACCCAGCGGCAGGCGGCGCCGACGCTGGCGCGATTGACGCCGAAGACGTGGCCGACCCGCTCCAACGTCCAGCCATAGGCGACATGAGACAGATACATGGCCAGCCAGCGCGGGCGGGCCGCGCGCGGGTTCATCCGGCCCCGGCCGGTCATCTGCGACGGATGGGCGCCCGTGCGCGCCGCGATCAGATGAATGGCCAGCCCGGCCTTGACCTGATCCTCCTCGGTGACCGGCACCCTGTAGTCCTCCAGCACGAAACGTCTCCCTCTCACGAACTCTCGACGCTGGCATCATAGGCGGCCGCGACGTCGCGATAGGAATATCGTCCTACTGTGCGCCAAAAATCGGTCGTGGCGGCTTAACCGCCTTGCGGTTGCGGTTGGGACGTTGTGCGTGCTGAGTGGCGAGTGGCGAGTAGGCGTACGAACTTGGGAGCGATCCAGCGTCATGTCCCGAGCGGCGGATGTTCTGATGGCCAACGGTCTGAGGCCTCGCCACTCATCACTCGTCACTCACCCCTACCAACATGGTTAATAAATTTCGAATCGTTGACTCCAGCCTCTCGACGCCGATTCGCAAATCAGCCTAGATTCGCCTCAATTGGATGGCGTTAACCCTTCTTAAGGTTTTCACGTCTTAACTTGCGAACAAGGTTACCCGGCCGTGCGTCAGGGTGGTTACCGCAAAGCTTTTGCCTGGAGTGGCACGTATGCGCGTCCTGTTGATTGAAGACGATCACGCAACCGCCCAAAGCATCGAACTGATGCTGAAGTCGGAAGGCTTCAACGTCTATACGACGGACCTGGGCGAGGAAGGCATCGATCTGGGCAAGATCTATGACTACGACCTCATTCTTCTTGACCTGAACCTGCCGGACATGAGCGGCCTGGAAGTCCTGCGCCAGCTGCGCGTCGGCAAGGTCAACACCCCGGTCATGATCCTGTCGGGCAGCCACGAGATCGAAACCAAGGTCAAGACCTTCGGGGGCGGCGCCGACGACTACATGACCAAGCCCTTCCACAAGGACGAGCTGATCGCGCGCACCCACGCCGTGGTCCGTCGCTCCAAGGGTCATGCCCAGGCGATCATCCACACCGGCGAGATCGCCGTGAACCTGGACGCCAAGACGGTCGAGGTGAACGGTCACCGCGTCCACCTGACGGGCAAGGAATACCAGATGCTGGAGCTGCTTTCGCTCCGCAAGGGCACGACCCTGACCAAGGAAATGTTCCTGAACCACCTGTACGGCGGCATGGACGAGCCCGAGCTGAAGATCATCGACGTCTTCATCTGCAAGCTGCGCAAGAAGCTGGCCACCGCCGCCGACGGCAAACACTATATCGAAACCGTCTGGGGCCGCGGTTATGTCCTGCGCGACCCGGCCGAGGGCGTCGTCACCGTCGCCGCCTGATCGACCTTCGATCCACGATTTCGAAACGCCCGCCGGAACGGCGGGCGTTTTGCGTTGAGACCCTACTGACGCTTGGCCGGCATGTCGCGGCCGCCCTGGTGCAGGACCAGGCCTTCGATGGCGCCGTCTGCGTTGCGGGTGAAGGTGATCTGGGCGTCGACGGCGGTCAGGTAGAAGGCGTCCTCCGCCTCCGCCGTCAGTTCGAAGGCGGGCTGGCCGGTGGCCTGGGCCATCAGCTTGCCGTCCACGACCGAGATCGTCAGGGCGAAGGTCGGGGACAGATTGTAGACGCCCTCATAAGCCTTCAGCACCTCGGACGAGACGGCGACGGCACGGCGTTCGCTGGGCAAAGTCACGGTTCCGCCGCGCGCCAGGGTGACCAGGGCCGCGCCCAGCTTGTCCGGCGCCTCGCCGTTCAGATTGCCCAGGACGATGACGGCCGTCCGGTCGCCCGGGTCATAGGCCATATAGGTGTTGAAGCCCTCGATGCCGCCGTTGTGCCAGATCAGACGCTTGCCGTCGGCCTCGGCAACCACCAGCCCCATGGCGTAGCCGTTGTGCACCGGCGTCGTCAGGGCGGTCATGGATTGGGCGTTCAGCAGCCGCCCGCCGAACAGGCCCTGTTCCCACTTCAGCAGGTCGTGGGTGGTCGAATACAGGGCGCCGGCCCCGGTCGGGATGGTCATGTCCACATAGTCGGCGTTGACGACGCCGTCGGCGCCCGGCGCATAGCCCGAGGCGCGGCGGGGCAGGATCACGTCGTGGCGGTCATAGCCGCTATCGCCCATGCCTAGCGGCTGGAACAGATTGGCGGTGACGAAGTCGGCGTAGGTCTGGCCGCTGGCCGCCTCGATGATGGCGCTGAGCAGCACATAGCCCGAGTTGGAATAGGCGAACCGGGAGCCAGGCGCGAAATCCAGCGGCCGGTCGCGGAACCTGGCGATCAGCTGCGGCAGCGTCGCGGGCCGGGTTTTCTGGGCCTCGAAGTCGGAAAAGGCGGTGAAGTTGGGCACGCCGGCCGTGTGGCTGAGCAGGTGGCGCGGGGTGATCGCGTCCCAGGCGGCCGGGGCGTCGGGCAGCCAGGTCTTGATCGGCGCATCCAGATCCAGCTTGCCCTGCTGGTTCAGCAGCATGACCGCGACGGCGGTGAACTGTTTCGACAGGGAGCCCAGGCGGAACTTCACATCCCCATCGTTGGGGATGTTCCACTCGCGATTGGCCAGGCCGTAGCCCTGATCCAGAAGGATGCGGCCGTCGCGGGCGACCAGGACGGCGCCGGAAAAGGCGTCGGCCTCGCTGGAGGCGCGGATCACCTGATCCATGCGCGCCGCGTCCTGGGCGATGGCCGGTAGCGGGCTGAGCGTGAGGGCCAGGGCGCTGGCGGCCAGCAGCAGGATAGCCGGACGGCGGCGGGCGAGGAACGAATGAGGCAAGGGCGGTCTCCTGAACGCGTCACGCTAACGCTTTCAGAGAGAGGCGGCGAGCGCGGCGTTCGGATGCAGGCGCCGCGACCTTTTCGTCAGGGCTGCGGAAAGGTCAGGGTCGCCTCCAGCCCGCCGCCGTCGGCGTTGGCGAGCGTCAGATGGGCGCCGGCGCGTTCGGCCATGCGGCGCGCGATAGTCAGGCCCAGGCCGGAGCCGCCGCTGTCGCGCGAGCGGGACGGATCGAGGCGGTAGAAGGGCTCGAACAGGCGCTCCAACTGATCCTCGGCCACGCCGGGCCCGTGGTCGCGTACGATCAGGCGCACGGCATGCTCGTCGCGCACGGCGCTGACGGCCGCGTCGCCGCCATGGCGGACGGCGTTGTCGATCAGATTGGTCAGGCAGCGGCGCAGGGCCTGGGGCCGGGTCGGCACGACGGCGTTGCAGCCTTGGGTGAAGACAACCGGCTGGCCCGCCTCGGCCGCGTCCTCGCAGATGGCCGATAGAAGCGCGTCCAGGTCGACGGGGGTCGCGGCCTCGACCGTGGTTTCGATCCGGGCCAGGTCCAGCCCTTCCCGAACCAGATGCTGCATCCCGGCCAGATCGCTGACGAACTGCGCGCGCAGGGTCTCGTCCTCGATCTTTTCGACGCGCAGCCGCATCCGGGTCAGGGGCGTCTGCAGGTCGTGGGCGACGGCGGCCAGCACGCGGGTGCGATCCTCGATCAGGGCCTTCAGTCGGGTCTGCATGGCGTTCAGGGCGGCGGCGGCCTCGCGCACCTCGCGCGCGCCCTCCTCGACCAGGGGCGGGCGGTCCAGATCGTGACTGAGGGCGACGGCGCCCTGGGACAGACGGTTCAGCGGACCGGCGGCCAGCCGCGACGCCATCCAGCCGGTCAGCAGCACGGCGGCCAGACCCGCAAACAGCAGGGCGGCGGCCTCGCGGCTGAGCGTCCACGGGCGAGGGGCGGGCGGCAGGCTGATCGCCACCGGAACGGGCGCGCCATTGACCGGCCGCAGCACCAGGATGCGGCACCGCAGGCGATCGGTCGCCGCGCCACACGCCCCGGCCGAAGCCTCGAACGCCTTGACCGAGACCCCGTCCACGCCCCGCCGCTTCAGCGCCTCGGCGACCGCGTGGGTCAGGGACGGGTCGGGCGCGCCCAGCCGCTGACCGGCCGCGTCCGGCAGGCCGTCGGTCAGGCCGGCGGCGGGATCGTCGCTGGAGCCGGCCAGGTCCACGATCCGTTCGGCGGTGGTGAAGTCATGGGCCTGGGACAGACGATGGCGATGGTTCAGGCCCAGGGCGGCGAAGGTCACGCCCGCCGCCAGCAGGGCGCCGACCAGCAGCAGCAGGAACAGCCGCGTGGTCTCGGCCTCGGCCCGGCCGTGTCGGGTGCTCACGCGCGCCATGTCACAGGCCCCGCCAGCATATAGCCTAGGCTGCGCACCGTGCGGATCAGGGCCGGGGCCTTGGCGTCGTCGCCCAGCTTCTGGCGCAGGCGGCTGACCCTCAGGTCGATGGCGCGGTCGTCGGCGTCGGCGACGGTCGACAGGGCGCGGATCCGCTCGCGCGACAGGGGCTTGCCGCCGTTCCTGACCAGGGCGTGCAGCAGGTCGAAGTCGGCGCCCGACAGCGGGGCCAGCCGCCCATCCGGCGCCGTCAGGGCCCGCGAGGCGATGTCCAGCGACCAGCCCGAAAAGTCGGCGTGTCGGCCCTCGATCGCCGTCGCCTCGCCGCCCGTGCGCCGCAGGACGGTGCGGATGCGGGCCACCAGTTCGCGCGGCTCGAACGGCTTGGCCATATAGTCGTCGGCGCCCATCTCCAGCCCGACGATCCGGTCGATGGGATCGCCGCGCGCCGTCAGGATGATGACGGGAGTCTTGGACGCCGCCCGTATGCCGCGACACAGCGACAGGCCGTCCTCGTCCGGCAGGTTCAGGTCCAGCACCACCAGATCGACCGGCCCGGCCTCCAGCGCCGCCTTCATGGCCCGGCCGTCGGCGGCCTTCACCGTGCGAAACCCGTGCTGCTCCAGATGGTCGGACAACAGGTTTCGGATCTCGCGGTCGTCGTCGACGACCAGAAGGACAGGGGCGGCGGAGGTCTGGGACATTGGCGTTCGGCGAGCGGGAAGACGTGCGATCTGTCGTCCTGTCTCATGGCCAAAGCGCGGCGGATACAGTCGGACACAATTCTCTTCGCCGACGATACGCGGCGACATCGACCGGCCCCGAACCGGCCGGACGCGGGTCCGAAACAGTGACTGTCCGACACGAGGCCGGACGCCAAACACACAGAAAGACCCGCCATGAAGTCCTTCCGTTCCACCGCCGCTTTCGGGGCCGCCGCCCTGGTGATCCTGACCAGCGGCGCAGCCTTCGCCGGCACGCCTTCGGCCCCGTCGTCGGGCGCTCACGCCCGCCCCGCCGCCTCCGCCCGTGCGCATCATCGGGTCAGCCACGCCCGCACCCACCGCGCCGTGACGCCCGCCAAGAAGAAGTAAGGCCCGACGCCTTGCTGGTCCTGCCGGCGTCCCCGGCCGGCAGCATCCCCGACACTCCTGAGACTTCGACCTTCAAAAGAAGGACATCGACATGAAATCCTTCCGCACCGCCGCCGCCGTTTCCGCCGTCGCCTTCGTCGCCCTGACCAGCGGCGCCGCCTTCGCCGGCACGACCCCGGCGCCCTCTACCGCCATGACCGCTCGTCCGGCTGCGACCGCTCCGGCGACGACCCCTGCGCCGTCGGCCCGCGCCCCGCGTGCCCACCGCCGGGGCCATCAAGCCCAGGCCCAGACTTCGGTCCAGGCGCCGGCGACCGTGACCGCCAAGAAGAAGTAAACCGGCCGCCCCCTCCGGTTCGGACAGGAACGCCCGGCTGTCGCAAGACGGCCGGGCGTTTCCGTAGTCAGAGGCCTGTCGTCAGGCGGCGGTCTTGAAGCCTGCCGCCATGGCGGCCGCCATCGGATTGGGACGGCCAAAGCTGTCGAAGGGCAGGGGCTTGTCCCGGCCGTCGTCCTTATCGCCCTGGCGATACCAGCTGTCGGTGTCGCGCAGGCCCCAGACGGTGAAGGCGAATTGCTGAGCCTTGGGCAGGGCCGCAAAGGCCGAGGCCAGTTCGGTCACGCGCGCGCCCTGCGCCACGATCCGGTCGGCTTGGCTGCGGAGGTCCAACCGGTTTTCGGTGCGCAGGGTGCAGTCCAGCTCCGACACATGGATCGGCAGGCCGAACTGGCTGATCTCGCGCATATAGGCGGCGACGACGCCCTCGGGGATGTCGATCCACAGGTGGGATTGCAGGCCCAGGCCCTGCAACGGACAGCCGGCCTTCAGCAGCCGCTCGACCAGTTTCAGGAACTGCGCGCCCTTGGCCGGAATGCTTTCCTGATTGTATTCGTTTAGAAACAGGACGGCGTCAGGATCCGCCATCCGGGCCTTTTCGAAGGCGCGCAGGATATAGCCGTCCTGCCCGTATCGCGCCGACCAGTGGCAGTCGCGCATGCCCGAGCCGTCGTCCAGGATCGGCTCGTTGACCACATCCCAGCTGCGGACCTTGCCGCGATAGCGGCCTGCGACGGTGGCGATATAGCTATCGAAAGCGCGGTCGAAGGCGGCGCCCGACAGGCCGGCGAAGGCCTCCTTCCCTTGCGCATACCAGATCAGGGTGTGGCCGTGCATCGCCATGCCCTCAGCCCGGGCGAAGGCGGCGATACGGTCCGAGCGGTCGAAGTTGGGCCGGTCCAGGCCGTTCGCCAGAATGTACTCCATCTTCATCTCCCACTCCGGCGTCAGCTGGGAGACGTTGGCGCGGGCCAGCGCGACCCAGTCCGGGTCGTCGATCTGGCTGGCCTTGATCGCCGTGCCGAAGGGGGCGGGGGCGATGGACTTCAGCGGTGGGACGTTGGGCAACGACGGCTCCGCCGAGGCGAAGCGGTCGCAGGCGGCGAGCGCGAGCGGGGCGGCGAGGATGGCGCGGCGGCTGAAATCCTCCCCCGAGGAGCGCAGCGGAACGGGGGAGGGGGACCGCGAAGCGGTGGAGGGGGCGACCTCAGACTCGATCTGAACAGGGCGAGCAAGAACCGACGACGACGGTCCGTGCGACGTCCGCCCCCTCCACCACGCTACGCGCGGTCCCCCTCCCCCGCGATGCGAGGGAGGATCGTTGGAGTCAGACCGCACGCTTCCGCAGGCCCAGCGCGTCGAAGGCGGCGGTTTCGCGCTTGGCGAGGGCGACCAGCTGGTTCAGGCGAGTGGTCTCGGCGACGTGCTCGAACTTCTTCAGCTCTTCGAAAGCGCCGGTCAGGGCGTCGCGGGCGCCGGCTTCCTCGGCGTCCAGCACCGACAGGTCGCCTTCGGCGGCGGCCTTCCTGGATTTCCAGCCGTTCAGATAGGCGCCCAGCATCATGCCGGCCTCGGCGTCCATGCGGGCGCGGTTGCGTTCGCCCTCGGCCTCGGCGTCAAGCACGGCGATGCGGAGTTCGGCGCCGGCGCGGCGTTCGGCGATCTCGGCCAGACGCTTCTGCAGCGTCTCGACCTCATAGTTGGAGATGCGGATCAGGGATTGGGCCCAAGCGGTCATCTAAATCATCACTCCCTGATCATGCCTTGGTTCAGGATTGCTTCCAGCCGGGTAAAGGAATCGGAAAGACGCGTCGCATCGTCCTTGTCCTGACCCAGAAAATCTTCGAGCGCGGGGTTCAGGGCGATGGCCCGGTCCACGATCGGGTCGGCGCCGGTGCGGTAGGCGCCGATCTTGATCAGCTCTTCCATATTGGCGTAGGCGCTCAGGCACTGACGGGCGCGCTTGTTCAGCTCGCGCTCGGGCGGGGTCTGACAGCCGGGCAGGGTGCGGCTGACGGACTTCAACACGTCGATGGCGGGGAAGCGCCCACGCTCGGCGATCTTGCGATCCATGACGATATGCCCGTCCAGAATACCGCGCACGGCGTCGGCGATCGGCTCGTCATGGTCGCCGCCGTCCACCAGCACGGTGAACAGGGCGGTGATGGGCGCCGCCGTCGTACCGTCGGGCCGGATCGGCCCCGGCCCAGCGCGCTCCAGCAGCTTGGGCAGTTCGGTGAAGACGGTGGGGGTGTAGCCCTTGGTGGTCGGGGGCTCGCCGGCGGCCAGCCCGATCTCGCGCTGGGCCATCGCAAAGCGGGTGACGCTGTCCATCAGGCACAGGACTTCGAGATCCTGGTCGCGCAGATATTCGGCGATGGCCATGGTCATATAGGCCGACTGGCGGCGTTTCAGGGCCGGTTCGTCCGAGGTGGCGACCACGACGACGGCGCGTTTCAGCCCCTCTTCGCCCAGGGTCTCTTCCACGAACTCGCGCACCTCGCGGCCCCGTTCGCCGATCAGGCCGACGACCACGGCGTCGCACGTCGCCTCCTTGGCCAGCATGGACAGCAGCACCGACTTGCCCACGCCCGACCCGGCGAAGATGCCCAGGCGCTGGCCCCGGCAGGTGGTGGTGAAGACGTCCATGGCCCGCACGCCCAGGTCCAGCCGCTCGCCGACCCGGCCGCGCGAATGGGCCGGTGGGGGCGGGGCGCGCAAGGGATAGGGGGCGGGACCTTGGGGCAGCGGACCCTTGCCGTCGATCGGCTGGCCGAAGGCGTCGATGATGCGGCCCAGCCAGGCGGTTGTCGGGCGCACGCTGGCGGCCTGATCGATGATGCGGATGTCGGCGCCGGGGGCCACGCCCTCGACCGGGCCGAAGGGCATCAGCAGGGCTTTGGAATCGCGGAAGCCGACGACCTCGGCGGGCAGGGGATCGTGGCCGCGCCGTCCGATCTCGGCCCGGGCGCCGACGGCGAGGCGCGACAGGCCGCCGCGCGACTCGATCAGCAGGCCCGACACGCCCGCGACCTTGCCGGTCACGACCAGCGGGTCGATCGCTTCGACGGCGGCGACGAGATTGCGCAAAAATCAGACCCCAGGAACAGGCCTCAACAGATGCGGCAACGTGGTTAACGACCGATGAAGTCGCCTATGCATCTACAAACCTTATCCGCAAAAGTACCTAAGCGTTGCAACTCAGGCGAGAAACCATTTTTCAATGATTGGACGCGCTAATGTTGCAACCGAGGCGGGCGGGGGTCTGCCGATAGCGAAGAGGTTGGGGCCTATGTTCGCGCATAAATTCAAGTCGCCGGAAGCGCACGGTCGACTGGCTGATCTGAACGGAAAGCTGGAGGCCATCGGCCGGTCGCAGGCGCTGATCGAGTTCAATCTGGACGGAACGATCATCGACGCCAATGCAAACCTGCTGAACACGATGGGCTACAGTCTGGAGGAAATCCGCGGCGAGCATCACCGCAAGTTCATGGACCCGGTCGAGGCGGAGTCGCCCGACTACGCGGCCTTCTGGCGCGAGCTGAATGCGGGGCGGTTCCTGGCGCGCAAGTTCCGGCGGATCGCCAAGGGCGGGCGCGAGGTCTGGCTGCAGGCCTCCTACAACCCCGTCTTCGGACCCGACGGACGGCCGGTGAAGGTCATCAAGCTGGCCATCGACATCACCGCCGACGAACAGGAGGCCGCGCGTCGCGAGGCCGAACGGGTCGAGGCGGAAAAGGCGCAGGCCTTGCTGGTCGACGCGCTGGCGGGGGTGCTTAACAAGCTGTCGGCCGGGGATCTGACCGCGCGTATCGACGCACCCATGCAGGGCGCGCACGTGAAGGTGCGCGACGACTATAACTCAGCGGTCGAAAGCCTTCGGCAAGCCCTGGATCAGGCGTTGCGCGCGGTCGAGGGTCTGAGGGGCGGGGTCAGCGAGATTTCGGGCGCCTCCGACGACCTGGCGCGGCGCACCGAACGTCAGGCCGCCAGTCTGGAAGAGACGGCGGCGGCGCTGGACCAGATCACCGCCACGGTGAAACGCAGCGCGGAGGGCGCCAAACAGGCGTCGACGGCGGCCGTGGGCGCCCGGACCGAAGCCGACCGCTCCGGCGAGGTGGTGCGTCAGGCGATCGCCGCCATGGACGGCATCAAGCGCAGTTCGACCCAGATCAGCGACATCATCGGCGTCATCGACGAGATCGCCTTCCAGACCAACCTTCTGGCCCTGAACGCTGGGGTCGAGGCGGCGCGGGCGGGCGAGGCGGGACGCGGCTTCGCCGTCGTGGCGTCCGAGGTGCGGGCCCTGGCCCAACGCTCGGCCGAGGCCGCCAAGGAGATCAAGATCCTGATCACGACGTCCGGCCAGGAGGTGGCGCAGGGCGTGCGTCTGGTGGACGAAACCGGAGAGGCCCTGTCGGCGATCACGGTCAAGGTGGCCGAAATGGACGCCCTGATCTCGGAGATCGCCAGCTCGGCCCAGGAGCAGGCCGCCGGATTGAGCCAAGTGAACACCGCCATCAATCAGATGGATCAGCTCACCCAGCAGAATGCGGCCATGGTCGAGGAGACCACGGCGGCGGCGATGAGCCTGAAGAACGAGACCGAACAACTGGCGCATCTGGTCGAACGGTTCGAGACCGGAGAGGCGTCCGCGCCGGTCCGCGTCCACGATCTGTCCAAGAGCGCCGAACCCATCTCGCTGGACCGCGAGCGCGCTCGCGTCCGCGCCTATGCCGGCGGCGGCGGGCTGTCGGCGGCCCCGACGCAGGACTGGGAGGCGTTCTAGGGCGCGCTGGGCTCCAACTCGATCTTCGCATCCCGCGTCGTCGCGATCGCGCCGACCGAGGCGGCGACGATGGCGGCGATGGCGAGCCATTGCTGGCCGGTCAGGTGCTCGTGCAGGATCAGGAGCCCGGCCAGGGCGCCGACCGCCGGCTCGGCGCTGAGCACCACGCCGAAGGTGCGTTTGGGGATGCTGCGCAAGGCCACCATTTCCAGTGAATAGGGCAGGGCGCTGGAGAAGATCGCCACCGCCACGCCCGCCAGGATGATGGCGGGGTTCAGCAGGGCGGCGCCCGCATGGGCCACGCCGAACGGCACGACGACCAGGGCGGCGACGCTCATGCCCAGCGCCACCGACTGACCGGCGTGCAGGTGCGACAGCCGCTTGCCGAAGACGATATACAGCGCCCAGCACAGGCCGGCGAAGGCCGCCAGCGCCATGCCGACAGGGTCCAGCGCGCCGGCCCCGGCCTTGATCGGCAGCAGCAGGCCCAGCCCCACGACCGCCAGACCGATGCAGGCGAAATGTATGGGTTTGCGCGAATGGATCAGGGCCAGAATCAGGGGACCCATGAACTCGATGGCGATGGCCAGACCCAGCGGAATGGTGCGCAGGGCCATGTAGAAGCTGAGGTTCATCGCGCCCAGCACGACGCCATACAGCGCGATGGCGCCTAGGTCCGCGCGGGTCAGCCGGAACCGCCAGGGCCGGAAAACGGCAACCAGAAGAACGGCCGAAATGCCGACGCGATAGGCCGAGGTCCCCTCCGCCCCGATCACCGGAAACAGGGTCTTGGCGAAGGAGGTGCCGCACGCCAGCGTCACCATGCCCGCAAACAGCGCCAGATAGGGGATCAGGCGCGCCGCCAGCGGCGAGTTCAGATGGGTTTTCAGGGCCAGCGACGTCATGGCGTAAAGCTAGCGTAACGCCGCTTGCGCTTCCCGGCGATTTTCCGCTTGAATGCGACGGAAATCGTCGATGGAGGTTCCGTAATGACGAATTTCGTCACGCTCGACGATTTCGACCATAAGCTGCTGATGCGGGTCCGGCGCAACAATCTGGAGCCGGCGCGGGTGACGGCCGAGGCGGTGGGCCTGTCGGAATCCGCCGTCCTGCGCCGCCTGCGTCGCCTGCGGGCCGAGGGCGTCATCGCCGCCGACGTCGCCGTCATTGATCCCGCCCGTGTCGAACCGCGCATCGTCCTGCATGTCCAGGTCGAGATGAACACCCAGGATCGTAAAGTCATGGACGCCTTCCAGCGCGCCATGAAGGCCAGTCCGGAGGTGCAGGGCTGCTGGGATGTGACGGGCGAAACCGACTATCTGCTCACCGTCGCCGTCCGCTCCATGCAGGACTACGAGGCCTTCGGCATCCGCGAACTGGTCCCCGAAAAGGGCGTGCGCGGCTTCAAGAGCATGATCGTGATCCGCGAGGTCGTCGGCTTCGACCCCGCCCGCGCGGTGCTGGCGCGCTGAACCGTCAGAACAGCGGCACGGTGACGCGCAGGGACACCACTACGACATCGTCCGCGTCGCGCACTCCGCCCGGATTGCGGATCAACTGGATGTCGGGCTGGACGCCGAACCGGCCGATCGTGTCGGCATAGGTCAGTTCGATCCCCTCTTCGTGACGGCCGGGATCGAGACCCGTGTCGGCGATGTTGGCGCGCGCCTTGTCCGACAGCCAGCCCTGGTGAATGCCGAAGGACAGCTGACCGTCAGGACGGGCGGCGAAGATGCGCTGCATCAGCAGCCCGGCCTGCCAGCCGCCCTTGAAATCCGTGGTGTCGCCGTCCGACAGTCCCAGACGCGTGAAGCCGTCGATGCGCGGCCCCTCCTCGGCGTCTCCGAAAAGCTTGCCTTCCAGCAGGGCGTAGGCGCCGTGGGCGCGGCTTTGGGCGGGATCGCCGTCGGGGGTCAGGTCGCGGATGTCGTCCTGACGCTGGTCGTAGCGCCAGACGCCCACGGCGTAGCGGATCGGGCCGCTCATGCCGGCCTCGGCGATGCCCAGCACCCCTTCGTCCAGGCTGGTGTCCACGCCGCCGCGATCGCCCAGAGTGCGGGCGTCCGCGTTGACGACGGCGACCTGACCGTAAGGTCCCTTGGCCTGTCCCACCCGAAGGCGCGCCGCCAGCGACGACGACGGGAAGATGGCCGGGCCGTTCGGGCCGGTGGAGGCCAGTTCCGACCCGATGCCGAAGGGCGGCGCGATCAGCAGGCCGGACGCCTCTGTGGCGTAGAATTCGCTGTTGAGATCATACAGGCCCGCCAGCAGCGAGGCCGAGCCGCCCAGATCCTGTTCGATCCAGGCCTCGAACAGGCGCGCGCCCTGCTGGGCCACCTCGATATTGTCGACGCCCTGCAGCGTGCCGGCCAGGGCGTTGGGTTCGCCCCCGCCATTGTACAGGCCCGACATATGCAGCCGAGCCCCGCGCCAGCCCATCGCCTGTTCGAGGTCGCCGTCCAGCGTGACCGACAGTTTGTCCAGATAGCGACCCGCTCTGGTCGCTCCACCCGAGACGACGCCCGAGACATCGGCCGTGTATTCCGCCGCCACCCTCCAGGAGGGCTCGGCGACGCGGGCCGCGGCCGGAACGGCCGTTAGAGCGAGGCCTGCGGCCAGAACGGCCAGCAGGCAGGCGGTCTTCCGTGGCGTCGCATTCTGCATGCCAGGTCTCCTTCTTGTCGGAGACCTTCGTAATCCGAAAAGATGAAGAACGACCTTACCGTCGCCGTCGCCTGCCCTGACGCGGCGGAAGCGAAGCGTTAACCCTGGTTCGTCTATCGCTGCTATCCGCATCGTCATCGGGAGCGCGGCCATGATCTGGACTATCGGCAAGAAGGTCACGGCGACCGGGATCGGTGTGCTGCTGCTCTCCGTCGGCACAGCCAGTGTCGGACTGATGGTGAACACCCGGCTGGGCGAGGCCCTGGACCGCGCGGCGGTGTCCGGCGAGGTTCTTCGCAACCACATGCAGGCCGACATGATGCACGACGCCCTGCGCGCCGATGTCTTCGCCGCCCTGCTGTCCGCCGATCCGAAGAACGGCGTCGCCCTGGATGACGTCCGAGCCGGCCTGAGCGAACATCGCGCCACGTTCGAAAAGGCGATCGCCGAAAACACGGCCTTGGCGACGGACCCGGCCATCAAGGCGGCGCTGGAATCGGTTGATGCGCCGCTGAAGACCTATGTCGACGCGGCCGGCGAGGTCGTGGATGCCGCCGGGCGGGACCCGGCGCAGGCGCAGCGAATGATGCCGGAATTCCTGACGCAGTTCTCGACCCTGGAGACCGCCATGGGGGACGCGGCCGACAAGATCGAGGCGGCGGCGCTGAAGAACCATGACGCGGCCGAAGCGACGGCGGTCGAAGGGCGGCTGATCATGATTGGCGCGGTGATCCTGAGCCTGCTCATCAGCATCGGCCTGATTCTGGGCGGCGTGCGCGGCCTGGTGGCGCCCATCCGACGGCTGACCGGCGGCCTTCGCGCCATGGCCGAGGGCAAGACCGAGGTCCATCTGGGCGAGGCGCGCCGCAAGGACGAGATCGGCGACATCGCCTGCGCCGTGGTCGATATTCAGGCCCTGATCGTCAGCCGCGCCCAGGCCGAGGCGGCCCAGGCGGAACAGCGACGTTTGAGGGAAGATGAAGACCGCGCTGCCGGCGATCAGGCGCGTCAGGCCGCCGCGCGCGAGCAGGCCACGGTCGTGACCGGCCTGAGCCAGGGGCTGGAAGCTTTGGCCGGCGCCGATCTGACCTATCGCATCCAGGATCCGTTCCCCAGCGCCTATGAGCAGCTGCGCGCCAACTTCAACGCGGCGCTGGACGGGCTGCAGCAGGCCATCGGCTCGATCGCCGCAAACGCCGGGGCCATCAACGCCGGCGCCGGAGAGATCGCCCAGGCCGCCGACGACCTGTCGCGTCGGACCGAGCAACAGGCCGCCAGCCTGGAAGAAACCGCCGCCGCCCTGGACCAGATCACCGCCACCGTGCGGGCCACCGCCTCGGGCGCCGTTCAGGCCGCAGGCGCGGTCCAGGCGGCCCGCGGCGACGCCGACAAGAGCGGCGCGGTGGTCCGCGACGCCATTACGGCCATGGGCGAGATCGAACGCTCGTCCAACGAGATCGGCCAGATCATCGGCGTGATCGACGAGATCGCCTTCCAGACCAATCTTCTGGCTCTGAACGCCGGGGTCGAGGCGGCGCGGGCCGGCGAAAGCGGCCGGGGCTTCGCCGTCGTCGCCTCCGAGGTCCGGGCGCTGGCCGAACGCTCGGCCCAGGCCGCCAAGGAGATCAAGTCCCTGATCACCCAATCCGCCGGACAGGTGGAATCTGGCGTGCGTTTGGTCGGGGAAACGGGCGCTAGCCTGGAGCGGATCACCGCCCATGTGGCGCAGATCGAGACCCTGGTGACCGACATTTCCGAATCGGCCGCCGAACAGGCGACCGGGCTCCAGCAGGTCAATACGGCCGTCAACCAGATGGACCAGATGACCCAGCAGAATGCGGCCATGGTCGAGCAATCCACCGCGGCCAGCCATTCCCTGTCGCAGGAGGCCGGGGGGCTTAACGCCGCCGTCGCGCGCTTCAAGGTGGGGCAGACGTCTCAGCGCCAGCAGCGCCCGGCGCCCGCACGGCCCGCCCCATCGCCAGCGCCGCGCACGGTCACCGCCATGAAGACGCTTGGGCGCGGCGGCGCCGCCCCCGCGCCGATCTCCGACGCCGAGGGCTGGGAAGAGTTCTAAATCAGTGTGTCTTGGGTTCCGGCAGGCCTGCGGCGCCGGAACTCATCCGACCTTGCAGAAATGATCTCGTCGGCGCCCTTGCGGATCGAGATCGCGGTCTATCTTTTAGGCGCCGAGATTTGACCGGAGACCTTTTCCATGACCGACTTCAGCTATGACGCGTCCCGCCACCTGAAGAAGGGCCGGGGCAAGGTCTATGACTCGATCGTCGACACTATCGGCGACACCCCCATCGTGCGTCTGCCGCGTCTGTCGGCGGAATACGATACGAAGGCGACGGTTCTGGCCAAGCTGGAGTTCTTCAACCCGATCGCCTCGGTCAAGGACCGGATCGGCGTGGCCATGGTCGAGGCGCTGCAGGAGGCGGGCAAGATCGATCAGGACACGGTGCTGATCGAGCCGACCAGCGGCAACACCGGGATCGCCCTGGCCTTCGTGGCGGCGGCCAAGGGGCTGAAGCTGACGCTGTGCATGCCTGAAAGCATGTCGATCGAGCGGCGCAAGATGCTGGCGCTGCTGGGCGCGCGGCTGGAGCTGACGCCGGCCGAAAAGGGGATGAAGGGCGCGATCGCGCGGGCGCAGGAACTGCTGGAGACCACGCCGAACTCCATCAGCCCGTCGCAGTTCGAGAACCTGGCCAATCCCGCCATTCACCGCGTCACGACGGCCGAGGAAATCTGGAACGACACGGCCGGGGCGGTGGACATCGTTGTCGCCGGCGTCGGCACCGGCGGCACCATCTCGGGCGTCGGCCAGGCGCTCAAGGCGAAGAAGGCGTCGGTGCAGTTCATCGCCGTCGAGCCCGAGGCCTCTCCGGTGCTGTCGGGCGGCGCGCCCGGCCCGCACAAGATCCAGGGCATCGGCGCCGGCTTCGTGCCCGCCATCTATGATCCGTCGGTGGTCGATGGGGTCGAGCAGGTGTCGAACGACGACAGCTTCGACATGGCCAGAAAGGCTGCGCGGGTCGAGGGCATCCCGGTCGGCATCAGCTCGGGCGCGGCGCTGACCGCCGCCTTCCGCATCGCCGCGCGCGAGGAGAATGCGGGCAAGACGATCGTGGTGATCATCCCGTCCTTCGCCGAACGCTATCTGTCGACGGCGCTTTTCGAAGGGCTTTGATCCGGCTCACGCCCGATTAACCGCTCGCGTCTAGGGTGGGGGGATGGGCGATCCCGCAGGCATGATCGAGGACGAGGCGACGCCGCCGCCGCTGCGTGCGCGCCGGGCGCTGCTGAAGCGTCTGGCCGATGTGGTTTCGCTGCCCGCCAGCCGGATCAACGCCTTCGAGCGGGCGGTGACGGGCGACCTGCTGGTCGAGATGCTGCGGCTGGCCTCGCACGACGAGCGCAAGCGCGTGGCCTCGCGTCTGGCGCCGCTGGCTGAACTGCCCAACAGCGTGGCGCGCATCCTGTTGCGTGACGATCCGGACATCGCCGGCCTGCTGATCGAACAATGCGCCTCGCTGAGCGATGCGGACATCGTCGGCTGCGCGCGCGACGCCAGTTTCGAGCACCGGCTGCTGATCGCGGCGCGACGCGGTCTGTCGGAGATCGTGACCGAAACCCTGTTCTCCTTCGGCGAGATGGGGGTGATCGAGGCGGTGCTGCGCAATCCGACCGCGCGCCTATCCCAGTTGGGCGTCGAGACGGTCGTGGGCCTGAGCCGCCAATCGCCGGGCCTGTGCGCACCCTTGCTGAAACGGCCGGAGCTGAGGCCGTCGGGCGCCTATGTGATGTTCTGGTGGTGCGCGCCCGAGGATCGCCGCACAATTCTCCAACGGTTCGCCGTGTCGCGCGAAGTCATGCAGGAGGCGTCGGAGGACGTCTTTCCCATGGCCAATCAGGAAGGCTGGTCCGACCCGGTCGCTCGCAAGGCGTTGCAGTTCATCGAGCGTCGCCAGAGGAACCGCGCAGCCGTCGAAAAAAGCCCGTTCGACAATCTGGAACACGCGGTCATGGTCGCCGCGCGCGACGGCCTGACGCGCGAGACGGCGTCCGAGATCGCCTTCCTGGCCGGGATCAAGCCGCTGACGGGGGCCAAGCTTCTGGGCGATCCCGGCGGCGAGCCGCTGGCCATCCTGTGCAAGGCGACGGGGATGTCGCGCGTCGATCTGACCAATCTGTGGCGCTCGATGCGGCGGCCCGAGACGACGGCGGACGGCCATATCCATCCCGATTGGGAGCGGGTCCAGATCACCTATGAAATGTTGGCCGTCGATCGCGCCCAGACGGTGCTGCGTTACTGGAACTGGTCCCTATCTTCAGCCCTGACGCCGACGCTGTTGCGCGCCATTCGCGACGGCGAGGATGACGCCATCGATGAATATTCGGCGCCTGAACGCGCGGCGATGATGGTGTTAGCCGAAGACTTCGGTCGCTAGCTCTTACCATTAACTTCAACTGCATAGACGTGCATAGCGCACCGCCTTGGCGCGTGTTTGCTTCCTGGTTGAAATAACACTATGACGCTATACGCATCGTTCGGTTGGAGAATCAGCCGAACTCAATAGATCAGGAAAGCGAAGCCGATAATGGAAGATAAGCCCGAACTGCTGGAGATGACCGCAGACATCGTGTCGGCCTATGTCGGCAACAACTCGGTCTCGGCAGAGGCCTTGCCTGCGCTTATCGCCAATATTCACGCCGCCCTGTCGGGTGTGTCGAATGGTCCGGTCGAGGCCGAACCTGAACCCAAGGAACCGGCCGTGCCGATCCGCAAGTCGATCGCCCCCGATTTTCTGATCTGCCTGGAAGACGGCCGCAAGTTCAAGTCGTTGAAGCGTCACCTGCGCACCAAATACGACATGAGCCCCGAAGAATACCGCACCAAATGGGGTCTGCCGAAAGACTATCCGATGGTCGCCCCGAACTACGCCAAGGCGCGGTCGGAACTGGCCAAGTCGATGGGCCTGGGCCAGGGCGGCCGCAAGCCCGCCCGCGCCGCCGGAACCCGCGCGAAGAAGTAAACCGGATCAGTTTCGGTCTGGAGACGCCCGCTTCCGACAGGAGGCGGGCGTTTTCGTTTTGGCGGCACGAGCATTCTCCCTCCCCGGCGGGGGAGGGTGGTCGCGTAGCGACCGGGTGGGGCCGGCCCGGCAGGGACTCACTTTCTTGAAACAAGAAGGATGGTGGGACGTCGCTTGCCGTCCCCACCCGGCTTCGGCTGCGCCTCAGCCACCCTCCCCCGCAGGGGGAGGGAGAGGTCAGTGAGGCGTTACGCCGCCTGGGCGGTCCGGCGCATGCGCCAGAAGCGCAGGGTGCGCAGCGCCGCGTCGCGGGTCAGTTCGCCGTACAGGCGGCCGTAGGCTGCGGCCTTGCCCATTGGATTGTCTTCCGACCCCAGAATGGCCACGGCGTAGGTCAGATAGACGGCCCGATCCATGTCGGCCGCCTTGCAGACCACCGACAGGGCGTCCAGATCCTTGCGCTCGACGATGCCGCGCGCGGTGTGGAAGTCGATTTCGGCCAGTTTCGACAGGGCGATCAGGAACTGGGTCTTGGCGTTGGAGCGCAGGAAACGGATCAGGGTCTGGGGCGTCAGCTGCCCGGCCGCCTGAAGCTCGTCGATATAGGCCAGATTCTCGACGTAGTCGGCGGGCAGGGAGCCGTCGTGGGTGGCGACGCGGGTGCGGCCGGCGGTCAGCGCCGCCTCGAGCAGGGCCGGGTCCATACGGGCGTTCTGTTCCAGAATCTGGTGACGCAGGCGGGCCTCGACGACGAAATACATCTCGTTCAGCAGGTCGGCGGGCAGGCTCTGGCGCTCGACCGTAGCGGCGTGCAGGGCCGGATTGGCCTTGGCGCGTTCGACGGCGGTTTCGGACGCCGCGCGCGACAACCGGGCGCCGTCGTTTCGCAGCAGGGTGTCCAGCGTGTGGTCGTCGCCGTGTTCGACGATGACGTCCGACACGGCCTCCGACACGGTCGCGCGACCCGAGACGGCGCGCAGATGGCCCTGGCTGCGCTTGCGCACGATCTGGATCAGGTCGTCGTCGGTCAGGACGGTGGAGGCGCGCAGCACCTCTTCAGCGACTTCGATCTCGTCGTCGGCGAAGCGTCGGATCAGGCTGTGGGGCGCATTGGGGGCGTGGGCGAACCGCGTGGCCAGCTCGGCGCGAACCGCGACCTCCATCTCGTCGGACAGTTTGGCCAGCACGGCGCCGTAAAGCACGTTCTCATTGGCGTTGGGGGCGGGCACGCCGAAGAAATGCTCGGTCAGTTCGCGCAGAAGCAGGCGGCGCTTTTCGCTGGACTCCTCGCTGGCCAGCCCAATGAGCTCCGGCAGGCGCGAGCCCTTGATCTCGGCGGGTTCGATCACGGCGCGATCGCTCATGGCAGGTTGTCGGCTTCAGTCTGGGGCACGGCGCGCAGGGTGCCGTTGGCGTTGCGGATCAGGGCGGGCGGACCGTCCGGCTGGGCCAGGTCGCTGGATTGCGGCGTCTGGGCCATCTGGACGGGCATGGCATCGAGATAGGTCTGTTGCGGCGCGGGAATGGCGTCGGGGTGACGGCCGGCCTGGCGGTGGACCGAATAGTAGCGGGCGCTGTTGTCGCCGGCTGTGGGCGTCTGGGCGGCCTGGCCGCTGGCGGCGACGGCGGCGGCGTCCAGCGGCGCGCCGGCCTGGGGCCGCTGCAGGCGATAGATGGGGGCGTCGCGGCGTGGGGCCATCGGATCGGCGACCGCCGCCTGAGCCGGCTGAGGCGCGGGCTGCGGCTCGGCCTGCGCGGCCTGCTGCGGGACGGGCGCAGGCTCGGCCTGCATCTTAGGTTCAGGCTGAGGCTGAGGCGCGGAGGTTTGCGGCTCCGGAACATAGGGCGAGGGCGCGACGCGCGTCGCCGTCGCCGGGGCGGTTTCTACGGGTGCGGCCCCTACGGGCACACTATGCGCAGGCTCGGCCTGCGTCGGCGCGCGCTGGGGCATCCAGGCGCTGGCGGGCGTCAGGCCGTTGCTGCGCGGCGTGGCGATCGAGGGGGTGACCGAGGGGACGGGCGACAGGCGGGCCAGGGGCATGGCGCCGGGCAGGGTGCGATTGGCGGCGGTCACGGTCGGGGCGGGCGTCTCGGCCTGGATGACGGCGGGCGTCGGCGTCGCAAGGGCGGCGACCGGAGGCTTGCCGGGCCACGACAGGTAGCGCAGGCCTGAGGCGTTGGTCGGCGCCTGCTGGGCCACGGCGGCGCCAGCCGCCAGATTGGCGGCGGTCAGGACGATCGAAACTGCGAGGGCGCGGCGCATGGCGGCTCTTCGGAGAGGAATTCCAGCGCACACACTACGGATCGACCCCTTAATCCCGCGCTAATGTGAAGCCGGGATTCGACAACGACTGCGTGTCAGCCGCGACCGGGCAGATAGTTGTCGGTGAAGGCGTCGCGCCAGTTCAGACCGGCTTCGTAAACCCCCGCTTTCGAGGTCACGTCGAAGAAGGCCTGCCAGCGGTCCTCGGTCAGGGCGCCCAGGCCGTAAAGCGCCGCGTCGCCGCCATCGACGATGGCGTAGTCGCGTAGGCGCTCGCGGGCCTGGTCCAGCAGGCCTTGCGTCATGTCCGGGTTGTCCTTGCGGATCAAGGCGTCGGCGGCCGAGGCGTCGCCCCGGATGTAGTCGCGCCAGCCCTCGGCCGATGCGGCGATGAAGCTGCGCAGCGCCGCCGCATTGTCCCGGGCGAAGGCGTTGGGCGCCAGGACCATGGCGGCGTAGGAGGGATAGCCCTCGTCGGCCAGCAGAAAGACGCGCGGGTCGAAATCGGCCGCCTGTTCGATGGCGTAGGGATCGCTGGTCAGATAGCCCTGCTGCACCGCCCGCGCATTGGCGATGAAGGCGGCGGGGTCGTAGGCGAAGGGGCGCAGTTGTTCGTCGGTGAAGCCGTATTTGGCCTTCAGCCACACCCAGAAGGTGCTGATCCCGGCCTCGGACAACAGGAAGGGTCGGCCGGCCAGATCGGCGATGGTTTCCAGCGCCGCGTCGGGATGGGCCATCAGGACCTGCGGGTCCTTCTGGAAGAAGGCGGCGACCGCCTTCACCGGCGCGCCGGACGCGACCAGATTCAGGGGGATGAAGCTGTTGGAGCCCATGCCCAGTTCGACCGCGCCGGTGGCCAGCAGGTGCGGCACGTTCACGCCCGGCCCGCCCTGGACGATCTGGACGTTCAGCCCGCGCTTCTCATAGGCCCCGCTGGCGAGCGCCTGATAGAAGCCGCCCTGTTCGGCCTGGGCGCGCCAGTCGGTGGCGAAACGCAGGCGCACGCGGCCCTGTTCGTCCACCGGCGCCTCGGCCCGTCCGCAGGCCCGAAGCCCGATCGCTCCCGCCGCCACAGCCGCCCCGCCCGCGATCAGCGCACGGCGACGGGTCAGCAGGCGATTCCCCAACAAGCTCATGCCCCTGACTTACGGGGCGATAGGGGCCTTGGGAAGGCGGGGCGTCAGTCGGCCGCGTTGTCGTCCGACCTGTCGCCTCGGACCGGCTCTCCGCTGACCGGATTGGTGGGCAGGACGTAGCGGACGGGCACGACGCAGCGGACGCCGAAAGTGTTGGACGGTTCGGCGCGGCCCGATTGGACCGTGCGACGGCCGCTGTCGCCAAAGGCGGCGGCGGGTTGGGCGTCGATGATCTGGACATTGCCGACCTGGCCCCAGGTCGCGAGATCGAACCGCACCAGGGCCCAGCCCTCGATCCCGCGCTCGCGAAAGGCGATAGGGAAGGAATCCGGGGCGCCGCGCGCCTGCAACCGCGAGCGGACTTCGGCCGGACAGTTTTGCAGCGGGTCGTCCTCACGCTCGGGCAGGGCCGGCGCAGGCAGGCGGTCGCCGCCCCGGTGGAAGTTGAAGACGCAACCTTTCAGCGGCACGCCGCCTTGGACGACGGTGTTCGAGAGGGCGCGACGTGTCTCTGCGTCGAAGGCGGCGTCGCCGGACGAGCCCAGGGTTTCCACGTCCACAGCCCGGCCCTCAGCGTCTACGTCCCAACGCAGGACGGTCCAGGACCGACCACCAGGCGGTGGCCGTTGGCCGACCCTGTCGTCGGGGTGGCTGACGGTGCGCGGCGAGCGGCCGCCGCGACGATCCCCGCCGCAGTTGGCGTCTGGGCCAGCCAGGCGCGCGGCGACGGCGTCGCGGAGCGGACCACGCGTACGGGTGACGGCGAAGTATCGCAGCAGGTCGTTCTTACTCGCTTCGGCCACGGGCTTGGCGATGTAGCGGATTGTCAGGCGGCAATTACTGAGAGGCCCGCCTGCGAAGCGCCAGGCGGCAAGGGCGGCCTGTTCCTGATCGGAGGGAATTCTCGCCGGAATGACGATTTCATCGATTGGATCGGCCAACGATGCGGGACGGATGTCGCGGGTGCGCCCCGTCTCATCGACGGCGAAGTTCAGGACCACCTCGGGCTTCTGCAGGACGGACCCGTTGGAATAGTGGCGTGTGGATTCGATCCGGAGATCATCGGCATACGCTGGTCGGAGCGTCGCACCATCACACGTGACTTCGGTTGTGGGAATCTGAAGAAGGGTCGGCTCGATCGTCCGTTCACCTCGCCTGACGCTATCGACGCGAACCGGAGGCGTCTCAAGAGGTCGCGTCGCCTGATCGGTCGTGTTGGCCAAGGCCGATGTCGTTGTCAGGGTCAGGCCGAGGCCGAACAGGATCGCGCGCATGGGTGCCTCCGTCTGCACTCCATGGGTGCATCTGGCGCGGCGGCTGTCTAGCGTGATTTCGTGAAGTTAGCGCCGAATTGAGCGAGGGGACGAAGCGTGCGGGCGGACCCGTCAGCTTCGTCCCCTCGCCAAGTCCGGGTTGGACTTGGCCGTTCGGGTCTGGACCTTGGCTTCAGCGTCGTTTCGGGCGAACCCGAAAGGGCGGTCGGCTTTATCCTGTCGCGCTCCTGGTCTTCGGCGTTCCGCAGATTGCGCTGCGTCGTCCGTCGATCCCGATCCGGTTCTCCTGTCTGTCGTCGATCCGAAGACCGTCGAGGACTGGAGCCTGGATCCCGCCTGTCGCACGTTACGATCCGAAGATCGCCCGAAGCGCCGGGTCGGAGAGCCGGGCCGGTTCGCTGGAGGTCCAGGTCTCCCTGGATTTCCGCTGCCCCGTGTCCCTTGGCCTGTTGACGTTCGGACGAAACCGGCTATGAGGCAAGCGCCCGAACTCGCCCCGATGTTCGTCATTGGCCCGGCGGCGGTGGACAAGCCTGTGAACATCGGTGGACGGATCAAATTCGCGATTGCGGATCAGCGACTTGCCTTGTCCACAGAAACCCGGCGATAGACGCCTATGTTCGGTGTCGGACACATTGCGTGCAACCCAGCGGGGGCGCTTCGGGTTCTAGGCGCAGCGGACGACGGTCCTCGGGGGAATTGAGTGTCTATCAGCGGGTCTGACCACGCCTTGTCTATCGGCATCAATCGCAGCCAATTTGCGCAGATGTTCGCGCATGCGCCGGGGTTCATGGCGCTGCTGACCGGGCCGGAACACCGGTTCGAGCTGACCAATCCCAACTACCAGAAGGTGATCGGCCACCGCGAGGTGGTCGGGCGCACGGTGGCCGAGGTGCTGCCCGATGCGGTGGCGCAAGGGTATCTGGATCTGCTGGACCAGGTTTACCGCACCGGCGAACCGCACCAGGCCGAAAGCGCGCGCTATGCCGTTCAGGCCGAACCGGGCGGCGAGGTGGTGGAGCGTTACCTCGACTTCGTCTACCAGCCGCTGAAGGATGCCCAGGGTCAGGTCTGGGGCATCTTCGTGCAAGGGATGGACGTCTCGGATCGCCACCGCGCGGACCAGGCGCTGGCGCTGAGCGAAGCGCGATACGGCGCCGTGTTCGAGGCGATGGCGACGGGCTTCTGCGTCATCGAGATGAAGTTCGACGCGGCGGATCGGGCGGTCGATTACAAGATCGTCGAGGGCAACAAGGCCTTCGAGGAGATGACCGGCCTGGTCGACCCTTACGGCAAATGGGTCAGCGAGATCGCGCCGGGGTTGGAACAGCATTGGTTCGACCTGTACGGCGGGGTGGCGCGCACGGGCGAGCCGGTCCGCTTCGAGAACCCGGCCGACATCTTCGGTCGCTGGTATGATGTGCAGGCGCTGCGGATCGGCCAGCCGGGCGCCTGGCAGGTCGCCATCCTGTTCAACAACATCACCGAGCGCAAACAGAGCGAGACGCGCCAGAACGCGCTGCTGGAGCTGAACGACGCGATCCGCGACCTGACCGACGCCGGCGATATCGCCCAGGCCTCCGCCCAGGTTCTGGCCCGCACCATGGGCGTCAGCCGGGCCGGATACGGCACCGTGGACACCGGCGCCGAGACCATCACCATCGCGCGCGACTTCAACCAGCCGGGGGTGAACAGCATCGCCGGCGTCCTGTCGTTCCGCGACTACGGGTCCTATATCGAGGACATCAAGCGCGGCGAGACGGTGGCGATCGACGACGTCGCCCGCGATCCGCGCACGGCTGATACGGCCGAGGCTTTGAAGGCCATCAGCGCCGAGTCGTTCGTCAACATGCCGCTGATGGAACAGGGGCGGGTGGTGGCGATGGTCTTCGTCAACCATGCGACGGCGCGTCACTATACCGACAGCGACCTGCGCCTGATGCGCGAGGTGGCCGAACGGGTTCGCACGGCGACCGAGCGCGCCCGAAGCGAGGCGGCCCTGCGCGACAGCGAGGCCCAGTTCCGGGTCTTCGCCCAGGCCACGCCGATCCAGATATGGGCCAGCTGGTCGGATGGGTCGCTGTATTGGTTCAACCCCCAGGTCTATGCCTACTCCGGCCTTGCAGAGGGCGCGTTGGACGGCACGACCGGGTGGGGCAAGATCGTTCATCCGGACGACCTGGACTGGGCGTCCGAGCGATGGGTCCAGGCCCTGGCCAGCGGCCAAGTCTATGAGAACGAGTTCCGCATACGCCGCCACGACGGCGTCTATCGCACCTTCATGGTGCGGGCCGAGCCCGTCCACGACGAAGAGGGTCGGATCACCCGCTGGGTCGGGTCCAACACCGACATCGAGGATCTGCGCCGCCAGTCGGCCGAACTGGCGCGGTTCAACGAGACCCTGGAAGAACAGGTCGCCGAACGCACCAGCGCCCTGATGCAGGCCGAGGAGGCGCTGCGCCAGAGCCAGAAGATGGAGGCGGTCGGCCAGCTGACCGGCGGCATCGCCCACGACTTCAACAACCTGTTGGCCGGCATCAGCGGCAGCCTGGAGCTGATCACCAACCGCATCGCGCAGGGGCGTCATGCCGAGGTGGAGCGGTTCACGGTGGCGGCGCAGGGGGCGGCGAAACGCGCGGCGGCCCTGACGCACCGGCTGCTGGCCTTCTCGCGGCGTCAGACCCTGGATCCCAAGCCGACCGATCCCAACCGCCTGATCCGCGGGATGGAGGATCTGGTGCGGCGCACGACCGGGCCGGGCATCGAGGTCGAGGTGGTCGCCGGCGCCGGCCTGTGGCCCGTGCTGATCGACGCGCACCAGCTGGAAAACGCGGTGCTGAACCTGTGTATCAATGCACGCGACGCCATGCCGAGCGGGGGGCGTCTGACGATCGAAACCGGCAATCGCTGGATCGACGCGCGCACGGCCAAGGCCCAGGATCTGGAGCCGGGCCAATATGTCTCCATCTGCGTCAGCGACACCGGCACGGGCATGGCGCCCGAAGTGGCGGCGCGCGCGTTCGAGCCCTTCTTCACCACCAAGCCGCTGGGCGAGGGGACGGGCCTGGGCCTGTCGATGATCTATGGCTTCGTGCGCCAGTCGGGAGGGCAGGTGCGGATCTATTCCGAGGCGGGCGAGGGGGCGATGGTGTGCCTGTATCTGCCGCGCCACTTCGGCGAGGTGGACGACGCCGACCTGATCCCCGAGGTCGAACAGGCCCCGCGCGCCCAGGCCGGCGAGACGGTCATGGTCGTGGACGACGAGCCGACGGTGCGGATGCTGGTCGCCGAAATCCTGCATGAGCTGGGCTATCAGTGCATCGAGGCGTCTGACGGCGTGGCGGGGCTGAAGCTGCTGCAATCGGGGGCGCGGATCGACCTGCTGGTGACCGATGTGGGTCTGCCGGGCGGGATGAACGGGCGTCAGATGGCGGATGCGGCGCGGATCGATCGGCCGGACCTGAAGGTGCTGTTCATCACCGGCTATGCCGAGAATGCGGTGGTCGGCAACGGGCACCTGGACCCCGGCATGCACGTGATGACCAAGCCCTTCGCCATGGAGGCGCTGGGCAGCCGGATCCGCGAACTGATCGAGAATTAGGTCGGATCGTTAAGCGTTGATCGCGTCCCAGATCGTCATTCCGGGGCGTCCGAAGGACGAACCCGGAAGCCAGGAGGCGTTTCTGGATGTCGGATCGGCGGGCGTTGGGGGCTGCGGCCCTGGGTTCCGGGTTCCTCGCTGCGCTCGGCCCGGAATGACGAAAAGCCCACTCGCTGATCTAAAGCCGGGCGTTCAGCCAGGTGCGGATCGCCTTGCGCGCGCCGCGCGCGGCCGGGCCGCCGAAATGCAGGAAGCCGTGCGGGGTCTCGGGCACGCGGATCAGGTCGGCGTCCGAAGCCTCGCCCCAGCGCGTGGCCATCAACAGACTGTCTTCGAACAGAGGGTCCTGCTCGCCGGCGAGGAACAGGGCGGGCGGCAGGCCGGTCAGGTCGGCATACAGGGGCGAGACGTCGGGCTGGCGCAAGGCCGCCTCGTCGCGATCCGGCGCCAGGCGCGCCAGATCGGCCTGCATCGTCGGGCCGTTGAACAGCAGGGTCTCCGGCCCGGCCGAGCGCACGCTTTCGGTGCCCGACAGGTCGAAGACGCCGTAGGTGAAGACGCAGCCCTTCACCAGATCGATCAGCCCCTGGTCGCGCAGGGCGACGGCGGTGAGGGCGGCCAAATGTCCGCCGGCGGATTCGCCCGCCAGAAACAGGGTCGAGGCGCCCAGGCGATCGACATTGGTGACCGTCCAGTAGGCGGCGGCCAGACAGTCGTCGATGGCGGCGTCGATATAGATCTGGCGCCGTTCGGACAGCAGGCGATAATCCACCGAGACGACGCAGAAGCCGTGGTGCGCCAGATGGGCGTTCAGCCGGTCGTTCAGCCCGGCGCTGCCCAGCACCCAGCCGCCGCCGTGGATGTCCAGAATGACGGCGCGCGGCGTGCCCGTCGGATGCAGGATGCGTAAGGGAACGGGGTGATCGCCGTCCGTCTGGACGATCTCGACCGTGACGCCGCGCTTTTTGAGACGCGGCGTGGTGACCCGTCCGGCGGCGGCGTCCAGCCACAGCGACAGCCGCTGGCCCGCATCGATCCGCCAGCCGTCTGTGCGCAGACGCGGCGCGCGGGCGAGGACGGCGTTGATCCGCCGCACCGCCGCCTGCTGGGGTGGGGCGAATTCGACGAGGTGGCTGCGCAGGGTCATGAAGCTTGAGTGTGCAGCGGCGGGTTTGGTTTCAAATCGGGGCCTTTGGCCTAGCCTCGTCAGCCACGACAAAGCCGGTTATCGTCCGCCCCATGAAACGGCTCACCCCCTTCGGCGTCCTGTTGATCTTTGGCCTGATCGGGCTTTTGACGGGCAAGTTCGGCCTGTGGTTTGCGTTCGGCCTGGTCGCCTGCATCGCCGTCAGCGTGATGCAGAACCGGAGCGCGGCGAAGACGCCGCCCGGGGATTCGGACAGTCAGGGTTAGGCCCTCAAGCCGTCCTCGCCGGGTGACCAGCCGTTCGGTCCCTACCCCGCCAGGGCCGCCTTCTTCTCTTCCAGCTCCAGCCATTCCAGTTCGGCGGATTCCAGCTCGGTGCGGGCTTTTTCGGCGGCCTTCATGGCGGCGTCGAAGGCCTTGGGGTCGCGGGCGTAGAGGCCGGGGTCGGCCAGGGTCGCATCGTGTTTGGCGATGGTCGCGGGCAACGCATCGATCAGGGCTTCCAGCTCCTTCAGGCGGTGGGCGTCCTTGAAGGAGAGTTTGGCGGTTTTCTTTTGAGTGGCGAGTGGCGAGTGGCGAGTGGCGAGAGCCTTGTCCGCGCCAGTCGTTTGTTCCGCCTTCTTCTTCTCGCCACTCGTCACTCGTGACTCGCCACTCAGAAAGCCGGGGTTCTGGCGGATGAAGTCGGTCCAGCCGCCGGGGGTCTCGACGATGTCGCCGCGCCCGTTAAGGGCCAGGGTCGAGGTGGACAGCCGGTCGATGAAATCGCGGTCGTGGGAAACCAGGATCAGGGTGCCGTCATAGCCCTCCAGCAGCTCTTCCAGCTTGTCCAACGTGTCCATGTCCAGGTCGTTGGTCGGTTCGTCCAGGATCAGCAGATTGGCCGGCTTGGCCAGCGCCCTGGCCAGCAGCAGGCGGTTGCGCTCGCCGCCCGACAGGGTCGAGATCGGCTGGCGCAGCTGGGCCTCGGAGAACAGGAAGTCCTTGGCGTAGGCGGCGACGTGTTTGGACACGCCGCGCACCAGAATGCTGTCGCCGCCGCCCGGCGTCAGGGCGTCCCACAGGGTCATGTCCGACTTCAGCCCCTCGCGAGACTGGTCCAGATAGACCGGCTCCAGGTTCGCGCCCATGCGCACCGTGCCCTCGTCGGGCGCCAGTTCGCCCAGCAGGGTCTTGACCAGGGTGGTCTTGCCCGCGCCGTTGGGACCGACGATGCCCAGACGGTCGCCGCGGATGATGCGGGTGGTCAGGTCCTTGAACAGGGTGCGGCCGTTGAAGCCCTTTGAGACATGCTTGATCTCGGCGACCAGCTTGCCCGAGGTCGAGCCGGAATCGACGCCGAGATACAGTTCGCGCGGCACGTCCTTCATCTTCTCGGCCCGTTCGGCGCGCAGCGCCTGAAGCGAGCGGGCTCGGCCTTCGTTGCGACTGCGGCGAGCGGTGATGGAGGAGTAGAAGGTGGCGGTCTCGCGCTCGATGGTCTTGGTCAGGCGGCGCAGGGATTCGGCCTCTTCCTCCAGCACCTTGGAGGACCATTCGTCGAACTCGACAAAGCCCTTGTTCAGGGTGCGGACCCGACGGCCTTCCAGCCAGTGGACGGTGTTGGTGACGCGGTTCAGGAAGGCGCGATCGTGGCTGACGACCAGCAGGGCGAAGCGGGCCTGGATCAACTCGTTCTCCAGCAGTTCGATGGCCAGGATGTCGAGGTGGTTGGTCGGCTCGTCCAGCAGCAGCAGGTCGGGCTCTTCGGCGAAGGCCTTGGCGAGCGCCGCGCGGCGGGTTTCGCCGCCAGACAGGCCTTGGGTGGACTTCGCCGGGTTCAGGCCGAAGGTTTCCAGCCAGCTTTCGGCCGTCCAGGTCTCGGCCTCGCCCGACGACGCATAGTCCAGCAGGGTTTCGCCGGTGATGACCGGCTCTTGCGGCACATAGGCGAAGCGGACGGCGGACTGGATGGAGCGGTCGCCACTGTCGGGCTCGATCAGGCCCATGACGACCTTCATCAGGGTGGACTTGCCCGCGCCGTTGCGCCCCACCAGGGCGGCGCGGCTGCGCGGTTCGACCGCGAGGTCGACGCCGTCGAAGAGGGGGCGCTGGCCGTCCTGAAGACGGACGTCCTTGAGTGCGACGAGAGGGGGTCTGGCTGCCATGTGACTTTCGATCCTCCCCCGCGGGCGGGGGAGGGGTACCGCGCACGGCGCGGTGGAGGGGGCGGAAACGGGTGTGATCTAAGGGTTGTGATGCAGATATTCCACCTGAAAGGTCTGTGGGATGTTCGCCCCCTCCACCGCTTCGCGGTCCCCCTCCCCCGCCCGCGGGGGAGGATCAGCCTCGGTTGACAGTTACCGTCCGGTTGGTATGTAGCGTGGATGGATAGCACCACACGCCGTCGCGCGCCTGACGACACCCGCGCCGAGATTATCGAAAAGGCGCTGGAGGTCGCCGCCGAGTTGGGGGCGTCAGGCTTTACGCTGGATGCGGTGGCGGCGCGGACGAGCGTCAGCAAGGGCGCCCTGCTGCATCATTTCCCCAGCAAGATCGCGCTGTTGGAAGGGATGGTCGATCATCTGGGGCGGATGCATACGGACACGATCCTGGCCGAGGCCGCGCGCGATCCCGAACCCTATGGCCGGAATGCGCGGGCCTATCTGAGGGCGACGGTCAATGAGCCGGTGACGCCGCAGGACGTCAGCATCGGTCGGGTCATCATGGCCGCCTGCGCCATCGATCCGGCGTTGGCGCAACGCTGGAACGGCTGGATCGACAAGGTGAAGGTGGACGATCCCAGCGATCCGGTCGGGGCGGACGACGCCCTGATGCTGAGGCTGATCGCCGACGGGCTGTGGATGTCGGACCTGTTCGGCACCCATGCGGTGTCGCCGGAACAGAGGCAGGCGCTGCTGTCGCTGCTGACACCCGGCCATCCGATCACGGCGAACGACGCATGAGTCTCGTGACCTGGGCCGCGCTGCTCGGCGCCATCGCGCTGGAGGTGGCGGGCACGACGATGCTGCAGGCCTCGCAGCAGTTCACGCGGGTCTGGCCGACGGCGGGAATGGGGGTCTGCTACGGCCTGGCCTTCTATCTGCTGTCGATCGCCTTACGGCAGATGCCGGTGGGGATCGCCTATGCGATCTGGAGCGGGTTGGGGGTGGTGCTGATCTCGGTTATCGGGGCGGTGGTGTTCCGTCAGAGGCTGGACATGCCGGCGATGGTCGGGCTGGCGATGATCATTGGCGGAGTCGTGGTGATCAACCTGTTTTCCAAGACCGTCGGGCATTGAAACGATCCTCCCCCGCGGGCGGGGGAGGGGGACCGCGAAGCGGTGGAGGGGGCGGAAGCGGGCTGGGTGTCAGACGGTCGGCGCAGCGCGCGTCCTTGCCCCCTCCACCACGCTACGCGCGGTCCCCCTCGTGAACGGGGGAGGATCTAGAGGGACAGGATGAATTCGGCGACGGCGTCCGGGTCGTTCAGGACGGCGGTGGCGGGGATGCGGATCGTGCGGACATCCTTGTCGGCCAGCCAGGCATCGCGGCGGGCGTCGCGGGCGAGATCGTGCTGCTGGCCGTCGATTTCGATGCAGAGCCGGTCTCTGGCGCGGTAGAAATCCAGGATGAAGGGGCCGAGGCCGTGCTGCCGACGAAAGCCGTTGCCTCGAATACGCTGCCAGATCAGGACTTCCGGCAAAGACATCGACCGGCGGAGACTTCTGGCGCGTTTTTGGGTAAGGACCGGCGCTCTCATGGAGCGTATCACCATCACAAGCTGTGCTTTTGGCAAGGGGATGCGTCGCGCATGGTGCGGCGCCCGCCCCCTCCACCCCCTCGGGTCAAGCCCGAGGGCTAAAGGCGCGGTCCCCCTCCCCCGCAGGCGGGGGAGGATCTGATGGCGCCCTACTGGGAAACCAAGACCTTGGCCGAGATGTCGCCTTCCGAGTGGGAGGGGCTGTGCGACGGGTGCGGGCTGTGCTGCGTGATCCGGTTCGAGGACGAGGATACGGGCGAGGTCATTCCGACCCGGGTCCACTGCAAGCTATTCGATCCGCAGGTCTGCGCCTGTTCGGACTATGCGAACCGCAAGGCGCATGTGCCGGACTGCATCAAGCTGACGCCCGGCAATATCGAGGCGCTGGAGTGGATGCCCAAGTCGTGCGCCTATCGCCGGCTGCACGAGGGGCGGCCGCTGGCGAAATGGCATCATCTGATCTCGGGCAGTCGCGAGACGGTGCATACGGCCGGCGTGTCGGTGCGGGGGCAGACGATTTCGGAGCTGTCGCTTGCCGAACCGGAGGATGCGCTGGACTTCGAGGCGCCGGAATGGGCGGTCGAGCGGGGCCGACAGCGATAGGGTAGCACCCCCTAGCCAGCGCAATGACGCTGGTTGAAAGCGTGTGAAAACAGACCGTTGGCGAATTATGTGGGCGTTCTTCCGGCCTGAGGACGCTGGTCCGCTATGGTTTGGGCATGACGGGAAATCAGGACGACGAAGAGGGCGGCTGCGGCGGCGCGCGCGAGACGGCTGCGTCCTGCGCCGGGTGGATGGAGCCCCTGTTCCTGATGATGAAGGCCAAGATCGAGGAGACGGCGAAGAGCGTCTGCGAGACGGACGTCAAGGACGCCGCCGTCGCCGAGAAGGTCGCGCGCCAGATCGGGGTGATCGCGCGGTCGGCCAAGGCGGTCGAGGCGATGCGGCTGCTGTGCCTGAGCGACAACGAAGAGGACGAGATGGGTGGACGAACCTACGACCCCGCCGAGGACGAAATGCTCCGACGAAAGCTGGGCGTCGAATACGAAAGGCTTGATCGGATTCTGGAGGAAAAGCAGCGGGACGGATTGCTGAACCATGGGCGCGACGCGGGCGGGCCGGCGCGGCGCGCCGTGGCGGTGACGCCCAGCGATACGGCCGATCTGACGACCTACGCCAAGGCGCTGTATGTCGGTGGGGCGGGCAATGTCCGTGTGCTGACGGTCGGGGCCGAGGACGGGGACGCCGTGACCTTCGCCAACCATCCGGTAGGGTGGTTGCCAGTGCAGGTGCGCCGGGTGCTGACGACCGGGACGACCGCGACGCAGATCGTGGCGGCCTTCGACTGATGTCGGGGGTCGAGATCGGAGCGGCGACGGCGGCGCCGGGCGGGGTTCTGGGGAGGGCGCGGTTCGCCGCGCCCGACCTGCCCGTCTGGTCGGCGGCGGTCAGGACGATGCAGGCGGGCGGGCGCGAAGCGCGGCTGCTGTGCATCGGCGATAGCGTGACGCAAGGCTATGGCGCGGTCCCCGGCGGCTGGACGCCCAACGGTCGGGCTAGCGCCTGGCCCGAGCGGTTGGCGACGATGATGAGCGGGCGGGGCCTGCCGGCGTCGGCAGCGTCGGTCGCGGGCGCCGGGGCGGCGGATGGGGCCGGCGGAGGCTATTCCGCCTATGACCCGCGCGTGACCCTGGGGGCCGGATGGAGCGCGAACGCCCTGACCGGGATGGGCGGCAAGCTGTTCTCGGGCGCGGCGTCGTCGACCGGCGTGTGGAGTTTTCAGCCGGACGGGCCGGTGGATCGGTTCGACCTGTGGGCCGTGACCAATACGGCGCTGGGGGTGCTGACGGTCGAGACGGACGGCGCAGTGCGGGCGACGGTGAGCACCACCAAGGCGGCGTCGATGGAGGTCACGACCGTGGCCTTTCCCGAGACCGCCGGGCCGGTGAGCGTGCGCTGGGCCTCGGGCGGGGCGGTGTTCATCGCGGGCGGGGTCGCGTGGCGGTCGGATGTGCGGCGGGCGCGGGTGATCAATGCCGGATGGGGCGGGGCCAGGATCGCGGACTGGATCACGACGGACCAGCCATACCGGGCCTATGGGTCGATCCCGGCGGCGGCGCCCGATCTGTCGGTCGTGTGCCTGACGATCAACGACTGGAATGCGGGGACGGCGGTGGCGACCTACAAGGCCGGGCTGGGGACGTTGGTGGATCGGTGCCTGACGACGGGGGACGTGCTGCTGATGACCGGATGTCCGTCGGATCCGGCCCAGGGCAAGGCGAGCTATGCCGCGCAAGCCGCGATCCGCGATGCGGTGTTCGAGGTGGTGGAGACGCGAGGGTTGGCGGCGCCCATCGATGGGACGGCCCTGTTCGGCGGCAGCTTCGCCGGCGGTCTGATGTTCGATTCCGTTCATCCCAATGCGGCGGGCCAGGCGAGGATCGCAGAGGCGGTGCGGGCGCGGGTGATGATCTGAGGTTGTCGTGCGCGCTCGCCCGGTGGTAACCGTGGCGGATGGGGGAGCGGTTCCACGGGGTTCAGGCGCTGCGGTTCGCGGCGGCGACGGCGGTGGTCGTCACGCATGCCGTGGACTTGGCCGGGACGCGGCTGGGGTTGGAGACGGTGCTGGCTGGCGGGACGCTGGAGAACTTCGGCGCCGTGGGCGTGGACGTGTTCTTCGTCATCAGCGGCTTCATCATCGCCACGACGACGCAGGGGCAGACGGGCGTGGGCGCCGCCGGGGCTTTCCTGTGGCGGCGGCTGCGGCGGGTGGCGCCGATCTATTGGCTGCTGTCGCTGCCGATCCTGGTCGGGATGGCGCGGGGCGGGACGCTGAGCCCGCAGGTGGCGGCGGCCACGTTCCTGTTCTGGCCGTTCAGCGGACTGGAGATGACGTTTCCGGCGCTGGGGCCGGGGTGGACCCTGTGTTTCGAGATGCTGTTCTACGCCGGGTTCGGCCTGGCCATAGCGGGTAGGGCGATGGCGGGCGGCCGGCGGGGCGGCTGCGCGGGCAGCAGGGGACCGAGGTCGAGATGCGGGCGGGCGCCGGGGCGGGGGCGGTCGTGGTGTTTCTGGACGATCGGCTGGCGCGCGCGGAGATCGGGCGGGGCGAGCGAGGACTGCCGCTGGTCTGTCGCGCGGGACAGGCTGGCGCGGCGCCGGGCGGTGCGGGGTTCAGCGAGACCCTGTTCGTGGGGGCGGGCGTGCATGATCGGCCGTGGTCGCCGTCTGGTCTGACGGTCGAGACGTCCGCCGAGGGTCTGGCGATCCGATGGACACCGCGCGTGCGGCTGTTCGGCGACGGCTGGGACGGAGAACCGACAATCGTCGATCCGATGCGGTTCCGGCTGCGTGTGCGTGACGGAGATGTCGTGGTGCGTACAATGGAGGTGGAGGGTGTGTCGGCGTTCTATGCGGCGGCGGACTTGGCATCGGACTTTCCGGACGGTGTGACGGCGTTGGCGCGGATCGCCGTGGCCCAGTATGGCGAGGGGTTCGGGTGGGGCTCAGAAGCAGAGGTGGAGGCGGAAATCCGGCGGCTCTGACGAAATAGGGCGGGTCCAGCCCTTTGCGCGGGGCGGGGCATGGCTTAACTGACGGCCTCTCGACCTTTTTCAGCTGGAGCGACAACGGACGTGGCAGGCGACCCCTACAAGGAACTGGGCGTTTCGAAGGGCGCGAGCGCGGACGAGGTCAAGAAGGCGTATCGCAAGCTCGCCAAGGAGCTGCATCCCGACAAGAACCCCGGCGACAAGATCACCGAGGACAAGTTCAAACGGGTGACGGCGGCCTTCGACATCCTGGGCGACAAGGACAAGCGCGCCAAATACGACGCGGGTCAGATCGACGGCGACGGCAACGAACAGTATCGCGGCTTCGGCGGGGGCGGTCGCGCCGGCGGCAGCCCGTTCGGCCAGGGCGGCAATCCGTTCGGACAAGGCGGCGGGCCGGGCGGCCGCGCCAACTTCGAAGGCGTTGATCTGGACGACCTGTTCGGGATGTTCGGCGGGGCCGGGCGTCAGCGCGGCGCGCGGGACTTCACCTCACGCGGTCAGGACGTGAAGGCGACGCTGGACATCAGTCTGGAAGACGCCATCGCCGGGGCGACGCGGCGGATTCAGTTCTCGGATGGACGCACCCTGGACGTGACCATTCCCAAGGGGGCGTCGGAAGGCCAGACCATCCGTCTGCGTGGGCAGGGATCGCCGGGGCGCGGGGCCGAGAACGGCGACGCCCTGATCGAACTGAGGATCGAACCGCACCCCATCTACAAGCGCGACGGGGCGGACCTGGCGATGGACCTGCCGGTGTCGGTGCCCGACGCGGTGCTGGGCGCCAAGGTGCGGGTCCCGACGCCCGAGGGCGTGGTGCAGATGACGCTGCCGGCCGGATCGAACTCGGGCAAGGTGCTGAGGCTGAAGGGCCGCGGTGCGTTTGCGCAAGGCAGGCGCGGCGATCTGCTGGCGCGGGTGATGGTGACGCTGCCAGATGCGCCGGACGCTGAACTGACCCAGTTCGCCGAGGATTGGCGGGCCAAGCGGCCCTATACGCCGGGGCGGTGAGCGCGCTCAAGCCGCGCGAAGCGCGGCAGCGCCAAAGGAAGAGAGCATGAGCACGAAGCCTGATGTGAAGCCGGCGCGGCCGTGGTTTTCGGCGGGGCCGACGGCGAAGCGGCCGGGCTATGCGTTGGGCGGATTGCCGTCCGATCTGCTGGGACGCGGCATCCGCGCGCCGGAGGTGGTGGAGCGGTTCGCGCATGGCCTGCGGCTGACGCGCGAGGTGCTGGAAGTGCCCGACAGCCATCTGATGCTCTACACGCCGGGGTCGGACACAGGCGCGGTCGAGGCGGCGCTGTGGGGGATGTTGGGCGCCCGGCCCGTGCAGGTCGTGGCGTTCGAGAACTTCGGCTTGACCTGGCTGGCGGACGTGAAGGATCATCTGGGCCTGGAGCCCGAGGCGCTGACGGCGCCGTGGGGCGAGCTGCCGGATCTGAGCCGGTCGGACTGGTCCAAGGACGTGGTGTTCCCTTGGAACGGCACGACCTCGGGCGTGCGCGTACCGGACGCCGACTGGATCGCCGACGATCGCGAGGGGCTGGCGATCTGCGATGCGACCTCCGCCGCCTTCGCCATGCCGTTGCCGTTCGACAAGCTGGATGTCGTGACCTTCAGCTTCCAGAAGGCGCTGGGCGGCGAGGCGGGCATCGGGGTGATGGTGCTGTCGCCGCGCGCGGTCGAGCGGCTGGATACCTACCGGCCGGATCGGGCGATTCCCAAGCTGTTGCGGCTGACGGACGGCAAGGGACGGTTTGATAGGGCGCTGGCGGACGGGGTGGCGATCAATACCTTCTCGATCCTGACAATCGAAGACTGGATCGACGCCCTGGGCTGGGCCAAGGACATCGGCGGATTGAGCGAACTGATCCGGCGGACCGACGCCAACTACGCCGCGTTGGCGCAATGGGTGGAACGGACCGACTGGATCGCCTTCCTGCCGGATCGGCCGGAAATCCGGTCGACGCCCTCGGTCTGCCTGAAGTTCACCGATGCGCGGATCGCGGCGCTGGACGACAAGGCGCAGAAGGCCTTCGTCATGCGGTTCAAGGCCCTGCTGGAAGGCGAGGCGGCCGTGTTCGATATGGAGCCGCATCGCAATGCGCCGCCTGGTCTTCGACTATGGTGCGGCTGCACGGTCGAGACCGCAGATGTGATCGCGGCGACGCCCTGGCTGGAATGGGCGTTCGAGGAAGCTTTTCAATCCTCCCCCGAGTAGCAAAGCGGAACGGGGGAGGGGGACCGCGCGAAGCGTGGTGGAGGGGGCGGATAGCTCGCGGGCCTCGTCGGCCAGATTCGTGCGACTTGGCCCTTTGTCGGAGCGGCGTTCGCCCCCTCCACCACTTCGTGGTCCCCCTCCCCCGTAAACGGGGGAGGATCTTACGGAGACATCGGACGATTCCCTCGCTATAGGCTGCGCCCGCATTCCAGTGCGGAGAGACGGTTTTGGCGAACGTAGCGGTGGTCGGCGCTCAGTGGGGCGACGAGGGCAAGGGCAAGATCGTGGACTGGCTGTCCAACCGCGCCGACATGGTCGTGCGGTTCCAAGGCGGTCACAACGCCGGCCATACGCTGGTCGTGGACGGCAAGGTCTACAAGCTGGCGCTGCTGCCCAGCGGCGTCGTGCAGGGCAAGCCGTCGATCATCGGCAACGGCGTGGTCGTCGATCCGTGGCATCTGGTCGGCGAGATCGAGAAGATCGCCGCCCAGGGCGTGACGATCAGCCCTGAAATCCTGACCATTGCGGACAACGCCTGCCTGATCCTGCCCATCCACCCGGCGCTGGATGTGGCGCGCGAGGCGGCGGCAAGCGCGCCGGGCGCCAAGATCGGCACGACCGGGCGAGGCATCGGGCCGGCCTATGAAGACAAGGTGGGGCGTCGCGCCATTCGGGTCTGCGATCTGGCCAATGAAGACGATCTGAAGGTCAAGATCGACCGGCTGCGCTCGCACCACGATCCGCTGCGCGCTGGTCTGGGGCTGGAGCCGATCGATCCCGACGCGCTGTTGGCGCAGTTGCTGGAGATTGCGCCGAAGATCCTGCCCTATGTGAAGCCGGCCTGGCGCGTGCTGGATCAGGCGCAGAAGAACGGCAAGCGCGTCCTGTTCGAAGGGGCGCAGGGCGCCTTCCTGGACGTGGATCACGGCACCTATCCATATGTCACCAGCTCCAACACGGTGGCGGGACAGGCGGCGGCGGGTTCGGGCATCGGACCGCGCGGCGTCGGTTATGTGCTGGGCATCGTGAAGGCTTATACGACGCGCGTCGGCGAAGGCCCGTTCGCCTGTGAACTGAACGACGAGGTCGGCGAGCATCTGGCGACCGTGGGCCGTGAGGTCGGGGTGAACACCGGCCGCGCGCGTCGCTGCGGCTGGTTTGACGCCGTATTGGTGCGCCAGTCCGTGGCGATCAACGGCATTGACGGCATCGCCCTGACCAAGCTGGACGTGCTGGACGGATTGAAGACGCTGAAGATCTGCGTCGGCTACAGGGTCGATGGCGAGGTGCTGGACTATCTGCCCTCAAGCCTGAAGGCCCAGGGCGCGGCCGAGCCGGTGTTCGAGGAGCTGGAAGGCTGGAGCGAAAGCACCGCCGGCGTCCGCAGCTTCAAGGACATCACCGCCAACGCCATCAAATATGTTCGCCGGATCGAGGAGCTTATCGGCGCCCCGGTGGCCCTGCTGTCGACCAGCCCCGAGCGCGACGACACCATTCTTATGCGCGATCCGTTCCAAGGCTAGAGCCTTCTCGGGCACGGCGTGAGGCGGCGGACTACGCAGAAAGACCTATTCAACAGGTCTTAACCCGTGAGCGGTAAGGATAACGGCTCCTACTTCGGAGTCTGATGTGTTCGCCGCAAACGCCAGAACCATGAGCCGCATGGAGCCCGCGCTCCGTCGGGTGGTCATCGTGGACCCCAATCCGTCGTCGGCGCGGCTGCTATCGGACATCATGAAGGGCATGGGCGCGCGCGAAATCTATTCGGAGAGCGACGAGGAACGCGCGCTTGAGCTGCTGCGCGACGTCGAGCCGGGCGTGATCTTCACAGAACGGTCCGGAGACACGCTGAACGGCGAAACCCTTGCGCGGCGTATTCGACGTTCCGGCATGTCGTGCCGCATGTCGCCGATCATCATGGTGACGAGCGAGGCGACCGCCGCCGCCATCAAGGGCGCGCGCGACGCCGGTATCCACGAGTTTCTGAGAAAGCCGTTCACGACCGGCGACCTGTTCAAACGGGTCGAGAACGTGACGCTGAAGCCCCGGCCTTGGATCGAGGCCGTCGGCTATGTTGGGCCGGATCGTCGTCGGTTCAACTCGGGCGAATATTCGGGCGCTCGCAAGCGCCGCAGCGATGGCGCGGGCGGAGGCGGCCCCGCCGAAATCCGCGATCAGGCGTCGCGAATTCTGGTTTCGGCCCTGTCTCAGTTCGAACAGGACCCGTCGCAAGCGACGCGCGCCATTCGCCAACAGGCCGAGACGCTGAACGGTCTGGCCATCAAGACGGCGGACGCGCGACTGGCGATGGCTGTCGCGACCCTGCAGGCCTATGTGGCCAGCGGTCAGGTGACGAAGGCGGGACTGGCCCAGCCCATCGGCACGGTAGTGGCGGCTGCGAAAGCCGCCAACGATGCGGCGCCGGTGGCGCGCGCGTCGTGACAATCGACGGTCCGCCGCGCCGTTGAAGGCGCAGCGAACCAGGTTGCTCAAGCGTCGACCAGGTTCCGCTCTTCGGCGGCGGCGCGCATGGCCTTTTGCAGCTTCTCGAAGGCGCGGACCTCGATCTGGCGCACGCGTTCGCGCGAGACGCCATATTGGCCGGCGAGCTCTTCCAAAGTCACTGGATCATCCTTGAGGCGACGTTCCGTCAGGATGTGCTTCTCACGGTCGGTCAGCTCTTCCATGGCCTCCTGGAGGAGGCTCATGCGGATGCCCTTTTCCTCGTCGTCGGCGAGCTGGGTTTCCTGAGACACGGCCGTGTCGTCGGCCAGCCAGTCCTGCCATTCGCTTTCGCCGTCGGCGCGCAGAGGGGCGTTCAGCGAGGCGTCGCCGCCGAGACGGCGGTTCATGTTGGTGACCTCTTCCTCCGTCACGCCCAGTTTAGTGGCGATGGCGGCGAGGTGTTCAGGATGCAGATCGCCTTCCTCAAAGGCCGAGATCTGGCTCTTGGCCTTGCGCAGGTTGAAGAACAGCTTCTTCTGCGCCGCGGTGGTGCCCATCTTCACGAGCGACCAGCTGCGCAGGATGTATTCCTGGATCGAGGCGCGAATCCACCACATGGCGTAGGTCGCCAAGCGGAAACCCTTGTCGGCGTCGAACTTCTTGACGGCCTGCATCAAGCCGACGTTGCCCTCGGAAATCACTTCGCCGATCGGCAGGCCGTAGCCGCGATACCCCATGGCGATCTTGGCCACGAGACGAAGGTGCGAGGTGACGAGACGGTGGGCGGCTTCGGGGTCCTGGTGCTCAGACCAACGCTTGGCGAGCATGAACTCTTCGTCCTTGGTCAGCATCGGAAATTTGCGGATTTCCGTCAGATAACGCGACAGGCCTTGTTCAGGCGACATCACCGCGAGCGTACTATTGGCAGCCATATACAGGTCCCTCCGACCGTCTTGAACGAGCGGGCTCTTCGTCATCGGCCACGGTGTGTGCGCCGACGTCTCACCCCTCAACCGGTGAAGTAGCGATGGGTTGCCGCCATTTTTAGAGGCGGATCGTCACACGAAAGCGTGACCGTGGCCCTGGCGCCACTCGCGCCGATCGACATCCTATATAGAACTTCGTCAGTTTCTATTCAAGACCCGCTCGAACGGGCGGCTGTTCAGAGTTCGGCGAGGCGCGTTTCGAGACGTTGCATGTCGGACGGCGGCGCGGTCTCGAAGCGAAGCGCCTCGCCCGTGACAGGATGGACAAAGCCCAAAACGGCGGCGTGGAGGGCCTGACGCACAAGGCTCGCTTCGGCGATGGCGGCGCGGACGGGAATGGCGGGGCTGCCTGAGCCATAGGTCGCGTCGCCGAGGATGGGCGCGCCTTTGGACGACAGATGGACGCGAATCTGATGGGTGCGGCCGGTGTGAAGGGTGCAGGCGACGCGGGCGGCCATAGGCGCGCCACCGGCTTTGGCCGGTTCGCCGAAGGTCGCCTGAACGACATAGTCGGTGATGGCCTCGCGACCGCCGGCCTTGAGGACCGCCATCTTCTTGCGGTCGCCGGTGGAGCGGCCGATGCGGGTGTGGATGCGGCCGGTCGCGGGCGACGGCGCGCCGCGTGTCAAGGCGATGTAGGTGCGCTCGATGTCGTGCGCAGCGAACAGGGCGGAGAGGCCGGCGTGGGCGCGGTCGGTCTTGGCGGCGACCATGACGCCGGAGGTGTCCTTGTCCAGCCGGTGGACGATGCCGGGACGGGCGACGCCGCCGATGCCCGACAGACTGTCGCCGCAATGGGCTAGCAGCGCATTGACCAGGGTGCCGTCGGGCGTGCCGGGCGCGGGGTGGGCAGCCATGCCCGCCGGCTTGTCGATCACGATCAAGTCGGCGTCCTCGTAGAGAACGGACAGGGGAATGGCCTGGGGCTGAGGCTTAGCCGGCGCGACGGGCGGCAGGGCGACGGCATAGAGGCCAGGTTGGGCCTTGGCGGAACCGCCGGTCAAGACTGCACCATCGCGACTGACGGCGCCCTCGGCCAGCAGGGCCTGAAGCCGGGCGCGTGACAGGGCGGGGAAGGCGCCGGCCAAGGCCTTGTCCAGGCGAACGCCGGCCGCGTCGATGCGGGCCTCCAGCACCTCGGCGGGGACGCCGGTCGCGGGGTCTTCGTCTTCGTCGATCAGATCTTGGGCGGACACGTCGTCTCCCTAGCACGGCCGGCCGCTTGCGCGAGGGGCGCGGGTGAGGCGATAGTCAAGCTTGGGGGCGTTGGGGACATCCGATGAAGCGGTTGATGATCGTCGGGGGGCGTTCGCCGCGGCGGCGCTGCTGAGCAGTTGCACGACCATGAGCAAGGACGAATGCCTCGCCGGCGCCTGGGGCGAGAAGGGCTATGTGGACGGGTCGTCGGGCTATCCGATGACGCGACTGGACGACCATACAAAGGCCTGCGCCAAGTTTCAGATCGCACCCAATCCGGCCGCCTATGGCTCGGCGCGTGAGGATGGCTTGCGGACCTATTGCACCTTCCGGCGCGGCTGGGAGGAGGGGCGGGCGGGCAATGCCTATTACGGCGTTTGTCGGCCGGAGGAGGAGCAGGCGTTTCTACCGGCCTATCGTGACGGCCGAATGCTGCATGAGGTCGAGGATGCGTACGACACGGCGCAGGACGCGCTGAACAGTGCCGAGGCCCGGATCGAGAACCGCGAAGACAAGCTGGAGGCCAAGGAGCGTGAACTGCGCGGCGAAGGCCTGACGGACGAAGAGCGGGAGCGCATTCGTGACCGCATTCAAGAGGTCAGAGGCGAGATCCGGGATGCGCGTCGCAATGCCCGAGAGGCACGCGACGCGCTGGATCAGGCGGAATGGGACGTTCGACGGTTGCGGCGCGAACTGAGCGGCCGCTACCCGGTCTAAACCTCGGTCCTAGGCGGCCTTGACCGATGCGCCGCGGAAGGACGGATCCAGGTCGCCCGAGGCGTAGCGCTTGGCCATCTGGGCGGTGGAAAGCGGGCGGATCTTGGAGGCCTGACCCTCGCAGCCGAACTGCTGGTAGCGCTCCATGCAGAGCTTCTTCATCGCCTCCTTGGCGGGCTTCAGATAGTAGCGCGGGTCGAACTCGCCCGGCTTCTCCATCAGGGCCTTACGGATGGCGCCGGTGATGGCCATGCGGTTGTCGGTGTCGATGTTGACCTTGCGCACGCCGTGCTTGATGCCGCGCTGGATTTCCTCGACCGGAACACCCCAGGTCTGGGGCATTTCGCCGCCGTACTGGTTGATGATGTCCTGCAGATCCTGCGGCACCGACGACGAGCCGTGCATCACCAGATGGGTATTGGGCAGGCGGCGGTGGATTTCCTCGATCACGTTCATGGCCAGGACTTCGCCATCCGGCTGACGTGTGAACTTGTAGGCGCCGTGGCTGGTGCCCATGGCGATGGCGAGGGCGTCGACCTTGGTGGCGGCGACGAAGTCGACGGCCTGATCCGGGTCGGTCAATAGCTGCGAGTGGTCCAGCTTGCCCTCGAAGCCGTGGCCGTCTTCGGCCTCGCCCATTCCGGTCTCCAGCGAACCCAGCACGCCCAGTTCACCCTCGACCGAAACGCCGCAGGCGTGGGCCATTTCGGTGACGCGACGGGTGACGTCGACGTTGTATTCATAGCTGGCAGGGGTCTTGGCGTCTTCCTCCAGCGAGCCGTCCATCATCACGCTGGTGAAGCCGTACTGGATGGCGGTGGCGCAGGTCGCCGGGCCGTTGCCATGGTCCTGGTGCATGCAGACCGGGATATGCGGATAGAGCTCGGCCAGGGCGTCGATCAGCTTGGCCAGAACGATGTCGTTGGCGTAGTTCCGGGCGCCGCGCGAAGCCTGGATGATGACGGGGGCGTTGACCTCATGGGCCGCCTCCATGATCGCCAGACCCTGTTCCATATTGTTGATGTTGTAAGCGGGCAGGCCGTAATCGTTCTCTGCCGCGTGGTCGAGCAGCTGTCGCAGCGTGATGCGCGCCATTGGGTAGTCTCCTGAGCCGAATAGTCTTTTTGGTTGGGCGAGAGATTAGACACGGGACAGCGCGAAGTCACGCCGTGTTACAGCCGTTTCAGCGCCGATTTCGAAGACAGGATGCAGGCGTGATCCGCCTGCATCGCTGAGCCTTCAGGCGCGCAGGGCCTCGACGCCGGGCAGGGGCTTGCCCTCCATCCATTCCAGGAAGGCGCCGCCGGCGGTGGACACGAAGGTCAGGTCTGCGCTGACGCCGGCATGACCGACGGCCGCCACCGTGTCGCCGCCGCCCGCCACCGCGATCAGGGCGCCGGCCTTGGTCCGCTCGGCGACGTGCTTGGCTGCGGCCACCGTGGCGGCGTCGAAGGGCGGCACCTCGAACACGCCCAACGGGCCGTTCCAGATTAGGGTCTTGGAGCCGTCGATCGCGGCGTTCAGGCGGGCGACGGTGTCGGGGCCTGCGTCCAGGATCTTGTCTTCAGTCGCTAGGGCTTCGCCTGTCTTGACGGTGCGGGCGTCGGCGCCGGGCTTGACCTCGGTCGCCACCACGACATCGACGGGCAGCAGGATGTGGCAGCCCTTGGCTTCGGCTTCCGCCAAGATCTCGCGCGCCGTGTCCGCCATATCCTTTTCGGCCAGCGAGCCGCCGATATCGATCCCTTGCGCATAAAGGAAGGTGTTGGCCATGCCGCCGCCGATGGCCAGCGTGTCCAGCTTGCCGACCAGGTTCTTCAGTAGGTCCAGCTTGGTCGAGACCTTGGAGCCGCCGACGATGCCGACCACGGGCTTCTGCGGATTGCCGAGCGCCGCCTCGAGCGCATCGAGTTCGCGCCGCATGGATTCGCCGGCATAGGCCGGGATGTAGTGGGCGACGCCTTCGGTCGAGGCGTGGGCGCGGTGGGCGGCCGAGAAGGCGTCGTTGACGTAGAGGTCGCCGAGGTCCGCCAGCTTCTGGGCGAAGACCGGATCATTGGCCTCTTCCGCCGCGTGAAACCGCACGTTCTCCAACAGGACCACGCCGCCGGCGTCCAGATCGCGGATGGCGTCCACGGCGTCGGGGCCGATGCAGTCGTCGGCGAAGCGGACGGGGGCGCCGAGCAGTTCTTCCAGCGGCTGGACGACGGGTTTCAGGCTCATCGACGGAACGCGCTGACCCTTGGGGCGGTCGAAGTGGGCCAGAAGAGCGACCTTGGCGCCCGCGTCGCGCAGGCGCTGGATCGTGGGCAGGGCGACGCGCAAACGGGTGTCGTCGGTGACCTTGCCGCCCTCCATCGGGACGTTGAAGTCCACGCGGACCAGAGCCGTCTTGCCGGCGAGATCCTTGGCGTCGTCAAGGGTGCGGAAGGTCATGATCGTTTCCCTGTCTCCTCCCTGTCGCAAAGCGATACGGAGGTGGCGCGGCGCGCTTGCGCCGTGACGGAGGGGCTTTGGCCCCGAGTTCGGTGCGGTGGAAAGAGCCCCTCCACCACTTCGTGGTCCCCCTCCCCACGGTGTGGGGAGGAGACTTTTGCGATCTTACAGGAACTTCGCCATCTGCAGGGCGGTGTCGCTCATGCGCGTCGCGAAGCCCCATTCGTTGTCGTACCAGCTCAGCACGCGGGCCAGCTTGCCGTCGACGACCTGGGTCTGGGGCAGGGCGGCGGTGGAGGAGGCGGCGATGTGGTTCAGGTCGTGCGAGACCAGCGGGTCGGTCGTCGTGAACAACACGCCCTTCATCGGACCGTTGGCGGCCGCCTGAAGCGCCGCGTTGATCTCTTCGACCGTGACCTCGCGACCGGCGACGACCTTCAGATCGACGACCGAGACGTTAGGCGTCGGGACGCGGATCGAAGAGCCGTCCAGCTTGCCCTTCAGTTCCGGCAGGACAAGGCCCAAGGCCTTGGCGGCGCCGGTCGAGGTCGGGATCATGGACAGGGCCGCGGCGCGGGCGCGGTACAGGTCCTTATGCATCGTATCCAGCGTCGGCTGGTCGCCGGTGTAGGAGTGGATGGTGGTCATATAGCCGCGCTCGATGCCGAACAGGTCGTTCAGCACCTTGGCGACGGGGGCCAGGGCGTTGGTGGTGCACGAGCCGTTCGACACGACGATGTCGTCGGCGGTCAGGGTCTCGTGGTTGACCTTGTAGACGATGGTCTTGTCGGCGTTGTCGGCGGGCGCCGAAACCAGGACACGCTTGGCGCCGGCCTTCAGGTGGGCGCTGGCCTTGTCCTTGGAGGTGAAGATGCCGGTGCATTCGAAGGCGATGTCCACCTTCAGCTCGGCGTGCGGCAGATTGGCGGGATCACGCTCGGCCGTGACCTTGATCTTGCCGGTGCCGACGTCGATCCAATCCTCGCCCGAGGTTACAGTGCCGGGGAAGCGGCCGTGGACCGAATCGTAGCGGAACAGGTGGGCGTTGGTCTCGACCGGACCCAAGTCGTTGATCGCCACCACCTCGATGTCCGTGCGGCCATGCTCGATGATCGAGCGAAGGACGAGACGGCCGATGCGGCCGAAGCCGTTGATGGCGACGCGGACGGTCATGGTGGAAGGCTCCTCTGAACGGATAGGTGTGACGCTTATATAGGTGGGCGTCTCAATGGAGCGGTCGGGCGCGGCTTGCAACCCTGGGCTTGTAACATGATGTGATGAACAGTTACGCTTCCAGAGCTCTCCGTCCAGTGTTGTGGCAAGAAACACCCTTTGAAGGGCGCTGAGACGCCCATTGAGCAAAATTTTTGCGACAGGGCTTGTGCCTGTCCGGGCGGTATGGTTTCTTGGCGTCAGAACAGGGAGCCACCGGTGGCCACGATGACGCGCGACATGACGAAGGGACGCACCGCCAAGGCGGCCGCAGCCGTTCGCGCGCCGGTCGGCCTGGAAAGCCCCGTATTCCTCATTACCCTCGTACTTCTTGGCCTGCTTACGCAAGCGGCGTGGATGCACGCGACCTGACCCTAGACACACTCAGGATCGCCTCGCACCACCCCGCCTCCGAAAGGGAGCGGGGTTTTTAGTGCGCGGCGGTTCGAAACGAACCGGATCGATGACGCAAAATTCTACCTCTCAGCCCAGAAAGCCCAACGCGCGCAGCGCGGCGGTGACGGCTGGCCCGAACCGGGCCGCCGCGCGGTCGTATCTGCGCGCCGCCGGCATGCAGGACGCCGACTTCGACAAGCCGATGATCGGCATCGTCAACACCTGGTCGACGGTCACGCCGTGCAACATGCACCTGGACCGTCTTGCCAAGGACGTGCGCGCCGGCATTGTCGCGGCAGGCGGCTATCCGGTCGATTTCAACACCATCGTCGTCACCGACGGCATCTCGATGGGCACGGCGGGCATGAAGGCCTCGTTGATCAGCCGCGAGGTCGTTGCCGACTCGATCGAGCTGGCCATCGAGGGCCACCAGCTGGACGGCGTGGTCTGCATCGTCGGCTGCGACAAGACGATCCCGGCGGCCGCCATGGCTTTGGCCCGGATGGATATCCCCGGCCTAGTCTATTACGGCGGCACCATCATGCCTGGCGTGATCGGGACGAAAGAGGTCTCGGTCCAGGAGGTGTTCGAAGCCATCGGCGCCCATTCGGCCGGCGCCCTGGACGACGAAGGGCTGAAGGCGGTCGAACAGGCCGTCTGCCCCGGCGCCGGGGCCTGCGGCGGCCAATTCACGGCGAATACGATGGCGATGGCCTTGTCAGTCATGGGCATCAGCCCCATGGGGGCCAACGACGTGCCCGCCGTCGATCCGAATAAGGCCGCCGAGGGCGAGCGCTGCGGTCGGCTGATCGTCGAACGCGTCTTCTCGGGCGACACGGCGCGCAAATACATCACCCGCGCCAGCCTGAAGAACGCCGCCGTCGCGGTCTCGGCCTCGGGCGGGTCGACCAATGCGGTCATGCACCTGACGGCCATCGCGGCGGAGGCCGGCGTCGAATTCGGCGTCGAGGACTGCCACCAGGCCTGCGTCGAGGCCCCCGTCATCTGCGATCTGAAGCCGGGCGGCCGCTTCCTGGCCTCGCACCTGTTCGCCGCCGGCGGCACGCGTCTGGTCACCCAGCGGATGGCCGAGGCGGGCAAGATCGTGAACACCCCCACCGTCAGCGGCCGCAGCCTGTTCGCCGAGGCCGCCGAGGCCGAGGAAACGCCGGGCCAAGTGGTGGTGACGACGTTTGACGCCCCCGTGATGGATCGCGGCAGCTTCGCCGTCATCTATGGCGACGTCGCCCCGGAAGGCGCGGTCATCAAGCTGACGGGTCATAAGGTCGATACGTTCGAAGGCCCGGCCTGCGTCTTCGACTCGGAAGAGGACGCCTTCCACGCCGTTCAGGATGGATCGGTCGGCGAGGGCGACGTGATCATCATCCGCTACGAAGGGCCCAAGGGCGGTCCGGGCATGCGCGAAATGCTGCAGGTCACAGCCGCCCTGAAGGGGCGCAAGATCGACAATGTCGCCCTTCTGACCGACGGCCGGTTCTCGGGCGCCAGCTACGGCTTCGTCGCCGGACACGTCTCGCCGGAAGCCGCCGTGGGCGGCCCGATCGCTTTAATTCGCGATGGTGACCGCATCACCATCGACGTCACCAACCGCCGGATCGACGTCAATGTCGATCTGGCGACGCGCCGGGCGGGCTTTACGCCCCACGTGGTCCGCCCGGCGCGAGGTGTCTTCGCCAAATACCGCGCCTCGGTCGCCTCGGCGGCCCAGGGCGCCGTCACCATCCCCAACCCGCCGCCGGCCCAAGTCCCGGCAAGCCACAAAACCAACGCTGCTCAGGACGCCTGACCCATGGCCATCACCATCTACACCAACGAAGACATCAAGCCGGGCGCCATCGCGGGCCAGCGCATCGCCATCATCGGCTACGGCTCGCAGGGTCGCGCCCATGCCCAGAACCTGAAGGACAGCGGCCATGACGTGGTCGCCGGCGTCCGTCACGGCGGCACGGGCTGGAAACACGCCACCGCCGACGGCGTGCCGACCGCTGAGCCGGCCGAGGCCGTCAAGGGCGCCGACATCATCGCCATCCTGACCCCCGACATGGTTCAGGGCGACGTCTATCGCGACATCATCGAGCCGAACGCCAAGGAGGGCTCGGCCCTGCTGTTCGCCCATGGCTTTTCAATCATCTACGAGCGCATCACCCCGCGCGAGGACATGGACGTGATCCTGGTCGCGCCGAAGGGACCGGGCGATCTGGTCCGTCGCGAGTTTCAGCGCGGTCGCGGCGTGCCCAGCCTGTTCGCCGTCGAGAAGGACGTCACTGGCAAGGCCCGCGACCGGGCCATGGGTTACGCCAAGGGCAACGGCGGCGCGACCGGCGGCCTGCTGGAGACCACCTTCCGCGAAGAGACCGAGACGGACCTGTTCGGCGAACAGGCCGTCCTGTGCGGCGGCGCCAAGGAGCTGGTCATGCAGGGCTTCAACACCCTGGTCGAGGCCGGTTACCAGCCCGAGATCGCCTATTTCGAATGCCTGCATGAGCTGAAGCTGATCGTGGACCTGTTCTACGAAGGCGGCATCTCGAAGATGCACCACTTCATCTCGGAAACCGCCAAATACGGCGCGGTCGCCAGCGGCCCGCGCGTCGTGACCGAAGAGACCAAGGCCCGCATGAAGACCATTCTGGACGAGATCCAGGACGGCACCTTTGCGCGCAACTGGATCGCCGAGAACGAGGCCGGCAAGCCGCAGTACGAGGCTTGGCTGAAGGCGGACCGCGAGAGCCAGATCGAACAGGTCGGCGCGCGTCTGCGCGAACGCATGGCCTGGCTGAACACGCCCAAGGCTGAAGCGGCCTGATCGCCGCCTGAACGACCGGATGACCCTGATGACCGCCGCCGCCTTCAAACCCTCAGCCGAGAACGCTCCCCAGTCGGGTGCGCGTCTGCTGGTCTCCACCCTGGAGCGGCTGGGGGTGGAGGTGGTGTTCGGCTATCCGGGCGGCGCCATCATGCCGGTCTATGACGCCCTGGCCGGCTCCAAGCTGAAGCACATCCTGGTCCGCCATGAGCAGGGCGCAGCCTTCTCGGCCGACGCCTATGCCCGAAAAAGCGGCAAGGTCGGCGTCTGCATGGCCACGTCTGGTCCGGGCGCCACCAATCTGGTCACCGGCATCGCCAATGCGATGATGGATTCGGTGCCGATCGTCTGCATCACCGGCAATGTCGCCCAAGGCCTGATGGGCACCGACGCCTTTCAGGAGATCGACATCCTGGGCGTCACCCTGCCGATCGTGAAACATTCGATCCTGGTCCGCTCGGCCGCCGAGGTTCCCGCCGCGATCGAGGAAGCCTTCCATATCGCCCGGTCGGGCCGACCCGGCCCGGTTCTGGTCGATCTGCCCAAGGATGTGCAGTTCGAGACGACGGCGGATGACTACGGTTTCTCCATTCCCAACGAAACGCCGCGCGTCGATCACGACGCCATCGCCGCCGCAGAGGCTGCGATCCGGGCCGCGAAAAAGCCGTTGGTCTATATCGGCGGCGGCGTGAAGATCGGCGGCGCGACCCAGGCCCTGCGCGCCTTCGTCGCCGCGACCGGCATCCCTCAAGTTTCGACGCTGAACGCCCTGGGCACGATCCCGACGGATGCGCCCGGGATGCTGGGCATGCTGGGCATGCACGGCACGCGCGCCGCCAACCATGCGGTGCAGGACAGCGATCTGCTGATCGTCGTCGGCGCCCGGTTCGACGACCGCGCCACCGGCAAGCTGGCCGAGTTCGCGCCCAACGCCAGGATCGTCCATTTCGACATCGACGCCTCGGAAGTCGGCAAGCTGCGCAGCGCCAATGTCGCCGTCGTCGGCGAACTGCGCGAGGGCGTTGAGGCGCTGACGGCGCGGATGCGGTCGGGCACCGCACTGGATATTCAGGCCTGGGCCGACGACTGCGCTGGTGCGGCCAAAGCCGGCGCCCACCGCTATGACGCGCCGGGCGAGGGGGTCTATGCGCCCGCCGTGCTGAAAGAAATCTCGGAAGCGGCGGGCGATGACTTCGTCGCCGCCTGCGACGTGGGTCAGCATCAGATGTGGGCGGCTATGCACTGCCGCTTCGCAAAGCCGGAAGCCCACATCACCTCGGGCGGTCTGGGCGCGATGGGCTTTGGCCTGCCCGCCGGCATCGGGGCCAAGCTGGCCGATCCGTCGGCGACGGTCGTTACCATCGCCGGCGACGGCGGCTTCATGATGAACATCCAGGAGCTGGCGACGCTGAAGCGTTACGGCATCCCGCTGAAGATCGTGCTGATCGACAACTCCTCCCTGGGCCTGGTGCGCCAGTGGCAGGAGCTGTTCTTCGCCGAGAACTATTCCGAGATCGATCTGTCCGACAATCCGGACTTCGTAAAGGTCGCCGAAGCCTTCGGGATCGAGGCCTTCCGCATCGATCGCCGCGATCAGGTGTCTGACGGCATCCAGCGCCTGCTGGCGGCCGACGGTCCCTGCCTGGCCCACGTGGTCATCGACCCCCGAGACAATGTCTGGCCGCTGGTTCCGCCGGGCAAGAGCAATGCTGAAATGATGGAGGGCTCCTGAGATGAGCAACACGATCCACATCCAGATCGACCGTGCGGACGGTTCGCTTCAGCGTCTCATCGGCCTGGTGGAGCGCCGCGGCTTCCACATCGACGGCATGGCCCTGGCTGACGAGGGCGCCTTCCGTCGCATCGCCCTGACCGTGCGCGGCCGCGACGCCGGCCGCTGCATGGACAACCTGGGTCGCCAGATCGACCGGCTGTTCGGGGTGCGCCGCATCAGCGCCGACATTATTCAATCCGAGGCCGCGTAATGATTACCCCCGAAAGCGTACGCGTATCGGGCGTGTCCCGCACCGAGGAGATCGCCGCCGATCCAAACCGCGTCATCATTTTTGACACGACGATGCGGGACGGGGAACAGGCTCCGGGCTTCTCGATGAGCGCCCAGGCCAAGGTGAAGATGGCCCAGGTTCTGCGGGACCTGGGCGTCGACGTTATCGAGGCCGGCTTCGCCGCCGCCTCGCCCGGCGACGAGGACTGCATCCGTCGCGTGGCGGGCGAGGTCGAGGGGCCGATCTTCTGCTCCCTGTCGCGCGCCAACGAAAAGGACATCGACGCCACCTTCCGCGCCCTGGCGCCGGCGCCGAAGTCGCACCGTCGGTGCCACACCTTCATCGGCACCAGCCCAATCCACCGCTCCGCCAAGCTGAAGATGTCCACCAATGAGGTGTTGTCGACGGCCGTGCGGTCGGTCGAGTACGCCCGCAGCCTGTTCGACGACGTCGAGTTCTCGGCCGAGGACGCCTTCCGCACCGAGCCGGAGTTCCTGGCCGATGTGCTGGAGGCCGCCGCAGACGCCGGCGCGCGCACTCTGAACGTCCCCGACACCGTCGGCTATGCGACCCCGGAAGAGGTGCGCGAAACCTATCGCGCCCTGGCCGCGCGCATCAAAAAGCGCCATCCGTACGTGATCTTCTCGGCCCACTGCCACGACGACCTGGGCATGGCGGTCGCCAACTCCTTGGCCGCCGTCGAGGGCGGCGCGCGTCAGATCGAGGGCGCGATCAACGGTATCGGCGAACGGGCCGGCAACTGCTCGATCGAAGAAGTCATCATGGCGCTGAAGGTCCGCGAGGACCGCTATGGCGTCACGACCGGCGCCGACAGCCGTCATCTGGTGCGCGCCTCCAAGATCCTGTGCGAGATCACCGAGACGGTCATCGCCCGAAACAAGTCCGTGGTGGGCATCAACGCCTTCGCCCACGAGGCGGGAATTCACCAGCACGGCATGCTGGCCGACAGCCGCACCTATGAGATCATGCGGCCCCAGGATGTGGGCTTCGAGGGCAGCTGGTTCGTGCTGGGCAAGCATTCGGGCCGTCACGCCATCGCCAAACGCGCCGAGACCATCGGTCGTCCCATCGAGGGCGAGCGTCTGGCGGCGGTGGTCGCCGGCTTTAAGTCGCGCGCGGATCAGATCGGCGAGATCAATGACGCCGAACTGATCGCCATCATCGACCGGGTCGACGGCGTGTCCGAGGTCGTGGCCCAATATGCCTGACCCCAAAACCCTGTTCGACAAGGTGTGGGACGCCCACGTCGTGCGGTCGGAAACGGCCGATACGCCGGGGGTGCTGTATATCGACCTGCACCTGGTCCACGAAGTCACCAGCCCACAGGCCTTCAGCGAGATCGAGGCGCGCGGTCTGAAGGTGCGGCGTCCAGACCGGACCTATGCGACCCTGGACCATTCGACGCCGACGCTGCCGGCGGGGCTGAATGGTCTGAAACCCTATGTCACGGCCCAGGCCGAGGCTCAGGTCCATACGCTGGAGCGCAACTGCGCCGCCCACGGCGTGCCGCTGGCGGGGTGGGATTCGGACGATCGCGGCGTGGTCCATGTCATGGGGCCGGAACTGGGCCTGACCCAGCCGGGCATGACGGTGGTCTGCGGCGACAGCCATACGGCGACGCACGGCGCCTTCGGGGCGCTGGCCTTCGGCATCGGCACGTCCGAGGTCGGTCACGTGCTGGCGACCCAATGCTTGTTGCAGCGCAAGGCCAAGGCCATGCGGGTGACGGTGGACGGTCAACTGCAGCTCGGCGTCTCGGGCAAGGATGTCGCGCTGGCGGTCATCGCCGCCATCGGCTTCGGTGGCGGCACCGGCTATGTCATCGAATACGCGGGCGAGGCGGTGCGGTCGCTGGGCATGGAAGGGCGCATGACCCTGTGCAACATGTCCATCGAGGCCGGCGCCCGCGCGGGCATGATCGCCCCGGACCAGACAACGATCGACTGGCTGCGCGGACGCAAGCACGTCCCCGCCGACTATGAGGCGGCGACGACCGAATGGCTGAAACTGGCGACGGATGCAGGCGCGGTCTTCGATAAGGAAGTGACCCTCGACGGCGCCGCCATCCGGCCCATGGCGACCTGGGGCACGACGCCGGATGCGGGCGCGCCCATCGGCTCGCCCGTGCCGCAACCCCAGTCGGACTCAGACCGCAAGGCGATCGCCTATATGGGCTTCACAGCTGGGGAGGCGACGACCAGCCAGCCGGTGGATGTGGTCTTCATCGGCTCCTGCACCAACGGGCGCCTGCCCGATCTGCGCGCCGCCGCCGAGGTGCTGCGCGGCAGGAAGGTCAAGCCGGGTCTGCGCATGCTGGTTGTGCCGGGGTCCGAGGCCGTGCGTCGTGACGCCGAGGCCGAAGGATTGCACGAGGTCTTCATCGCCGCGGGGGCCGAATGGCGCATTCCCGGCTGTTCCATGTGCATCGCCATGAACGGTGATTTCGTCGCGCCGGGCCAACTGGCCGTATCCACGTCGAACCGCAACTTCGAAGGGCGTCAGGGCAAGGACGCCCGCACCATCTTGGCCAGTCCAGCGACGGCGGCGGCGACGGCGGTCGCTGGCGTGCTGACCGATCCGCGCGTCTTTCTGAAGGAGGTCGAGCATGTCTGAACCCTTCCAGGTGCTGACCTCCAAGACCGTGACCCTGAGCCAGGCCAATATCGACACCGACCAGATCATTCCGGCACGTTTCCTGACCACGACTACGCGCGAAGGGCTGGGCAAGGCCGCCTTCTATGACTGGCGTTACGAGGACGACGGCTCGGAAAAACCCGAGGCCATTCTGAATCGCATCGATCCGGCCGAGCATCGCATCCTGCTGGCGGGCCGGAACTTCGCCTGCGGTTCGTCGCGCGAACATGCGCCCTGGGCCCTGCTGGACTATGGGTTCCGGGCGGTGATCTCGACCGAGATCGCTGACATTTTTACATCGAATGCGCTGAAAAACGGCCTGCTGCCCATCGTGGTCAGTCAGGCGGTTTGGGACGATCTGGCGTCGCAGCCGGACCAGCCGGTCACGATCGACCTCCAGGCCAATCAGATCCAGCGCGGTAATGCCGAACCCGTGCCGTTCGGGGTCGAATCCTTCGCCCGCCAATGCCTGCTGGACGGGGTGGACACCCTGGGCTGGCTGCAATCAAACATGCCTGAAATCGAAGCCTACGAGCGATCGAAAGAGACCGTAAGATGAGCACCGCCGCCACCAAGACCTACAACATCGTCCTGCTGCCCGGCGACGGCGTCGGACCGGAGGTCACTCGGGCCGCGCGTGATGTCTTGCGGGTCATCGGCGACTTCTATGGTCACCATTTCGAGTTCGCCGAGCATCTAATCGGTGGTGCGGCCATCGACGAAACGGGCGAACCCTTGCCCGAGGCGACGCGCGCCGCCTGCGTCGCTTCCGACGCCGTGCTGCTGGGCGCCGTCGGCGGACCGAAATGGGATGGCGGCAAGGCGCGTCCGGAACAGGGGCTGTTGGCTATCCGCAAGGCGATGGGCCTGTTCGCCAATCTGCGGCCGTTGCAGGTGTCGCCGGTGCTGGCGCACCGCTCCCCGCTGAAGAAGGAGATCGTCGAGGGCGTCGATCTGATCGTCTTCCGCGAACTGACCGGCGGCGTCTATTTCGGCGAGAAGACCCGCACCGCCGACCGCGCCACCGACCTGTGCGAATACACCGTGCCGGAGATCGAGCGGGTGACCCGCGCCGCCTTCCAGACCGCCCAACAGCGTCGCGGCAAGGTGACCTCGGTCGACAAGGCCAATGTCATGGAGACCAGCCGTCTGTGGCGCGAGGTCGTGACCCGCATCCATGCCGAGGAGTTCCCAGACATCACCCTGGAGCACGCCCTGGTAGACTCCATGGCCATGCACCTGATCCGCAAGCCGCGCGAATACGACGTCATCCTGACCGAAAACATGTTCGGTGACATCCTGTCGGACGAGATCTCTGTCCTGGGCGGCTCCATCGGCCTGTTGCCGTCGGCGTCGCTGGGCGCGGGCGGGCCGGGTCTGTTCGAGCCGATCCACGGCTCGGCTCCGGACATCGCCGGTCAGGATCTGGCCAATCCGGTCGGGACCATCCTGTCGGCCGCCCTGCTGCTGCGTCACAGTCTGAAACTGGAGGACGAGGCTGATTCCATCGAGGCCGCCGTCGCGGCGGTTCTGGCGGCCGGCGCCGTGACGGCCGATCTGGGCGGCGCACTGGGCACGCGCGCGGCGACCGAAGCCGTCATCGACGCCATCCGCGCCATCCACTGGGCGGCAGCGCACCGGGTGCAAATGCACTGGGCCTGACGGCTTAAACTGAAGCTGAAAATCCTGCCGCTCAGCTTGGCTTTTTCGGCATAAAAAATCTGATATCGGGCCTCAGGATCGCAAGATCGTGTGGCCCTGTTCTTTTTCTTCATGACCGTTGCAAGAAAGTTGCGCCGTTCACGGTCTAGCCCCTTGCGCCTATCGCAAATGCGGTAAAATCTTCGCAACTGCGAGATTGCATAGGGGGTACTAGCTCATGTCGCAGACCACGAAACGACTTACGGGAGCGGCTGCGCTCCTTCTTCCTACACTCTGTCTGATGGCCGCTGGCGCAGCCAATGCGCAGGACGCCGCGCCCGCCTTGCTCGGCCACCAGGCCGCGCTTGAGCTGGACAGCGCTGGCGCCTCGTGGCTCGGCACCTCGACCGCCCTGGTTCTGCTGATGACCCTCCCCGGTCTGGCGCTGTTCTATGGCGGCATGGTGCGCAAGAAGAACGTCATCGCCACCATCACCCAGTCCGTCGGCGTCTTCGCCGTAGTGTCCCTGGTATGGTTCATCGCCGGCTATAGCCTGGCCTTCGGCAAGAACGAGAGCGCCGGCCTTCAGCCCTTCATCGGCAGCCTGAACATGCTGTTCCTGAACGGCGTGTCGCTGAAGACAGCCAACGCCCTACTGCCGGGCATTCCCGAGTTCCTGTTCATCTCCTTCCAGATGACCTTCGCCATCATCACCCCGGCGCTGATCACTGGCGCCTTCGCCGAGCGGTTCAAATATTCGGCGCTGTTGCTGTTCACCGCCCTCTGGTCGCTGCTGGTCTATGCGCCGATCTGCCATTGGGTCTGGGGCGGCGGTTTCCTGGGTTCGGCGGGCGTGCTGGACTTCGCGGGGGGCGCGGTCGTTCACGTCAACTCGGGCGTCGCGGGCCTGGTCTGCGCCATCTTCCTGGGTCGCCGTAAGGGTTACGGCACAGAGGTCATCACCGCCCACAACCCTGTCCTGACCATGATCGGCGCCTCGCTGCTGCTGGTCGGCTGGATCGGCTTCAACGCCGGCTCGGCGGGCGCCGCCAACGATCTGATGGGCGTGGCGCTGCTGAACACCATCCTGGCCGCCGCCGCCGCCGCCCTGACCTGGAAGGTCGTCGAATATATCGAGAAGAAGAAGGTCTCGCTGATCGGCATGCTGTCGGGCGTCGTCGCCGGTCTGGTCGCCATCACCCCGGCGGCCGGCTTCGTCGATCCCAAGGGCGCGGTGATCATTGGTCTGATCGCCGGCCCGGCCTGCTACGCCTCGTCGGTGTGGATCAAGAAGCTGCTGCGCTACGATGACAGCCTGGACGCCTTCGGCATCCACGGCGCGGGCGGCCTGATCGGCGCCCTGCTGACCGGCGTGTTCGCCACGACCGCGATCAACAGCCTGTCGGAAGGCGCCAACGTCGGCGCCCAGGCCCTGGGCCTGCTGTGGACCATCGTCTACAGCGCCGTCGGCACCCTGATCATCCTGTTCATCTGCAAGTTCACCACGGGCCTGCGCGTGAGCGAAGCGGAAGAAGCCGCTGGTCTGGACACCTCTCTGCACGGCGAAGCATTGGAACACTGAAATCCGTGTATAGGGCGCGGCTCCCAATCCGCGCCCTTTCTCGGCCAACAAAAATAAAAGGGGATAGACTATGAAGAAGACCACCATCCGCGCGGCCGCCGCCGCGACTCTCGCCGCAGGTCTGATCGGCCTCGCCGCGCCGGCCTCGGCCCAGAGCGACGTCGACGTCGACGTCGCCTGGAACGTCGGCGTCGTCAGCGACTATGTCTTCCGCGGCTTCACCCAAACCAGCGAAGACCCCGCCATTCAAGGCGGCGTCGACCTTACGTCGGGCAGCTTCTATGCGGGAGCCTGGGCCTCCAACGTCGACTTCGGCGACGACACCGACGCGGAAGTCGACCTGTACGGCGGCTATCGCACCGAGGCGGGCGGCTTCGCGCTGGATTTCGGCGCGATCGGCTATTTGTATGTCGGGGAGCCGGACGGCGCGGACTATAACTACGCCGAGTTCAAGGCTGCGGCCTCGCGCGCGGTCGGTCCCGCCACGTTTGGCGCGGCCGTCTATTACTCGCCCGACTTCTTCGGCGCGGACAAGGAAGCGACCTATGCCGAGGTCAACGCCGCCTTCTCGCCGGCGCCCAAGTGGACAGTGTCCGGCGCGCTCGGCAAGCAATGGCTCGACGTCAGCGACGACTACACCACGTGGAACGTCGGCGTCGGCTATGCCTTGACCGACAAGGTGGGCGTCGATGTCCGCTATCACGATACCGATGTGGACGGCGTGCCCGGCGCCGAAGATCGGATCGTCGGGGCGGTGAAGCTCACCTTCTGAGCCGCATCAGCCCGAAATGAGTTCGGCCCCGGAGAGCGATCTCCGGGGCCGTTTTCGTATCAGCGGGCGTAGCGGTCGCGGACGGGGTCGTAGCTGTCCCAGACCTTGCCGTCGGCCAGCGACCGCAGCAGCTTCAGATATTCCGCGTGGGTCCAGGCCAGGGGCGTCGCCGAGTCCGTATTCTGACCCACGGCGTAATCCTTGACCGTCGGGTTTCCGACGCCGTCCCACACCTGTTCGGCCAGCATCAGTCCGCCGTTGGCGAACCGCTCCATGCCGCGCACATAGGTCTGGCGGATGGCGGCGATGTCGGCGGTCGAAGGGGCGCCGTTCACGCTGACGCGAGCCAGCTCATAGTGACCGCGTTCGCCCGTGAAGAAGGGCCAGACCCGGCCGCGCTGACCGGGGCTCATCTCCCCGCCGACGCCGTAGTTGGCGCCCGTCAGATGATCCTCGCCATAGCCGTCGACGCCATAACGGCGCCAGCCCGGCGTCTTGTCGCCCTCGGGACCGAAGTCGTAGCGAACGCGATACAACGGTTCCAAGGACTGATCGTCATAGACGGGCAGGGTTGCCAGGATGTGCGGATCGTCGGCCTTGCGCACCCCATAGCGCACCAGCTCCAGGAAGCCGCCGTCCACGACCCGGTCTTCGGCCGGGGCGATCTGGCCGTTGGCGGCGCCGATCGGGGCCTTGTCGTTCGGGTTCTCGTTCTGGGTGATGCGGACGAAGTAGCGACCGTCGCCGAAGTCGCCGTTGGTGGTGAACATCCGGTCTTCGATCTTGGACGCATAGCTGTCGGCCGCGATTTGGTAGCGCGTCGCGCTGGCGGCGTCGCCAGAGGCGCGCGCCATTTCGGCGGCGACCGTCAGGCCCGAGACCACGGCGGCGGTCGAGGACGGCGAATAGCCCTGCTGCTCCTCCCAGCGTTCCTGCTGGGTGAAGGGGGGCTTGATCTCCGCGTCGTTCCACATCAGCCCGATCTTGCCGCCGTCGACCAGGAAGTCGGCCGCTGGCTTCAGCATGGACCGATAGTGTTCGGTCATTTGGGCGTCGGACAGCCAGCCCATCTTCCACAGACGATAGCCCAGCATGATCGGCATGGCGGTCTGGTCCAGTTGGACCGCGACCCATTCCAGTTCGCCGTCGACGTGCGTCTTCTGCAGGAACCAGCCGCCGACGCCGGTGTTGCCGGGCGTGTTCGGGCCGACCTGAACCTGGGGCAGATAGTTGAAGGCCGCCAGCGGCGTCTCCTTGTCGCCCAGCGCCGCCAGAGCCATCGCCACCTGATAGAAGTCACGCGGCCAGACGGCCTTGTAGCCTGTCGAGGACTTCGACGCGTCCACCGTGTCGCCCCACGGGTTCGACAGTGACGCGATCAGGGCGCCGGCGTGCGTGCGATCCTCCTGCACCTTGAGCATCAGGGCCGAGGCGTAGGCCAGCTTGCCGCCGTCGGTCGCCTGTTCGGCGATGCGCGGTAGCTCGGTCAGGGAGCCGACATAGTCTTCCCAGCCGACGCGCTCGCCCTCGCCGTTGAAGCGGGCCAGCACCTCGTCCAAACCGGTCGCGAACGAACCGTCCGCAGCCGCGCGCGCCTCAGCTTCGCTGGCGCCGAAGCCGATGACGAAGTCGCGCGTGATCCGGCGGCTTTGGCGCAGGCGCGGCAGAGCGCCGGTCATCATGGTGTTGCCGGCCTGATCGCCGGTGGAGGCGTAGATCCATTCCAGCTTGCCGTCCTTCAGATCCGTCAAACCGTCGGAGGCGCCGACGAATCCGACGCTGGCCTTTTCGAAGGCTTCGCTGGGCTTCAGGAACAGGTGGGTGTCGCCCTCCCAGGCATGGAAACCGTCGCGCGTCACCGCGCCTCGATCGTCGACGCCGGTGTTGGCGATGTGCGGCTCCAGCATCAGATAGGGCGTCACATCGCCCTTCAGCGCCGTGATGGTGACGCGCAACACCAGGGCGTTGCGGTCGGGATCGCTGAAGATCTGCTTTTCGATCTCAAAGCGGCCGTTCTTATCCTGCGTCGTGACGCGATAAGCCGGCGAGAGCGGACGTCCCTGGGCGTCGACGTGCAGATATTCGGTGCGGCTGGTGGTGTCGTCGCCTTCGACGACCAGACCGTCCTGGGTCACGCCGGCGAAGCGCAGGGCCTTGATCTGGGCCTCATGGATCAGGCCGTACATGGTCTCGGTCAGGACGCCGTCGGCGATGGAGAACCAGACCTTGGACACCGCGCCGGTCGGGCCGCCGTCGCGATATTGGCCGTCGACATAAGCCTCGTATGAGGCGCCGGCGCCGGTCTTGGCCGCGCTGGACCAGACAGGCGGGGCGCCGGGCGCGCCGGGGGCGACGCCCGATTGGGCGCTTGCGGCGGAAGCGAGGGCCAGGCCGGCGGCGCCGGCGAAGCAGAAGGTACGGAAGTGACGCATTGTGGTCCTCACGGGTTGCGCGTGGGGGCGGGGGAAAGAAGGATGGTCAAAGGCACGTCGAGGCGCTGGTTCCAGGACGCTTCATTGTGCTGGGCGCCGGGGAAGACCAGGCTGCGGAAGTCGCCGGGGCCATAGCCGCGACGGCGGAACGTCTGGTCCACCTGGGTCTGGAAGACGGCGTAGAACTGATCCAGCGTCTCGTCGCCCCGGTCGAAATAGAATCGGTGGTCGCCCGGCGCGGGCAGGCCGCGCTCGATCACGCCCGTCCAGGCGGCGACCAGACGTTCGCGCCAGGCGTCCAGCGTCGTACCGGGCTCAAGCCCTTCGACCTTCAGCGGCCAATGGGTGGACAGACAGGCGGCGGCGGAAAAGACCTGCGGCCGCTTCATCACCGCATACATGGAGATCAGGCCGCCCATGCTGGAGCCGGCGATCATCGTGTCCTGCGGACCGCTGAGGGTGCGGTAGGCGCCGTCGATGAAGGGCTTCAGCTCCTCGATCAGGAACCGCAGATAGGCGTCGGACAAGGACGGGCCGCCGTAGATGGCCTGGACCTCGTCGCGCATGTCGGCGGGCAGGGCGGCGATCAGGTCGGCGGGGACATATTCCCTCAGCCGCAGGTCGGTGTTCCAGATCCCCACCACGATCGGCGCCCGTACCTGACCGCTCTCGATCAGACGCGTCAGATGTTCATCCACGCCCCATTCGCCGAAGTTGGCCGTGGCCGGGTCGAACAGGTTCTGGCCGTCGTGCATATAGACGACTGGCCACGCGGCGTCGGACGCTTCGTATCCGGGCGGCAGCCAGACCGAGACGTTGCGCGCCTTCACATGGGCCGACGCGACCGCCTCATGCAGCACCAGTCGCCCGCCTGCGATGGCGCCCTCAGCACGCGCCGTGCTGGCGAAGGGAAGGGCGGCCATGAGGGCCAGAAGACCCCGACGGTTCATCCGCGATGCTCCTTGACCATCAGCGCGCTGGCGGCCGCCAGGACGAAGGAAACGGCGCCCAGCACCAGGGCCCAGATCGCCTGACCATCGAACAGGGTCTTCAGGATCAGGCCCAGAACCGTGGCGGCCAGCAGCTGGGGCACGACGATGAAGATGTTGAAGACGCCCATATAGACGCCCATCTTTCGGTCCGGCACCGCCGCCGACAGGATGGCGTAGGGCATGGAGACGATCGACGCCCAGGCGAAACCGACGCCGATCATTGGCAGCCACAAGAGGCCCGGCTCGCGGATGGCGAAGACGCCGAACAGGCCGGCCGCGCCAAGCAGCAGCATCAGCGCGTGGGTCGCCTTGCGTCCGATCCGTTTGGCGATGACCGGCAGGGTGAAGGCCGCCAGGGCCGCCACGCCGTTGTAGACCCCGAACAGAACCCCCACCCAGTCCGCGCCCGTGGCGTAGGCGGCCGAGGTGGTGTCGGTCGCACCGTAATGGACGCGGGTCACGGCCGCGGTGGTGTAGATCCACATGGCGAACAGAGCGAACCAGCTGAAGAACTGAACAACGGCCAGGCCGCGCATCGTCTCGGGCATGCGGAAGATGTCGTTCAGGATTTCGGTCGCGGCGTTGGTGATGCGGCGACGCTGCATCATGCCGACGGCGATCTGCAGCAGGCCGAACCCGGCGAAGAAGCCCGCCAGGATCAGCAGCTCCTTCTCCAGATCGAGCGCGCCGATCAGCACGAAACCCAGCCCGCCGAGGACGGTGCAGACCAGGCCCGAAGTCATCCAGCCCTGGACGCTGCGGGCCGGCGCTTCGGCCTCGACGGGCGCGGTCGGCGCGTCGTCTCGGGCGCGTTCGAAGGCCGCGATCTGTTCGGGGCTGTATTCCTTGGTAGAAAGCACCGTCCACAGCACGGCCGAGAACAGGCCGGCGGCGCCGACGTAGAAGGCGATCTTGACCGACAGGGGCACCACGCCCGCCTCGGCGGTCGAAGCGATATCGAAGACGTTGGACAACAGCCACGGCAGGACCGAGGCGAAGACCGCGCCAGCGCCGATGAAGAAGCTCTGCATTGCATAGCCGGCGGTGCGCTGCTCCTCCGGCAGGTTATCGCCGACGAAGGCGCGGAACGGCTCCATGGTGATATTGATCGAGGCGTCCATGATCCACAGCATGGCCGCGGCGAACCACAGGCTGGGGCTGTTGGGCATGGCGATCAGGCCCAGGGTGGTGGCGATGGCCCCAACCAGGAAATAGGGTCGCCGCCGGCCGAACCGGGTCCAGGTCTTGTCGCTGAAATGTCCGATGATCGGCTGGACCAGCAGACCCGTCAGCGGTGCGGCGATCCATAGGATCGCCAGGCTGTCGACCTCGGCGCCCAGCGTCTGGAAGATGCGGCTGGTGTTGGCGTTCTGCAGGCCGAAGCCGATCTGGATGCCGAAGAAGCCGACGCACATGTTCCAGATCGCCAGGCCGGACAGGCGCGGGCGGTGCGAGAGCAGGGTCATCCGCGTCGCGCCCGGCCGACCGGCACGAACCGGATGGCCTGACCGCCGCCGGGGGCCAGCGCCAGGGTCAGGGTGTCAGACGACGTCACCTCGCGCTGCTCGATGACGATGTCCTCGCGCTTGCCGCGATAGTCGGCGTTGGGCCCATCGCGATAGATTTCGGCCCGATATCGACGGCCGGCGTCCAGGAAGTCGAGTGGGGCCTTCAGCACACGCGGATGCTCGTCGGTGACGGCGCCCAAGGCCCAGACGTCCGTGCCGCGCTGCTTGCGAACCGTGACGACATAGTCGCCCATGGCGGCGTCCAGCGTGCGGCTCTCGCTCCAATCGACCGACACATCCTTGATGAACTGGAACGGGCCGGGGTTGGCCTCATAGTTGACCAGCAGATCCGCCGCCATCTGGATCGGGCTGTAGATCACGACATAGAGCGCCAGTTGTTTGGCCCAGGTCGTCTGCACGCCGCCGGGGCTGCGCGTCTCCATGCCGAAGATGCCGGGCGTATAGTCCATCGGCCCGGCCAGCAGGCGGGTGAACACCAAGTTCGGCTCATGCTCGGGCGGATTGCCGGGATTGCCCCAGGCCGAATATTCCATCCCGCGCTGGCCCTCGCGGCTGATGATGTTCGGATAGGTGCGGCGAAGGCCGGTGTCCTTGAACGGCTCGTGAGCGTTGACGGCGACCTTGTGGCGATAGCCGGCTTCGACCACGCGCATGTGGTGCTGGGCCATCGCCTGGCTCTCGTGCCAGGCCATGACCATCTGTCCGTCCGGCCCGGCGACGCGGGCGCCTTGCGCGTCGGCGACGTAGCCGGTCTTCACCGAATGGATGCCGAGGCGTTCATACAGGGCCATCGCCGGCTCGAGCTGCTGCTCATAGTGGAAGGCGTTGCCGCCTGTCTCGTGGTGGCCGATCAGTTGCACGCCCTTGGACCGCGCGTGGGCGCAGACTGCTTCGATATCGAAGTCGGGATAGGCCTCGGTGAAGCTGAAGTCCGCGCCGTTGGCGAACCACTGGCCGTCCCAGCCCTTGTTCCAGCCTTCGACCAGCACTCCGCCCAGCCCGTGCTTGGCCGCGAAGTCGATGTGTTTGATCGCATTCTCGGTGGTCGCGCCGTGCTTGGGCCCGGAGTTCCAGGTCTTCAGGTCCAGGTGCATCTCCCACCAGACGCCGACGTATTTCATCGGCTTGAACCAACTGACGTCACCCAGTTTGTTGGACTCGTTCAGGTTCAGGATCAGGCTGGAGTCCAGTAGGCCCGAGGCGCTGTCGGAGATTTGCAGGGTTCGCCAGGGCGTGTTGAACGGCGCCTCGCGCACCACCGCCGCATTGGTCAGGCCTGGCGTCAGCTGAGCGCGGAACTTCGTTTCCTCCGACCGGCGCAGGTTCATCCCTGCGTAGTCGATGCAGGCGGCCTCGTGGATGGAGACGTGCAGGCCCGACTGGCCCCGGACCGTCATCGGCGTCTGGGCGCTGCCGACCGCATCGATCGGCGTGCGGCTGTAGAGATATTCCTCGCGGTTCCATTCCCACGCCGGGCACCACAGGGCCTCGCCGTTTTCGGCCAGGTTGAACTCGGTGATTTCCGAACCGATGCGGACGGTGGTCAGGCCGGCCTGCTGCGGGAACTCATAGCGGAAGCCCAGACCGTCGTCGTACAGGCGGAAGACCACGTCCACGCGGCGTCGCAGGCCGCCGGTCTCGGCATAGGCGACGCGCCATTCATTGTAGTGGTTGCGGATGAACTGGCGCTCGCCCCACGGCTGCTCCCAAGTGTCGTCGACCGTGACCGGCTGGCCTGCGGTCAGGGTCAGGCCGCGCTCGATGGCCGGCGCGTCGGTCAGGAGGAAACCCAACTTGGACGGGGCCACCACGACCCGGCCCTGACGCAGCACCGAATACATCGGCCGTCCGTCGTTGTCGGTGAAAGCCTCGACCGTCAGCACGCCGCCGGGCGACGACGCGCGGGCATGGTTCGGTGCGGTCTGGGCGCGCGCGCCCGTCGCCCCCAGAGCCAGGATCGACACGCCGCCAAGGGCCAGGAAGGATCTGCGCTGCATCATGGGAACTCCGTTACGCCGCCTCTTGCCAACCGCCGCGAACGGTGGCTGAAATATTTGCAGAAAATTTTGCAGCTTCACCATGCTGCTGTGAGGACCCGCGACCTTGAGCCGCAAGACCACCCGTCTGGAAGACATCGCCCGCCTGGCCGGCGTGTCCATCGCCACCGCCTCGCGCGCCCTGAACGACAGCCCCGCCGTCAACGATCGCACCAAACAGACGATCTGGAAGCTGGCCAAGGAACACGACTACCCGTTCCGCCGTCACATGCCCGCCGGCCCGATCGGCGCCCAGGGCACGATCGCCCTCGTGGTGCCGCGTCCGCAGGGGCGCGAAGGGCGCCTTAGCGACCCCTTCTTCTTGGAGCTTCTGGCCGGGGTGGGCGAGGCGGCGCGCGAACGCGGCTGCGACCTGCTGATGAGCCATATCTCGCCCGCCAACTATGACGAGCTGTCGGCGGCGCTGAACACCAGCCGGGCGGACGGCGTGATCTTTCTGGGCCAATCCAGCCTGCATTCGGCCTTCAACCGTCTGGTCGACGCCGACCATCGTTTCGTCGTCTGGGGCGCCGAACTGCCCGATCAGGACTATTGCTCCATCGGCTCGGACAACATCTCGGGCGGGCGCCGGGCGACGTTGCATCTGGCGCGGCTTGGGCGAAAGCGCACCGTCTTCTTGGGCGATCTGGATCCGCCCGAGGCCATGCAGCGTCATCGCGGCTATCTGGACGCCTTGAGCCAGAGCGGACTGGACGTGGACGCCGACCTGATCGTGCCTGCGCATTTCGAGGTCGAATCCGCCGAGGCCGCCGTGGACGCCCTGATCCGACGTGGGCTGGATTTCGATGGCGTCGTGGCTGCGTCCGACCAGATCGCGCTCGGAGCCGTAAGGGCGTTGCTGCACGCCGGCGTCGAGGTGCCGGGCCAGGTCTCGGTCATCGGTTTCGACAATGTGCCGTTCAGCCGCTACTCGCGCCCGGCGCTCAGCACCATCGCCCAGGACACCATGAAGGCCGGCCGGTTGATGGTGTCCAAACTGCTGGATCACGGCGGCGCCGCAGCAGGCCGTTCCGAGCGCGTTCCGACCGAGCTGATCGTTCGCGAGACCTGCGGCGGCTGACCCCGTCATCCGGCGTCGGCGAAGATCAGGCCGGCCAGCGGCCTCAACGTCGATCCGTCCGCTTCGGTCCAGTTGACCGCCGCGATCCGGCGCGCGCCGGCGGGCGTTGACCAGTCCACGGCATCGAAGCCCAGGTTGAACACGCACAGCAGGCGCTCGCCGCCCTCGGCCCGTTCGAACCGGCGGAAGACCAACAGGTCGCCCGCACTCTCGATCTCCAGGCCGCCGGTCCGCAGCGCCGGATGGGCCTGGCGCAGGGCGATGATGCGGCGCGCGGCATGCAGGATCGAAGTCGGGTCCGCCTCCTGCGCATCCACGGACAGCGCCAGATGGCGCGGGTCGACCGGCAGCCAGGGCTCGACCGTCGAGAAGCCGGCGTTGGGCGCCGAGGCCACCCAGGGGATCGGCGTGCGGGCGCCGTCGCGGCCCAGCGTCTGTGGCCAGTTGGCGATGGCCTCGGGATCGACCAGCCGTTCGAACGGCACCTCGGCCTGAGGCAGGCCCAACTCCTCGCCCTGATAGACGAAGACATTGCCGCGCAGGCACATCAGCAGCAGCAGGGCCATTTCCGAAAAGGCCTTCTCGTCCCGGCCCTGGGCCCAACGCGACACCGCGCGCGGCGCATCGTGATTGGAGAAGGTCCAGGACGGCCAGCCCTCGCCCTGCTGATCCGGCCACATCCCATCGCCCACGCCGATCAGTTCGCTCTTCAGCGTATCGGCATAGAGATAGAGGAAGCCGTAGGCCGAGTGCAGACGGTCGTTGCCGGCGGTGAATTCCTTCATCTCGCGGTCGGCGTGATCGCCGCCGACCTCCGCCACCGTGAACCGGCCTTCATAGCTGTCGGTCAGGGCGCGGATGCGGTTCAGGAAGCCGATGATGTCCGGGTGGGACTGGTTGTAGATCTTGTCCTGGAAGTCGAACGGCCGCGTGCGCTTCTTGCCGTCCTGGATCGGCGGATTGTCGCGCAGGGATGGATCATGGATGGCGAAGTTGATCGCATCCAGACGGAAGCCGTCCACTCCCCGATCCAGCCAGAACCGCGCCGCCGCGATCAGGGCGTCTTGAACCGCCGGGTTCCTGACGTTCAGTTGAGGCTGTGACGCCAGAAAGTTGTGCATGTAGTATTGGCCGCGACGCGCGTCCCAGGTCCAGGCCGGGCCGCCGAACACCGACTGCCAGTTCGACGGCGGCGAGCCGTCCGGCTTGGCGTCGGCCCAGACATACCAGTCGGCGTGGTCGCCGTTTCGGCTGGCGCGGCTGTGGGTGAACCAGGGATGTTCGTCCGAGGTGTGAGAAAACACCTGATCGATGACGACCTTCAGCCCTAGGGCATGGGCGCGCGCGATCAGGGCGTCGAAGTCGGCCAAAGTGCCGAAGATCGGATCGACGTCGCAATAGTCCGACACGTCATAGCCGAAGTCCTTCATCGGCGACGTGAAGAAGGGCGACAGCCAGATGCCATCCACGCCTAGAGAGGCGACGTGGTCGAGGTGCTGGGTGATCCCCTTCAGATCGCCAACGCCGTCGTCGTTGGAGTCGGCGAAGCTGCGCGGATAGATCTGATACAGCACCGCGCCGCGCCACCAGTCCTGAGAGAGGGCAGGGGCGGCGTCAGCCGTGGAAAGATCGAGGGGCAGGGCAGTCACGGCACGCTCTTGCAGACGACGTAATCGAGGGGGGGCACGCGAACGGCGACACTGGCGGGTGCGGAGGATTCGGGTGTGCAATCGCCGCGCAGAGCTTGCCACCGCAGCGAGCCAGGCTCCACCTCGACTTGAGCGGCGACGGGCGCAGTGGAGGTGTTGAACAGGGCCAGGACCTCCGATCCGTCCTCGCCGATGCGAGACATTGCGAACAGACCGGGCTTGTCGCCATAGGCGCGCACGACCTGATGGCCGCGTCGCAGGGCCGGCTCTTCGGCGCGGATGCGGGTCATCTCTGCAATCGCCTGATATAGGGGGGCGTCAGTGGAGTAGGCCGGCTGGCGACCGCCGACCGGCGTTTCGTTCGCATAGACCGGCGTGCGGCTGGGCCACATGTCCTGGCGCGAGTTTCCGTATCCGCCCGCGCCGGCGAAACCCTGTTCATCCCCGTAATAGAGTGTCGGCACGCCGCGGCTGAACATCATCAGAGCATGGGCCAGTTTGATGCGCGCCAGCACCTCGGCGTCGTCGGCGTTCGGATTGGCCTGTTTCACGAAGAAGCCCACCCGGCCCATGTCATGGTTGCCCAGGAAGGTCGGCAGGATCGCGGCGGTTTCTGCGCCCTTGTCATAGATCGTGTCGGCGTCGAACAGCTTGGCCAGGGCGTCGGTCCCGACCTTGCCGGCCGCCACATCGGTCGCCTGCTTCTGGAACGGGAAGTCCAGCACCGCCGGATAGCCGTCGACCCGCGTGAACCGCGCCGTCACCGCCGGATCGGGATCATAGACCTCGCCGAAGATGTGGAAGTTCGGGATGCCCTTGGCCTCGGCGCGGGCGATCATGGCGGGGATGAAGGCCTGCCAGAAGCCCGGGTTCACATGACGGGCAGTGTCTATGCGGAAGCCGTCGATCCCGTATTTCTCGATCCAGCCGCCGAAGATGTCGATCATGCCCTGGATGACCACCGGGTCCTCGGTCAGCAGGTCGTCCAGCCCGGCGAAGTCGCCGTCCAGGCTGCTTTCGCCGGTGAAGGTGCTCTCGCCCCGGTTATGATAGTGGATCGGATCGTTCAGCCAGGCCGGAACCTTGGCGTTCTCCTCGCCCGCCGGGACATAGGGCGTGTAGGCGTAGTCGGGCCGGGTCAGGCGCGAAAAGTTCCGACCGTCGAAGCCCTCATTGATCGGCGCACCGTCGACGCCGCCGCGACGGGTGTAGGGATAGTCGGCGCGGCTGCGATAGGCGCAGCGACCCTCCGGGCATTCGCGATACTGGATGACGTCGGCGGTGTGGTTGGCGACGATGTCCAGATAGACCTTCATGCCGCGCGCGTGGGCCGCCTCGACCAGGGCGCGCATCGCAGCCTCGTCGCCGAAGTGCGGATCGACGGTGGTGAAGTCGGTGATCCAGTATCCGTGGTGCGCCGCGCCGGTGTAGTCGCCGTGGCTCTGCACCGGCTTGTTCTTGAACACGGGCGCCAGCCAGACCGCCGTCGCACCGAGACCCTGGATATAGTCCAGCTGTCGGGTCACGCCCGCCAGGTCGCCGCCGTGATAGAAATCGGTATCGGCCGGATCGAACCCGCTTTTCAGCCGGTCGGCGGCGTAACCGCCGTGGTCATTCGTGGCATCGCCATTGGCGAAGCGATCCGGCAGCAGGAAGTAGATCACCTCGTCCTGTGGAAGGCGTTGACGCAGAGCGGACAGGGCGTCTTCGGCCTGGCGCGTTTCCGCCGCAGCCGGCGTTGCAAAGCCGCTCAGCAGAGCCGCCGCCGCCATCGCCGCGTGCAGTCCGGCCCTTCTGGGGGTTCCCCTCGCCATGACGCTCACTCCCTTGCGTCTGGAAAGTGCAAAGCCTTCCAGATCGATTTGCAAGATTTTGCAGCAATGTGCGGGGCTGTCAACGCGTCGCTGAAATGCTGCAATGCGTCATGAACACAGCGCGAAATCGCACATCTCGGTGCCTCGGGGGACTATGAGCCCGCGCGAAGTGCGACGGAAATCAGACCTCCGCATTAACTGCTTGCAACATTCCCAAAGATTTGCATATTTTTGCGACGGCTTCAGATCGCGACGTTCAGAATCGCGGTCAGCCCCAGGGAGGATGACCATGTTCCAACGTCTCAACCGGCGCGCGCGCCTGCTATCCGGCGTCGCCTTCGGCGCAGCCGCCCTGATGGCGGTCAGCTCGGCCCACGCACAAACTGCGCCGGCCACGACGGCGCAGGCCGACGACCAAGCCACCGAGGTCGGCGAAATCGTCGTCACCGGCATTCGCCGCTCGATCGAGGCCGCAATCTCGGCCAAGGCGAACAACACCTCGATCGTCGAAGTCATCTCCGCCGAAGACATCGGCAAGCTGCCGGACGTCTCGATCGCCGAATCCTTGGCGCGTCTTCCGGGCGTGACGATGCAGCGCCTCGACGGCCGCAGTCAGCAGATTTCCATCCGTGGCCTGGGCCCTGATTTCACGACCGCCCTGCTGAACGGCCGCGAACTTGTCACTACCGGCGACAACCGCGGCGTCGAGTTCGACCAGTTCCCCGCCGAACTGTTGAACAGCGTCGTCGTCTACAAGACCCCGGACGCGGCCCTGATCGGCCAAGGCCTTGGCGGCACTGTCGACCTGCGCACCGTTCGCCCGCTGGCCTATGGCCGTCAGGCCGTCGCCATGAACTATCGCCACGAGTGGAACGAGATCGGCGCCCTGAACTCGGGCACGACCGACAACGGCGACCGCTACACCATCTCCTACATCGACCAGTTCCTGGACGGTACGCTAGGCGTGGCCCTGGGCTACGCCCACATGAGCTCGCCCTATCAGTCGGAGCGCTTCAACGCTTGGGGCTATCCAAACTACACGGACGGCAATCTGCTGACCGGCGGCGTGAAGCCCTATGTGATGTCGTCGGAGCTGGAGCGCGACGGCTATATGGGCGTGCTGGAATGGCGCCCGAACGATCGCATCCACTCCACGATCGACGCCTTCTATTCCGAGTTCAAGAACACCCAGGTTCTGCGCGGTATCGAATTCCCGCTGGCTTGGGGTGGCTTGGCCGAAAATCCCAACCGCAGCACCAATCCTGTCGTTCTGGGTGGCTGTCAGATCACTAACAATGTCGCGACGCCAAACGTCTGCCGTCCGGCGCCGTCGCTGCGTCCCGGCTACACCGTCGAAGACGGCCTCATCGTCGCCGGCACCTGGGACAACATCAAGGGCGTCGTTCGTAACGACCTGAACAAGCGCGACAGCAACATCACCGCCCTGGGTTGGAACACCGAGTTCACGCTCAGCGACGATTGGTCGGCGAACCTGGACCTCAGCTATTCGAAGGTCGAGCGTAACGACATCATCCTGGAAACCAACGCCGGCACCGGCCGCAACATCAACGGCGCGCTGGACACCCTGGGGTTCCAACTGACCGGCGACGGCGTGACCCGCTTCACCAGCCAGCTGAACTATGCCGATCCCACGCTGATCAAGATCACCAGCCCGCAAGGCTGGGGCGGCGACGTGATCCCTGAGGGCCAAGCCGGCTATATGAACACCCCGTCCATTGAGGACGAGATCAAGGCTGCGCGCTTCTCGGTGACCCGCGAGCTGCACCAGAGTCCGTTCAAGTCGATGGACTTCGGCTTCAACTACACCGAACGCCAGAAGACTTTCGTCAATGATCAATACTACCTAGGCGTCCCCGGCGGCGGTGATCTGACGGTGCCCTCGGCCTTCCTGCTGGACCCGACCGACCTGGGCTATCTCGGCATTAGCGCAGTGCTGAGCTATGACGCTCTCGGCCTGGTCAACAGCGGCGCGTTGAACCGCATCCGCAACCCGAACGCCGACGTCACCGCAGGCAACTGGGAAGTGACGGAAAAGGTCTCGACCGCCTATGTCCGCGCCAACATCGACCACAACCTGTTCGGCCGCGCCCTGACCGGCAACGTCGGCATGCAGTTCGTCTATACTGACCAAAGCTCCAGCGGCTTCTCGGCGCGTCAGGTTGGACCCGGAGTGGCCGAAACCATCGCGGTGACGGGCGGCGACGACTATCTGGAAATCCTGCCCAGCGCGAACTTCATCCTGGAAGCCGGCGAAGACATGTTCGCGCGTTTGGCGGTTTCGCGCACCCTGGCCCGTCCGCGCATGGACGACATGCGCGCCTCGCGAAACTACAGCTATAACCCCGGCCAAGCCCTATCGACCGACATCAATCGTTCTCCGTGGGGCGGCGGTGGCGGTAATCCGGAACTGCGGCCGTTCATCGCCGACGTGATCGACGTGTCGTTCGAGAAGTATTTCGCCAATCGCAAGGGCTACATCTCGCTGGCGGCCTTCTACAAGAACCTCGAAAGCTACGTTTATAATCGCAATCAGATCTTCGACTTCACTGGCTATCCCATCGGCGTGATTTCGCCGACCAACCCCGAGCCGGCGTTGCGCCAAGGCCTGGTCGGCGCGCCCGACAACGGCGAAGGCGGTTGGATTAAGGGTCTCGAGCTTTCGATCTCGGCGCCGTTCGACATCTTCCATCCGGCCCTGGAAGGTTTCGGCGCCCAGTTCAGCGCTTCGACCACGGACAGCGAAGTCCAGCCCGATCCGACCCAGGCCCCGACCGCCCTGCCGGGTCTGTCGGAGAACGTGATCAACGGCTCGCTCTACTATGAGCGCTACGGCTTCCAGTCGCGGATTTCGGCCCGCTATCGTTCGGACTACCTGGGCGAGGTCGCCGGCTTCGGCAACGGCCGCACCCTGCGTTCGGTCGCGGCGGAAACCGTGGTCGACGCCCAGGTCGGGTATGAGTTCCAGTCCGGTCCGCTGGAAGGCCTGTCGGTTCTGGCTCAGGTCAACAACCTGACCGACGAGCCGTTCAAGACCTTTGAGAACGGCGATGAGCGCCGGACCATCGACTATCAGCACTACGGCCGCACCTTCGCGGTCGGGCTGAACTACAAGTTCTGATTTCCCCTCTCTTCTGAGCAAACTTGGGCCGCCGCGTTCGCGAGGCGGCCCTTTTCTTTGCCTACGACACGGGCCGGCGGAAACGTTTCGTTACAGAGCGCGCTTTTCGGCTGGACGCGCCTTTCGCGATGTCCGAACCAAGCAGGATGAGAACCGCGCGACCACAGCGCGGCCGTTCGATTTCACTGGGGGATCATCCATGACCGTTCCGGACGCCGGAAAACGCCAGGGCGCAGGCCTGGCCTTCGCCTATGTCACCACGCTGTTCTTCGCCTGGGGCTTCGCCACCTCGCTAATCGATCCGCTGATCGCGGCGGTGAAGCGGGTGTTCGATCTGAACAACGCCGAGGCCTTCCTGACCACCTTCGCCTGGTTCATCGCTTACGGTCTGATGTCGCTGCCGGCCGCCTCGGTCCTCAGCAAGCTGGGCTACAGCCGCTCGATCATCGGCGCCCTGATCGTCATGGTCGCGGGCTGCCTGATCGTGCCGGCCGCGACCGCCGCCGACTGGTATCCCGGCGTGCTGATCGCCCTGTTCGTCATCGCCTCGGGCGTGACCCTGCTGCAGGTCGCGGCCAACCCGCTGGTCGCCGAGCTGGGCAGCCCCAAAGGCGCCTCCAGCCGTCTGAACCTGTCGCAGGCCTTCAACTCGCTGGGTACGACCGTCGGCCCTTGGCTGGGCTCGCACGTCCTGCTGACGGGCGGCGTCTTCGCCGCTGGCGCCGTGGTCACCGCCGCAACCCGCACCCAGTCGCTGCGCAGCATCGACATGGCCTTCCTGGGCATGGGCGCCTTCTTCGCCCTGATCGCTGTCTTCATCTTCACGGCGCGCAAGAAGATCAATGCGGCCGCGCCTGAATCGCACAATGCGGTCTCGCCGCTGAAGGCGCTATCGTCGCCGTGGGCCGTATTCGGCGCCTTGGCCATCTTCCTCTACGTCGGTTCGGAAGTCGCCATCGGCGGCATGCTGACCAACTTCCTGGAAAGCCCCGACATCCTGAACGCTCCCATCGAGACGGCGGGCAAGATGGTGGCCCTGTATTGGGGCGGCGCCATGGTCGGCCGCTTCATCGGTTCGGCCGTCCTGACCAAGGTTCGTCCCGGCATCGTCCTGGCCTTCTGCACCGTCGCGGCGGCCGTTCTGTGCCTGACCGTCAGCCAGATCGGCGGCCCGACGGCGGCCTACGCAGTTTTGTCTATCGGCCTGTTCAACTCGATCATGTTCCCGACCATCTTCACCCTGACGCTGGAGCGCTCGACCGCTCCGACGTCGGCGACGTCGGGTCTGCTGGTGTTCGGCATCATTGGCGGCGCCCTGCTGCCCCAGGTCGCGGCGCATATCGCCGATGCGGCCGGAAAGCTTCAGCCCGCCTTCATCGTGCCGATGCTGGGCTACGTCGGCCTGACCATTTTCGCGATCGGCTGCATCCGCACCAAGGCGCGGACCGAAGTGACCTCCACCGCTTCGCACTAAGCCGGTCGTCAGACAAGACAAAGGGCGCGGAGGTCAGCCTCCGCGCCCTTTTTCATTTCGGCGATGGGGTCAGCCGTCGATCAGGGACTGAAGAATGGGAGCCAGGCGGTCGCGCATCTCCTCACATTGGGCGGGTGCAATGTTGAAGCTGCCGCCGCCCAGTTCGCGACTGACCGACATGCCCATGATGAAGCCGGCCAGGAGACGCGCGCGGACCGTGGCGTCCGGCCCGCTCAGCCACTCCTCCAGCGGGCCGAAGAACCGTTGGGTGCAGGTGTTCTGAACCATCTCCGACGCCTTGGCCGAACCGATGGAGCGCAGCATGATCGACATGCCCTTCAGCTTTTCGGCCTTCTTGGGTTCGAAGACGATCTCGTGCGCCACGCGCCGGCCGAAGTCGGCCTTTTCGCCCTGCATCAGCGCGCTGCCGTCGCCGCAGCTGTCTAGCGCGGCCAGGAACAGGTCATCCTTGGAGCCGAAGTAGCGGCTGATGAGGGCCGCATCGACCCCGACATCGCGGGCGATGTCGCGCATGCCCACGTCGTCATAGCTCTCGGCCGCGAATCTCTCGCGCGCAGCATCGAGAATGGCCGTGCGCGTGGCGGCGGCGTTTCTCGGACGTGGGCCGGGACATAACAAGGTGATGACACTCCACAGACAATAACCGTAGAGCACATATGGCTTTGTCAACGCCTGTTGACAAGCGCCACCGCGCCGACCATTAAGTCACCACGCGTTGACAAGGCCGACTCCCCATCGGCATTCGTCCGCATGACAGGGATTTACCTCCGACAGGGAGATGCGCAGATGCGCGGGCTGAAGATTGCGGCGGTATCCGTCATGGTGACGGGTGCCCTTTATGGTTGTTCGCCAAAGGCCGAGGCGCCGGCGCAGGGCGCGCCGCCCGTAACAGTGGCTGTGCCGCTGAAGCAGCAGGTGCGGGACTGGGACGAGTTCACCGGCCGCTTCGAGGCGGTCTCCAGCGTGGACGTGCGCGCCCGGGTCGGCGGCTATATCCAGGCGGTTCACTTCCGCGACGGTCAGATGGTCCAGCGCGGCCAGCTGCTGTTCACCCTGGATCCGCGCCCGGCGCAGGCCGCGCTGGCCCAGGCTCAGGCCCAGGTGGCCCAGGCTCAGTCGCAACTGTCACTGGCCCGCGCCAACCTGGCCCGCAGCGAGGCTCTGCTGGCCTCGCAGGCGGTGTCCAAGGCCGAGTATGATTCCAACAAGGCGGCCGTCGATGCGGCCCAGGCCAATCTGGCGGCCGGCAACGCCGCCGTCCGTAATGCGCGCCTGAACCTGGAATACACCCGCGTCACCGCGCCGGTGTCGGGCCGCGTGTCCGACCGTCGCGTCGACCCGGGCAATGTCATCGCCGGCGGATCGTCGGCCGGCGACGTCCTGACCACCATCATTTCGGGCGGCCCGATCCACTTCGTCTTCGACGGTTCGGAAGCGGTCCTGCTGAAATACCTGCGTCAGGGCGGCGCCAACCAGGGTGCGACGGTCAATGTCCGTCTTCAGGACGAAAGCACCTATAAGCACACCGGCCGTCTGGACTTCTCTGACAACGCCGTGGACACCGCCTCGGGCGTAATCCGCCTGCGCGCCATCCTGCCCAACGCTGACGGCTTCCTGCGCCCCGGCATGTTCGGCAGCGCCCAGGTCGCGGGCGCCGGCGCCTATGACGCTCTGCTGGTGCCGGATTCGGCCATCGGCACAGATCAGGCCCGCCGCACCGTCGCCGTGGTCAACGCCGACGGCACCGTGACGAACAAGGCCGTCCAGCTCGGCCCGATCGTGCAGGGCCTGCGCGTCGTCCGTTCGGGCCTGGCTCCAACCGACCGCGTCATCATCGCGGGTCTGCAACGCGCCGCCCAGCCGGGCTCCAAGGTCACGCCCAAGAACGGCAAGATCGAACCCGTCGCCGGCGATGCGTCCCAGGCGCCCGTCACCCAGTCGGCGCCCGCGTCCAGCGCCTCCTTCGCCAACAGCCTGCCGGCCGGCTAAGCCATGAACATCTCCCGCTTCTTCATCGACCGGCCGATCTTCGCGGCCGTGATCGCGGTGGTGATCTCCATCATCGGCATCGCCGCCTATCCGCTGCTGCCGCTGTCGCAGTACCCGGAAATCGCGCCGCCGACGATCACCATCAACGCCGCCTATCCCGGCGCCTCGGCCGAGACCCTGGCCGAAACCGTCGCCGCCCCCATCGAGCAGGAGGTGAACGGCGTCGAGAACATGCTCTACATCTCCTCCTCGTCCACGTCGGACGGGGCGGTGGCCATCACCGTGACCTTCCAGCCCGGCACGGACCTCGACGCCGCACAGGTGCTGGTCCAGAACCGGGTGGCGCTGGCCGAGCCCCGTCTTCCCGAGGCGGTTCGCCAGACGGGTGTCGTGGTTAACAAGGCCGAGAGCGGCTTCCTGATGATCCTGGGCCTGACGTCGCCCGACGGCACCCTGGATAACGACTATGTCGGCAACTACGCCAACTCCACGCTACGGGACCGTCTGCTGCGGATCGACGGCGTGGGCGCGGTTCAGGTGTTCGGCGGCGGCAACTATTCGATGCGCGTCTGGATCGACCCGGCCAAGGCGGCCGAGCGCGGTCTGACGGGCCCCGAAATCGTCTCCGCCCTGCGCGCCCAGAACGTTCAGGCCGCCGCCGGCTCCATCGGCCAGCCGCCGTTCCCCAACAGCGCGGCCGCCTTCCAGCTGCCGGTTCAGGTCCAGGGTCGTCTCAGCGATCCCAATGAGTTCGCCAACGTCGTCCTGAAGACGGACGCTCAAGGCCGCGTCACCTATCTGCGCGACGTGGCGCGGATCGAACTGGGCGCCCAGGACTACGGCATCCGCGGCTTCTTCGACGGCCAGCGCGGCGTCGGCATCGCTATCGTTCAGCAGCCGGGCGCCAACGCCCTGGGCACCGCCGACCGCGTGCTGAAAGAGGTCGAGGCCCTGAAGTCCGAAGTGCCCGCCGGCATGAAGGTGGACGTGCCCTACAACCCGACCGAATTCGTCGCCGCCTCGGTGGAGTCGGTTCAGCACACCCTGGTCGAAGCCGTCATCCTGGTCATCATCGTGGTCATGGTCTTCCTGCAGACCTGGCGCGCGGCCATCATCCCCATCGTCGCCATTCCCGTCGCCCTGGTCGGCACCTTCGCGGTGCAGCTGGCGCTGGGCTATTCGATCAACTCCCTGTCCCTGTTCGCCCTGGTCCTTGCGGTCGGCATCGTCGTCGATGACGCCATCGTCGTGGTCGAGAACGTGGAGCGGGCCATCGGTGAGGGGCTCAGTCCCAAGGAGGCCGCCTATCGATCGATGCAGGAGGTTTCCGGCGCCCTGATCGCCATCGGCCTGGTGCTGGTGTCGGTGTTCGTGCCCACCATGTTCGTGCCCGGCATCCCCGGCATCTTCTATCGCCAGTTTGCGGTCGTCATCGCCTCGGCCTCGGTCATCTCGCTGTTCGTGTCCCTGACTCTGTCGCCGGCCATGGCCGCCCTGCTGCTGAAGCCGCACAAGAAGGATCATGAGCACGCTCGCAAGCCGGGCGTCCTGGGCACGGTCGTCTATTACGGCGGCTGGGCCGGGCGGAAGTTCAACGAGGGCTTCGATTGGCTGTCGGATCGTTACGGCCGCCTGACCGCGCGTCTGGTGCGCACGGTCGGTCTGGTGCTGATCATCTATGCCGGTCTTCTGGGCCTGACCGCCTGGCGTCTGGTGGATACCCCCTCGGGCTTTATCCCTGAACAGGACCAAGGCTTCCTGATCGGCGTCATCCAACTGCCGGCGGGCGCGTCTCTGGATCGCACCCAGGCGGTGATGGAACGCGCCACCAAGATCATCCAGGGCACCGCCGGGGTGAACGGCACCGTGGCCTTCGCCGGTCTGGACGGCTCCAGCTTCTCGTTCGGCTCCAACGCCGCCACCATCTTCGTGCGCCTGAACGGCTTCGAGGAACGCTCCAAGGAGGAGGCCGCTACGGCCCTGGCCGGCGCCATCACCCAGGCGACCGGACAGATCGAGGACGCGCAGATATTCGTCATCGCCCCGCCGGCGGTCCAGGGTCTGGGCACCGGCAACGGCTTCTCGATGATGATCCAGGACCGCGAAGGCGCCGGCTATCGTCCGCTGGAAGGCGCGACCTTCGCCATGATGGGCGCCGCCGCCCAGAAGCCGACCGAGGTCAGCCAGGTCTTCTCGACCTACAACACGGCCTCGCCGCGCATCACCGCCGACGTCGACCGCGACAAGGCGCTGATGCTGGGCGTCCAACCCAGTTCGGTGTTCGACACCCTGGGCGTCTATCTGGGTTCGTCCTACGTCAACGACTTCAACATGCTGGGCCGCACCTTCCGGGTGACGGCGCAGGCGGAGCCGACGGCGCGCGACGACATCGCCGACATCGCCAATCTGAAGACCAAGTCGTCCACGGGCGCCATGGTGCCGATCGGATCGGTGGCCAATCTGGTCAACGATTCCGGACCGGCGCGGATCGTGCGCTACAACCTGTTCCCGGCGGCCGAACTTCAGGGCAACGCCGCTGCAGGGGTCTCTTCCGGCGAGGCGCTGCAGATCATGGAAACCATGGCCGCCCAGACCTTGCCGCAGGGCTTCTCCTACGAGTGGACGGGTCTGGCCTATCAGCAGAAGGCGGCGGGTTCCGGCGCGACGGTCATCTTCCTGATGGCGGTGGTGTTCGTCTTCCTGGTGCTGGCGGCTCAGTACGAAGCGTTCACGCTTCCGCTCGCGGTCATTCTGATCGTGCCGATGTGTCTGCTGGCGGCCATCATCGGGGTGAACCTGCGTGGCCTGGACAACAACATCCTGGTCCAGATCGGGCTTGTCGTTCTGATCGCCCTGGCAGCCAAGAACGCCATCCTGATCGTCGAGTTCGCCAAACAGGCCGAGGAAGAGCAAGGCATGAACCGGTTCGAGGCTGCGGTCGCCGCCGCCAAGACCCGTCTGCGTCCGATCCTGATGACCTCCTTCGCCTTCATCCTCGGCGTCGTGCCGCTGATGCTGGCCTCCGGGCCGGGCGCGGAGATGCGTCAATCGCTGGGCACGTCCGTCTTCTCGGGCATGCTGGGCGTGACCTTCTTCGGCCTGATCTTCACCCCGGTCTTCTATGTGGTCAGCCGCTGGCTGTCCTCGAAACTGCCGCAAGGCAAGAAACCGACCACGACGCCTGACCGTCCTTCGGACCGGCCCGTGCGTTATGACGAAACCAGCGACCTGACCGATCCGAACGCGCCTGCGCCCGCGACCGGCCGGGGAGGGGACATCTGATGACCCGCAACAAGACCCTCAGCTTCCTGACCGCCGCAGCCCAGTTGACGGCTTCTGGCGCCCTGCTGGCCGCCTGCGCGGTCGGGCCCAAGGCGCCGATCGCCGACCTGCCCGTCGCCGGCACGGGCGCCTTCGTCGGCTCGGCCAGCCCCACTGTCTCGACCGCTGCGGCGCGCGACGACTGGTGGCGGCTGTACGAAGACCCCACGCTGGACGCCCTGATCCAGCAGGCCTTCGCCGAAAATAACCAGCTAGAAGCCGCCTTCGCCAATCTGCGCGCGGTTCGGGCGTCGTTGTCGGAGGCCCGCGTCGGCCGTTTCCCGACCACGACGACCAGCGCCCAGGCCCAGCGCAGCCGCGCCTCGGCCGCCACGGTCCAAGGCCTGCCCGCAGGGCAAGATGCGCCCGAAATCGACACCTATGACGTCGGCATTCAGGCGGCCTATGAGGTCGATCTGTTCGGACGGGTGGAATCCACCATCCGCGCCGCCCGCGCCGACGCCCGCGCCGCCGAGGCCGCCCTGGCCACGGTCCAGGTGACGGTCGCGGCCGAGATGACCCGCGCCTATGCCGACACCTGCTCGGCCAATGCGCAGATCGCGGTCGCCGAACGGACGCTGGAGTTGCAACGCAACACCGCCAACCTGACCCAGACCCTGCTCGACGGCGGGGCGGGCACCGGGCTGGACGTGGCCAGCGCCCGCGCGGCCCTGGCCCAGACGGCGGCGACCCTGCCGACCCTGCGCGCAGCCCGTAACGAGGCCCTGTTCCGCCTCGCGACCCTGACCGGCCGCACCCCGGCCGAGGCCAGCCAGGCCGCCGCCGCCTGCGTGCGCCCGCCCCAGCTCAGCCAGCCGATCCCGGTCGGCGAAGGCGCGGCGCTTCTGGCCCGCCGTCCCGACGTGCGCCAGGCCGAGGCCGAACTGGCCGCCGCCGCCGCGCGGGTAAACGTGGCGACCGCAAACCTGTTTCCGCAGATCAGCCTGGGCGGCTCCTTCGGCTCCACCGCGCTGGACGCTGGCGAACTGGGCGACGACCAGAACTTCCGCTTCAGCTTCGGTCCGCTGATCAGCTGGTCCTTCCCCAACGTCTTCGCCGCCCGCGCTCAGATCAAGGCCGCCGGCGCCCGTTCGGACGCAGCGCTCGCTGCGTTCGACCAGACGGTGCTGACGGCCCTGCAGGAGACGGAAACGGCCCTGTCCAACTACGCCAACGAGCTGGACCGCCGTGCGGCCTTGACCGAAGCCAGGGACCAGGCAGCCCGCGCCGCCGACCTGTCGCGCCTGCGCTTCAACGCCGGCGCCGACAGCTTCCTCTTGGTGCTCGACGCCGAACGCACCCAAGCGGCGGCGGACGCCGCTCTGGCCCAGTCTGACGCCTTGGTCACCACCTACCAGATCGCCTTGTTCCGCGCCTTGGCTGGAGGCTGGCAAGCCGACAGCTGACCGCGTCGCGATGCTGAAAGAAGAGGGCCGGGCGACGCATCGCCCGGCCCTTTTTTCGTTCGTCCACAGTTTGAGGACCGTCCTAATGTTCTACATTTGTTCCGTTTGTGATCTAACCGGCTGCGGCGGTCGGCGGCGTGATGGAGGATCAGATGAACGACGGAATCCTGGCCCATATGATGGCCGAACTGGATGCGGAGCTTGCGCGGGCGGAGCCGTCCTTGCCCGCCCATCCCGAACATACGCGCCAGACCGAGATCATGCGCGCTTTGGCCTTGGGGCTGGGGAATTTCGAGCGGATGCGGGCGCACGACGTGCATCTGCTCGCCGCCAGCCTGTCGCCGCGATCGGCCTGATCCGGCGTCAGGGCTTGCGCTTGAAGGTGTCGCCGATCTCAGCGGCGTCCGGGCCATCCGGTCCCGCGCTTTGGCGCTCGGCCTGACCGACCGCCTTGGTCGCCTTGTCGGAGGTCAGGGCGTCCGGCTTGCCGGCGGGATCGGCGCCGTTCTCTTCACGACCCTTGGTCTGTTCGCGGTCCATGGTGCTCTCCGTTGCTTGGAGAGGTAGCGCGATCGGGAGCCGCGCGTTCCGTCAGCCGGCCGTATTGACCTTCGCCACCACCGACATGCCCGGCGCCAGACGCTCGGCGGCGGGCTGGTTCGGGTCGATGCGGATGCGGACCGGGATGCGCTGGGCGACCTTGGTGAAGTTGCCGGTGGCGTTGTCGGGGCGGATGACGCTGAACTCCGACCCGGCGGCGGGGGCGATGCGTTCGACATGGCCGCGCAGGGTCTGGCCGCCCAGGGCGTCGACGGTGATTTCGACCGGCTGGCCGACGCGGATGTTCTTCATCTGCGTCTCCTTCATATTGGCCGTGACCCAGACCACGTCAGGCACCAGACCCATCAGCTGGGCGCCCGCGGTCACATACTGGCCCTGGCGCACGCCGATCTCGCCCAGACGGCCGGCGCGGGGGGCGACGATGCGGGTGTTGGCCAAATCGATCTGAGCCAGACGCACAGCGGCCTGGGCGTTCTCGACGGCGGCGGCCAGGCTGTCGCGGCCGACGACGGCGGAGGTGACGCCGGTCTGAGCGATGCCCTCGGCGGCGCGGGCCTGGGCGACCTGGGCCTGGGCGCTGCGCAGGGCGGCCTCGGCGACGTCCACATTGGCCTGGGCGACCCAGCCGCCGGCCTTCAGGGTGCGGGCGCGGTTGGCGTCGGCCTGGGCCCGCGTCAGCGTTGCTTCGGCCGCGGCGATGGAGGCGCGCTGCTGGGCCACCGATCCGCGCGCCGACGCCTGGGTCTGGGCCGAGTTGGACAGGGCCGCCTGGGCCGAGTGCAGGCTGGCCTCCGCCTGCTCCAGCCGCTGGCGATAGATGCGGTCGTCCACTTGGGCCAGCAACTGCCCCTGTTGGACGGTCTGGAAGTCCTGGACCGGCACCTGGACGACATAGCCGTTCACCTGCGGGCTGATGATCGTCACCTGACCGCGCACATAGGCGTTGTCCGTACGCTGGATCGCGCCCCGGAAGGGCGGCAACTGCCAGGCGTACAGCACCATCAGAACGCCCAGCAGGGCGACCCCGGCGGCGATGACGGTCCACATGACGTTCTTCTTCGGCGCAGGCGCAGGTGGAGCAGCGGCGGGCGCCTGCGGGGCGGCAGGGGCGGAAGAGGCGGGGGCGGGCGGGGCAGCGTCGGTCATTGTGGGTCTCGGTTCAGTCGGCGGCGGCGACGGCGGCGCTCTGGACCGCAGCGTCTGCATTGTTGTTCTTGGCGTCGCGGCGCGCCTTCCAGCGCGGCCGCAGGTGGGTGACGGTCACCCAGGCGGAGCCCAGGGCCGCGATCACGGCGATGACCAGAAAGACGTCGTTGTAGGCCAGCACATTGGCCTGCTGCGTCACCTGTCGGCCCAGCAGGACGGCGCCTTCGGCCTTCGCCAGCGCGGGGTTCGTTATCGTCGAGGCATAGGCGCCCGACAGCTGGCGCAGCCGCAAGGCGACCTGCGGGTCCAGCGCCGACATCCCGGCCGCCAGCTGGTTGGAATGGTATTTCTCGCGGATGATCTGAAGCGTCCCGGTCAGGGCCGAACCCGCCAGACCGCCGACGTTCTGAAGCACGCTGAACATGACGATGAAGCTGATCAGGTTCTGCTTGCCCTGGGTCAGCACCTTGACGATGCCGATCATCAGCGCCGGGCCGATGAACATGGCCGAGGCGAAGGCGATCAGGGCCTGGCTGAAATATAGCTGCGCCGGGCGCGTCAGGACCGTCGAATGGCTGTCGATCCAGGCGCCGACCGCGATCAGCGCCAGGGCGATGGCGATCGGCTTGTTCAGCTTCTCCATGTTCAGGGTGAAGGCGCTGACCAGGGTGCCGGCGATCATCGACAGCAGGATGACGACGAACAGGCCGTGAAGCTGATCTGGTCCCAGACCCACGACGGTCAGGAAGCCCACCGCGCCGGATGTCTGTTCCGACAGAACCATGCGGATCAGCAGGATCGCCCCGAACAGGCGCAGCAGGTCCGGCCCGGTCAGCCAGCGCGTGTTGATCAGCGGGTTCTTGCGATTGTGCTCGACCAGGAAGGCGGCGGTCAGCAGGATGACGGAGCCGATCAAGGCCCAGCCGATCCAGGCGGCCTGCGTCCACCAGACGATGCGTCCCAGACCCAGGGCCGCACACAGCAGGGCCACGCCTGGCGCGAACAGGGCGAAGGTCAGGAAGTCCAGCCGGTCGAACACCCGCAGCCGCTCGGACGGCGGCAGCTTGACCACCTGCACCGCGCCCCAGGCGACCAGGCACAGGCCCAGCTCGAACAGATAGAAGGCGCGCCAGTCGCCCAACTGGAGCAGGCCGGGCATGACGAGCCGCGAAATCGGCACGGCGAAACTGGCCAGGCCGATGCCGATGATCAGCCCCTTGAGTCTATGCGCCGCCGGAAAGGCCTGGATGATGTAGAGGAAGCCCAGGCTGGAAAGGCCCGCGCCCGCCATGCCGGCGATGGCCCGCACCAGCAGGGTCGATTGATAGTTGTCGACGAACAGGTGTGCGGCGCAGACCAGCACGAAGGCGCCCAGGAAGATCTGGGTGAACAGGCGCAGGCCGTACTGCATCCGGAACTTGACGAGGATCAGGTTCATGCAGGCGTTGGTCATGACGAAGACGACCGGCAGCCAGGCGGCCTCGGTGATCGTGATCCCCAGCGAGCCTTGCAGGTTCTGGATGTTGGCGGTGACGGCGGCGTTGCCCAGCGATCCGACCATGGCGACCAGCAGGCCGGTCAGGGCGTACTGGATCCGCATCGGCCAGGCGTGATCGGGCGTGGCGGGCGAGCCGGGCATCATCGGCCGCTCGTGCGGCTTCAGCGTCTCGACATACTGTTCCCAGGGCAGGTGCCAGTTGTTGCGGGCCATCAGCGCGGCTCCCCGCGCGGTCTTAGGCCGTCAAGAACAAGCGCGCGGGTGCGCAGCGACACGGCCTGGCGCTCGGCTTCGTCCGCGCCCTGAAAACCGGCGCCCAGCAGGGTGGCGATCAAACGGATGTCCATCGGCCGCAGATCCTCCCTCACCAAGCCGGCGGCCTGGGCCCGCTTCAGCGGTGCGGCGCCCGCCTCCATCAAGCTCTGCCGCAGCGGTGTAAGCGCATCTGGCGACCGCACGTTCCGCACGACGCCGGCCAGTCCCGCATTGCGCACCATGTCCTCGGCCAGCCGGTCCAGAAACCAGAAGAAGGCCTGCGGATCATCGCCCTGATCGGCGGTGCGCCGACCCAAGTCCGCGACGTCGGCCTCCAGCACCGCCAGAGCCAGTTCCGTGCGGTCGGAGAAGTGCCGATACAAGGTGCCGCGCCCCACTCCGGCCCGTTCGGCGATCAGATCCAGGGGCGCATCCAGTCCCTGGTCGGCGAAGACCGCGCGCGCGGCCTCCAGCACCGCCGCCCGGTTCAGAGCGGCGTCCTTGCGGACAGGTTTTTCGGCAGGGCGCGTCATGGTGAGGCGCGTAAATGGACACGACTGTCCGTTTTGCAAGGGGTAGCTAGAGCGCTTTTTCCAGCACCACGAAATCCAGCTCGGGCCGGGGTGGATCGACGGGGAAGGGGCGGGTCTCGCCGGTCGGGGCGTAGCCGCGTCGTTCGTACCAGGCGATCAGTTCGGTCCGGCGGTGGATGACCGTCATCTCCATGCGGCGCGCGCCGAAGCGCGCGATCGCCTCGCTTTCGGCGGCCGAGAGCAGACGACGGCCGAGGCCGGACGCCTGCAAGGTCGGCTCGACCGTCAGCATGCCGAGATAGGCCAGGTCCTCGCCGGCGCGGGCGACCTGAACGCAGCCGATCAGCGCGCCGTCGCGATGGGCCAGCAGGATGACCCGGTCGGGATCGGCGATCAGGGCCGACAGCTCCGCCGCGCTGGTGCGATCATCGAACAGCAGGTCGGCCTCATGCGTCCAGCCGGCCTTGGCGGTATCGCCGCGATAGGCGCGCTCGATCAGCGGATGCAGCGCGGCGACGTCGTCGGACGTCGCCGCGCGTATGGCGATCGGCGTCACCGGCTGACGCCCAGCTCCGTCAGCAGATGATCCATCCCATAAACGTCGCGCAGGGCCACGGTGACGGCCTGGGTTGTGACGATCACGCTGCGGTTGGTGTTGCGATCGTAGCCATAGGCGTTGCGCTGGGTCAGGACGGTGGAGTCGAAGTTGGCCCCGATGATCTCGCCCCGGGCATTTACCGCGGGCGAGCCGGACGACCCGCCGATCGTGTCGGTCGAGACGGCCATGTCCATCACCGCGTTCGGATCGATCCGGTCCTTGGCGGCCATCAGCTTGGGCGCGACCTTGAACGGTTCGGCGCCGGTGGCGCGGTCCCACAGGCCGGCGAAGGTGGTGAAGGCGCCGAAGCGCTGGCCGGGCACGTCCGAGCCTTCGACCTTGCCATAGGTCAGACGCAGCGTGCCGGTGGCGTCGGGATAGACGGCGTCGCCATAGGCGGCGAAGCGGGCGGCCGCCAGCTGTTCCGACGCGCGGTCGGTCGGGGCCTTGACCTTATTCTCCCATTCCGTGCGGACGGCGCGGGCGTCGGCGTCGATCGACAGCACATACTGGATCATCGGATCGTCCGACGCCTGAACCGCCGCCAGGCCGCCGGTCCACAGGGCGCGACGCACGGCCGGATCGGCCAGTTTGGTGCCCGAGACGACGCGGGCCGACAACGCTTCGGGGCTTTCCTTGCCGAGCAGGGTGCGAACGTAGGGGCTGTCCACCGTCAGCCATTCGCGCGTCTTGGACAGCCACCATTCCAGCCGGATCTGCTCCAGCTCGGGATAGGTGGGTCGTTCGGCGAACAGACCGGATTCGACGCCGGGCAGGCGGCTGTCGGCGAACTCGGCCAGACGCTGGTCCGACGGCTTGGCCCGCTCCTGCGCGCCGCGCACGATGGCCTTGGCCCACTGGAACAGCTGCGATCCGCCGGCGACAGAGGTGGTGCCCAGGCCCGTGCCGCCTTCCAGCAGGGCGGTCGGCGCATAGAGTTCGCGCGCGATGGGCTGGACCGCTTCCAGCGCCCCCCACGGATCGGGACCATTGCCGTTGGCGGCGGTGTAGCGCTGCATGAAGTCGACCTCGGCCGCCGCCTTGGCCTGGATGAACTGGGCGTCGGTCAGGGCGCGCATCCGGCCAAGACCGCGCTTGTAGGTGTTCTCCACTCCGACGATCGGGTCCATGGCGATGAAGGCCTGGTCCTCGCCCTCTTCGGAATAGCGGATCAGACGGCCGCGCAGCTCCGAGGCGATCAACTGATCCAGCGGCAGAACCACGTCGCGGATGGTGGCCAGCTGGTCCATCGTCAGCAGGCGCTGGGTCGCGCCGGGATTGCCGGTGATGAAGACGGCCTCGCCCTCGGTCGGCTTGTCGGCGTTCCAGGCGAAGTGGATCGGTGTCTCGACCGGCTTGCCGTCCTCGTACAGGCGGATGAAGGCGGCATCGATGGCGAAGCGCGGGAAGGAGAAGTTGTCCAGATCGCCGCCGAAGGTCGCGGCGCGGTCTTCCGGCGCCCAGGCCAGGCGCACATCGCTGTATTTGCGGTATTTGTAGAGTTTGAACTGGCCGCCCCGGTACAGGCTGACGACCTGGCAGCGGATATTGGGATCGGCTCCGCAGGCTTCGGTTTCGATCCGACCGGCCTCGGCCTCGCGGGCCTGGGTGAAGGCCTGACCTTCAAGCCCTTCGCCGGCCTTGTGCATCCGCTCTGTGACGTCGGAGATGTCGGTCAGGATCTCGGCCGTGGCGCCGGGGCATTTGCGCTCTTCCTCGCGAGTCTTGGGCGTAAAGCCCGTCTCGCCATACTGCTGCTGCGGCGTGGACAGGTTGGCCACGCAGGTGGCGACGCAATGGTTGTTGGTCATGACCAGGCCCTGGCCCGACACCACGCCCGCCGAACAGCCGCCGAACTTCACTGACGACAGCCGCACCCGATCCAGGAAGGCCTGATCGATATTCGTGCCCAGCGTCTGGTTGGCGCGGGCGATGGGGAAGTTGTCGTAGGTCCACATGCCTTCCTCGGCGCTGGCCGTAGAGGCGGCGGCGACAGCGAGAACGGCGGCGGAGGCGAGGAGAAGAGGGCGCATGTGCGGTGTCCTTTAAGTCTCCTCCCCGCCTTGCGGGGAGGTGGCGCGGCGCTTCTTCAGCGTCGTGACGGAGGGGCTCTTAAGCACTTTACAGGCGATCATGCGGTGGTGAAGAGCCCCTCCACCGGTTCGCGGTCCCCCTCCCCGCGCAGCGGGGAGGAGACTTCTTCGTTTTCAGCTTAGCGACGCACGCCCAGTTCGCGCAGCAGGCGCGGCTGGTTGTAGACGTTGCGCAGGGCCTCGGTGATGGCGGCGGTCGAGACCGTCACCGTGCGGTTCAGCTCGGGGTCGTAACCGAAGCTGCCGCCCAGCGAGTGGATGTTGCCGTCGAAGGCGGCGCCGATGACTTCGCCCTTGGCGTTGATCACGGGCGAGCCCGAGTTGCCGCCGATGATGTCGTTGGTCGAGACGAAGTCATAGACGGTCGACTTGTTGACCTTGCCCTCGGCCGCCAGCCAGTCCTCGGCCGCGTTGAAGGGCTCGGCGCCGGTGTTGCGCTCATAAAGGCCGCCGATCTGGGTGAAGGGTTCGACCGTCACGCCGCGATAGGTCCAGCCCTTCACCTGGCCGTAGGACAGGCGCAGGCTGAAGGTCGCGTCGGGGTACAGGTTGGTCCCGTAAACCGCGAACCGGGCCTGGGCGATCTTTTCGCCGGCGCGGCCGGTCGGGCCGGACACGGCCGATTCCCACTGGGTGCGGACCGCCTGGGCCGCATCGTCATTGGCCAGGACGAACTGGATCAGCGGGTCGCCCGAAGCGGCCAGTTGCTCCGGCGTCATGGCCAGGGCCTGGGCGCGGAAGGCGGGATCGGCCAGACGCGTGCCGTCGACCAGACGCTCCGCGATCTGCTCGGGGCTTTCCTTCCCCAGCAGCGCCTTCACGTTCGCATTGTCGACCGTCAGATATTCGCGGGTCTTGGACAGCCAGAAGTCGAGATAGATCTTCTCCAGGTCGGTCGAGATCGGCGTCTCGGTCGCCAGGCGACGCCCCAGCGAGGCGATGTCGGCATCCGAATAGCCGGCGCGGCGTTCAGCGATGGGCTTGGCGCGTTCCTTGGAGGCGCGGACGATGGCCTTGGCGTAGCTGTAGAGCGACGAGCGCTGACCGGCCGCCGATTCCAGCTGGCGATAGGGCAGATAGAGGTCGCGCTGGGCGGTCGAGGCGCGCTCCAGATCGGCCCACGGATCGCCGATGCGTTGCGCCAGGGCCGGGTCGGCGGCGACGCGCTGGCGCAGCTCCTGCTCCTCGCGGCGCTTGGTGGCCATGAAGGCCGGGTCGGTCAGGGCGCCCTGCTGGCCGTAATAGACCTTGAAGCTGTTCTCCAGACCAAAGATCGGATCGACCGAGACGCGCTTGGCCTCTTCGCCGGTGGTCGAATATTCCAGCAGACGGCCGCGCAGTTCCGACGACTGGATCAGGGTGATGGGCAGTTGCTGGTCGCGCAGCGCCTCTAACTGGGCCAACGTCAGCAGGCGCTGGGTCGAGCCGGGGTTGCCGGCGACGAAGGTGACGTCGCCTTCCTTGGGCGCATTGGCGTTCCAGGTCAGGTGGTTCGGCGTGGCGACCGGCTTGCCGTCCTCGTAGATGCGCAGGAAGCCGGCATCCAGAGCGTAGCGCGGGAAGTTGAAGTTGTCCGGGTCGCCGCCGAAGAAGGCCGCCTGGAACTCGGGCGCAAAGACCAGGCGCACGTCGTCATACTTGCGGAACTTGTAGAGCTTGTACTGACCGCCGCGGTAGAAGCTGATGACCTGGCAGGTCAGTTTCTGATCGTCGCCGCAGGTCTCTTTCTGGATTTTGTCGATCTCGGCGGCGCGGGCCTGGACGAAGGCGGCGCCCTCAAGACCGGCGCCGGCGCCGACGACCCGATCGGTGACGTCAGTGATGTCCGTCAGGATTTCGGCCGTCTGGCCGGGGCACTTCTTCTCTTCCTCGCGGGTGGCGGGCATCCAGCCGTTCTTGACGTAGTCGTTCTGGGCCGTGGACAGGTCTTGCACGCACGACACGACGCAGTGGTGGTTGGTCAGCACCAGGCCTTCGTTCGACACCAGCGAGGCCGAGCAGCCTTGCAGGCGGACAGCAGCGTTGCGCACGCTGTCCAGCCAGGCCTGGTCGATGTTGGTGCCGTACTTCTCGTTCACCGTGGCGATGGGGAAGTTGTCGAAGGTCCACATGCCCTCGTCGGCGCGGGCGGAGGTCGCAGGCGCGGACAGGACGGCGGTGGCGGCGCCGAGCGCGGCCAGAGAGGCGGTGAGACGAAGCGAGGGCAAGGACATGAAGGCGTGTTTCCCAGAGCGTGGGACGGCCTGTCCCATCTGTTATGTTGTAACTAGCGTCAACACAGGGCTGACGCCAAGAGGCTGTATCGCCCTTAATCCCCTGATTTCGAACCCGCAATGACACCTCTTCACAAGCCTTACCCCGATTTAACTTGGCGGTGAGGAGGCGCACGGTCAGATAGGCGCAAGTACCGGGGGTTTATCGACGACGATGTCGCTTGCGCTATCAACACTGCTGTTCGAGTGGCGCCGCTATATGGCGGCGGTCATGGCCCTGGCCCTGTCCGGGCTTCTGGTCCTGGCGATGACCGGCGTCTTCATCGGCATCGGCAAGGGATTCACCGCGACCATCGAACGGTCGAACGCCGACATCTTCATCATGCAGCCCGGCGCCAAGAGCCTGATCGGCGGACCGTCGGGCGTGCCACGCCGTTTCATCCCCTTAGCCTACAACCACCCTGAGGTGGTCGAGGTCATGCCGCTGGACGGTGCCGGCGGCACCTTCCAGAACATCAAGAACGTCGACCCGACCAAGAGCCAGGCGGACAATGCGTCGCAGGGCGCGCCGCGTCAGAAGTTCGTCCAGGCCAGCATCATCGACACCCGTCCCGGCTCGGTGACTATCCCGACCGACTATTCGCAGGAACTGGTCGACGCGCTGCGCCAACCCTACACCGTGGCGGTCGACGAGACGGCCCTGACGACCCTGGGCGTGAAGCTGGGCGACAAGGCTCTGTACAACGGCCAGACCGTCACCGTCGTCGGCGTGACGCGCGGCTATCCCAATATGATGCAGCCGGGCGTGGTCATGTCGCGCGACACCCTGCGGATGCTGGGCCAGGCCGACACCGGTCCGCGCGTCGGTCCGTTGATGGTCAAGCTGCGTGATCCGGCCCGCGCGCCCATCGTGGTGGCCCAGCTGAACGCCATGGGCGCCGGTCAGTGGAAGGCGTGGACCAAGCAGCAACTGGCCGACGCCAACGCCGGCGCCATGTTCGAGGAAGGCATCCTGGTCATCATCATCGGCGGCTGCGTCGTGCTGGGGATCATCATCGGCGTGGCCATCACCTGGCAGACCCTGCGCGGCGCCATCATGGCCAACATCAAGGAGTTCGCCTCTCTGCGGGCCCTGGGCGTCAGCATGGGGTCGTTGCGTCGGATCGTGGTCGAGCTCAGCTTCTGGGTTGGCGTCGTCGGCGTCATCGCGGCCATCGTCCTGACCTGGCTGGTGTCGCTGCTGGCGATGATGGGGGCGGTGATCATCGCCCTGCCGCTGTCGCTGCTGATCATCGTCGGCATCGGCCTGATCGCCATCGCCATGGTGTCCGGCCTGCTGTCGCTGGGCATCCTCAAGAACAGCCAACCGGCGGACCTGCTGCGATGAACGTTCATACAAAGGTTCACGGCAAGCACGGCGACTTCGCCATCGAGGCCAAAAGCCTGGTCAAGCGGTTCAAGTCCGGCAAGGCCTGGGTGGATGTGCTGAAGGGCGTCGATTTCGATGCGCGGCATGGCGACCTGACCATGGTCATGGGGCCCTCCGGCTCGGGCAAGTCCACCCTGATCGCAGCCCTGTCGGGCTTGCTGAAGCCCGAAGAGGGCCGGGTGGATGCGCTGGACGTCGACGATCTGTGGAAGCTGTCCTCGGGCCGGATCGACAAGTTCCGCCTGGATAACTGCGGCTTCATCTTCCAGGGCTTCAACCTGTTCCCGTCGCTGACGGCGTTGCAGCAGGTCGAGACGGTGCTGAAGTTCCAGGGGCTGACCGCGGGCCAGGCCAAGAAGCGCGCCACGATCGCCCTTGAAGAGGTCGGCCTGGGTCACCGCCTGCATCAGCGGCCGGCGGCCCTGTCCGGCGGTGAAAAGCAGCGCGTCGCCATCGCCCGCGCCTTGGCCAAGGATCCCAAGATCCTGTTCGCCGACGAACCGACCTCGGCCCTGGACGGCGAGAACGGCCAAGTGGTCATCAAGCTGCTGCGCCGCGCCGCCACCGAACACGGCGCCGCCGTCATCTGCGTGACCCACGATCCGCGCCTGGAGGCCTGGGCCGACCGGGTCATCCATATCGAGGACGGCAAGATCCTGGACGACCAGCGCCGCATCCCCGATCCGAACGCCATCCTGGCGTCCCACTAACCGACACGACGATTTCCCTTAGGACGACACGCCAATGCCCGGCTTTCTGAAGAAAAAACGCACCTGGATCGGCCTGCTGCTTGTGATCGTGCTGGCGGTCGGCTTCATGCTGTTCCAGTCCGCCGCCAAGACCAAGAAGGCCGAGCAGGAAAAGGCGGCGGCGACTAAGGTCGACAGCCCCTATGCGGCCATCGCCAACGGCAAGGTCGACGTCGAGGGCGGCATCATCCAGATCGCGGCCCGTCGCGGCGGTATCGTCCGTGACGTCCTGGTTCAGGAAGGCGATCGCGTGGTCGCCGGTCAGATCCTGGCCCGTCAGGAAGACGACGAGGCGCGTCTGGCGGTACAGGCCGCCGCCGCCGCCGTCAGCCAGGCCGAAAGCCAGCTGACCCAGATCCGCGTCGACATCCGCACCGCTCAGCGCGAGCAGGAGCGTCTGCAACGACTGGTCGCCACCAACTTCGTCGCCGCCCAGCGCATGGACCAGGCCCAGGACGCCGTCGCCACCGCCCAGGCCCGTCTCGGGTCGCAGGTCGCCGCCGTCCAGACCGCGCGGGCACAGTTGGATCAGGCCCGCTACAATCAGGAACTGACGGTCATCCGCGCCCCGACCAGCGGCCGGATCGTACGCCGCTACGCCAACCCCGGCGCCGGCGCCTCGACCCTGAACGTCTCCAACATGTTCGACCTCGAGCCCGACGCGCCGCGCATCGTCCGTGCCGAGGTGGTCGAGAGCGACCTGCCGAACCTGACCGACGGTCAGGCCGTCGAAATCAGCCCCGAGGGCGACGCCAGCAAGGTCTATATCGGCGCCGTCATGCGTCGGGCCGCCGTGTTCGGCGCACGCAAACTGGCCTCTGACGATCCGTCGCAGCGCAGCGATGAGCGGGTGGTGGAAGTCGTCGCCTCGGCCGGCGATGCGCCCCTGCTGATCGGTCAGCGGGTGTTGGTCAAGTTCATGAAGCCGGGCGAGACCGCCGGGGCCAAACGCGCGGTCGCCGCCGGCGTCGGGCCGAACCAGGCCATGAAGACGAAATAAGACGTCGGATCAGCGGCCCCGTTTCAGTTTCCTTTGAAATCGCCGGGCCGCTTTTCCAGCACGGCGGCGACGCCTTCCTGATGGTCCTCGGTCAGGTGGGCGAGCGCCTGCATGGCCGCCGACATCTCCAGCATCTGGTCGAAGGTCGTGTCGCGGCCTTGGCGCAGCAGGGTCTTGGCCATGCGCAGGGCCTGGGGCGGTTGGGCCGCGACCTGGGCGGCGGTAGCCAAGGCCTCGGTCATCAGGTCGTCGTGCGCGACCACGCGATTGACCAGCCCCCATTCGGCCGCCGTGGCGGCGTCGATGGATCGGGCGGTGAACAGCAGTTCGGCGGCGCGAGCATAGCCGATGTTGCGCGGCAGCAGCCAGGACCCGCCGTCGCCGGGAATGATGCCCAGCTTCAGGAAGGGCACGCCGAAGCTGGCGCGCTCAGACGCGATGCGGATGTCCCCGAGCCCCGCGATATCGCAGCCCAGCCCCATCGCCGGCCCGTTGACGGCGGCGATCAGCGGAACCTCAAGCCCATACAGCGACCGCACGATCCGGTGCACGACGCGGCGATAGCGTTCGCGGATCGCCGCGCCCGAGCCCTCGAACAAGTCGCGCCCGTCCCGCATCGCCGTCAGATCGCCGCCGGCCGAGAATGCCCGCCCGGCGCCGGTCAGGACCACGCAGCGGATCGACGGATCGGCGTTGACCCGCTCGCACGCCGCCGCGACCTCGTCGCCGTCGCCCAGATCGGGCAGGGCGTTCAGCCGCGCCTCGCGATCCAGCGTCCAGATCAGGATCGCGCCCCGCTTCTCTTCGGTGATCAGGCCCATGCTTCGTCTCCGTCTTCGCGCCCGTCATCGACCGTGAACGCCGCGTCAGGCAAGCCCGGAACTGCAAAAGCCCCGGCGAGACCGGGGCTTCTTCAGGCTGAGGGCCGGGCGGGCCGTCAGCGTTTCTTAATCGTATAGGGTACGAAGTTGGACGGATGGCTGACCACCCGGCCCGAGTTCGACGGCATATGCCGACTGTTGACCAGCATCCCGCCCCAAAGGGCGAAGGACATCATGGCGTGTTGGAGGTTACGCTCCTTATCGTTCATCTTGGCGTCTCCTTTCGCAGAACGATGAAAAGAGACGCGTCGTACCAATGGGATTCCACCGTCAGTCGTTTCGCGTCATCAGCCGATATAAGACAGTTTTGTGAATTTGCAACTTTATTCGTCAGGAGTCGGAGTGATTTTCGCCACTGTGTCACAATGAGCGCAGCTACCCCGAGCCGGCCCGGACCGCCCAAGGCCATCGCCACGCCCTGCGTCATGGTGTGCGCAGTCGATGGCGAGAGCGGCCTTTGCCTCGGCTGTTTTCGCACGCTGAAGGAAATCGCCGGCTGGCGGTCGCTGAGCGACGCCGAGCGCGCGGCGGTCATGGCTGAGCTGCCGTCGCGCCGTGGTCAGGTGGATCCGGCCAAGCTGGGCTAGCGCGGCTCGGGGCTTAAGCTTTCGTCAGCCACGTCGTTTCACCCCATCCAAACGCCGAGCCTCTAAGACAGAGGCATGGTTCGCATCGATACCCAGTCTGTCGTCGTCCTCGGCTTCGCTCTTATGGCGTCGTTCGGCACCGCCCTGACGATCCGCCATCTGGAAGGCGACGGCATGGCTCAGGCGGCGACGCCCGTGGTCGAGGCTGCGGTCGGCGCCTCCGGTACCGACGCCCAGGTGGTCAAGGGTGCGGACGGCCACTACTGGGCAGAGGCCAATATCGACGGCAAGGCGGTGCGGGTGCTGGTGGACACCGGCGCAAGCGTGGTCGCCCTGACGCGCGCCGACGCCCTGCGGCTGGGTGTCGATCCCGAACTCGAAGCCTTCACCGGCAAGGTCCAGACCGCATCGGGCGTCGTGCGCGCCGCGCCGGTTCAGCTGAAGACGATCTCGGTGGCGGGGGCGCGGGTGGACCGGGTCGAGGCCCTGGTGGTCGAGCAGGGGCTGGAATACTCCCTGCTGGGCATGAGCTATCTGGGCCGGCTTTCCGCCTTTTCCGCCACGCCGGCCGGGCTGACGCTGCGACCCTAAAGGTCGCGCATCTGGCGACGGGCTTCGCTGAAATACTGCCAGCCGGTCCACAGGGTGATGATGGCGGCGAACCAGATCAGGAAGATGGCGAAGGATTCGAACGCCGGCTGCCAGGCCAGCGGCGATCCGTCTTCGTTTTGCAGACCCAGGGCGCCCCACAGCAGGGTCAGCTGAAGCGCGGCGAGCGCCACCATCTGCACCGTGGTCTTCCACTTGGCGGCCAGGGTGACCGGAAGTTCGATACGGCCGGCCATCGTTTCGCGAAGGGCGGAGACGGCGAATTCGCGGAACAGGATCAGGCCGCAGGGCAGGGCGATGCCGGGTAGGGATCCAGAAGCCAGGACGCCCAGGATGGCGCCGGTCACCAGCACCTTGTCGGCGATGGGATCCAGAATGGCGCCCCAGCGCGTGGTCGCGTTCCAGCGGCGGGCGAGGTAGCCGTCGACCCAATCGGTCGAGGCCGCGATGACGAAGATCCAGAAGGCCCAGACGCTGAATCGCCCTTGGGTTTCCGGCGACAGCCAGGCCTCAAGCGCGCCCGGCGCCGCCCCGGCCATCATGGCGAACATCACCACCCCGGCCGCCAGACGCAGTCCGGTCAGGATGTTGGGAATGGGGTTGGCGCGGTGGGCGGAGGTCATCGTCATGTCCGTTGCAACGCGCCGGGTGTGGCACGGTTCGCCGCTCAATCCAACGGTTCGAACCGGGGCTTGTCGGTCAGGGCCGTAAGCGCGCCCTCGGCGATGCCGAAATGCAGGCCGCTGAGCTGAATCTCGCCCTTGGCTTCGCGCTCGGCGATCCAGGGGAAGGTGCGCAGGTTCCGGATCGACAGCCGCACGATGGCCTCTTCGGCCGCGCGCTCCAGCTGGTCGGGGGCGACGGTTTCGGCGACGTGCTGGACGACAGGCGCGCCTTGAGCGATCCAAGGGGCGACGAAGTCGGCGACGATTTCAGGCGCGCCGTTGATCATGGCGTTGACCCCGCCGCAATGGGCGTGGCCCATGACCACGATCCGCTTGACGCCCAGCACCTTGACCCCGAACTCCAGCGCCGCCGACACGCCGTGCAGCTTGCCGTCCGGCTCGTAGGGCGGGACCAGATTGGCGACGTTGCGCACCACGAACAGTTCGCCCGGCTTGGCGTCGAAGATCAGGGCTGGATCGGCGCGGCTGTCGGAACAGGCCACGATCAGGGTGTGCGGCTTCTGGCCCTTGGTCGCCAGGGTTTCGTATTCGGCGCGGGCCGTCGGCCAATGCTCGGCGCGGAAGCGGCGATAGCCGGCGGTCAGTTCGTCTTCGGTGTCGCTCATGGTCGGTGTCTTAGCTCCGGCTCAGCTTTTACGGAAGAAGGCGTGGATGCGTTCGGCGAGGGGTTGGTTGATGCCGTCGACCTTGACCAGATCGGCCAGCGAGGCGCGGCTGACCCCCTTGGCCGAGCCGAAGGCGTGCAGCAGGGCCTTCTTGCGGCCGGGGCCGACGCCTTCGATCTCGTCCAGCGGGTTCTTCTTGATGTCCATCGAGCGGCGCTTGGCGTGGGCGCCGTTGGCGAAGCGGTGGGCCTCGTCGCGCAGGCGTTGCAGGTAGTAGAGGGCCGGCGACTTCAGCGGCAGCATGAAGGGGGCCTTGCCGGGCATGAAGAACTTCTCCATGCCGGCGTCGCGATCGGGCCCCTTGGCCACGCCGACGACGGTGATGTCATCCAGCCCGCCCAGGTCGGCCATGACCGCCAGCACCTCGGCCAACTGTCCCGCGCCGCCGTCGATCAGCAGCAGATCGGGGCGGACGACGTCTTCGCCCTCTTCCTCGTCCTTGACCAGGCGCGAGAAGCGACGGCGCATCACCTCGCGCATCATGCCGTAGTCGTCGCCGGGGGTCAGATCCTCGCCCCGGATGTTGAACTTGCGATACTGCGACTTCTGGAAGCCTTCGGGGCCGGCGACGACCATGCCGCCCACCGCATTGGTCCCTTGAATGTGGGCGTTGTCGTAAATCTCGATCCTTTCAGGTCGGCTCTCCAGTCCGAAGGCCTCGCACACCGCGTCCAGGATCTTGCCCTGCGCCGAGCTTTCGGCCAGGCGGCGACCCAGGGCCTCGCGCGCATTCGTCAGGGCGTGGTCGACCAGCGCCAGCTTCTCGCCGCGCATCGGTCGGACGATCTCGACCTTGCGGTCCGCCTTCATCGAGAAGGCCTCTTCCAGCAGTTCCAGCTCGTGCGGGCGGACGTTGGACAGGATCAGGCGCGGGATCGGCTTGTCCTCGTAGAACTGACCCAGGAAGGCGGCCAGGATCTCAGGATCGGTGTCGGTCTTGTCCACGCGCGGGAAATAGGCGCGGCCACCCCAGTTCTGGCCGGCGCGATAGAAGAAGACCTGGACGCAAGCCTGGCCGCCGTCGGAATGCAGGGCGAAGACGTCGCCTTCGGCCACGCTGTCGGCGCTGACGGAGTTCTCCATGGCGATGGCCGACAGGGCGCGGATGCGGTCGCGCACGCGTGCGGCCTGTTCGAAGTCCATCTCGTCCGACGCCGCCTGCATCTCCTTGGACAGGCGGCTTATGACGGCACGCGACTTGCCGCGCAGGAACTGTTCGGCCTCTGTGACCAGTTCGCCGTAGTCCTCAAGGCTGATCAGGCCGGTGCACGGCGCCGAGCAACGCTTGATCTGGTGCAGCATGCAGGGGCGGGTGCGGGTCTCATAGACGCTGTCCGAACAGGACCGCAGCAGGAAGGCCTTTTGCAGGGTGTTCAGCGTGCGGTTGACCGCCCAGGTCGAGGCGAAGGGGCCGAAATAGTCGCCGGGCGTCGTGTGGGCGCCGCGATGCTTCCTGACCTGGGGCGCGCGGTGATCGCGGCGGATCATCAGTTCGGCGAAGGACTTGTCGTCGCGCAGCACCACGTTGAAGCGGGGCTTCAGCTTCTTGATGAAGTTGGATTCCAGCAGCAGGGCTTCGGTCTCGGTGGCGGTGACCACCAGCTCCATCGACCGGGTCTGCGACACCATCAGGCCGATGCGCTGGGTGTGAAAACGCCCCTGCGCATACTGGACGATGCGCTTCTTCAGCGACTTGGCCTTGCCGACATACAGGCACGACCCGTCCTCGCCATACATGCGATAGACGCCCGGCTTGTCCGGCGCCCGGCGCGCCTCGTCGGCGATCAGGGCGGCGGCTTTCAGTTGGGAATCAGGCGTCTCCTCGGTCATCGCGCCCGATATAGGGTCAAGAGCGCCGGACCAGAAGGACGCCGGCCAGAACAAGCCCCACCCCGGCGATGCGGCCGATGTTCAGCGGCTGGCGCGGCACGCCCAGCGCCCCGAAATGATCCAGCGCCAGGCTGAGCAGCAGCTGGCCGCCGACCATCAGGGTGATGGTCATGGCCACACCCAGGCGCGGCACGCCCCAGGCGGCGGCGACCACGAAACAGGCGCCGTAGGCCCCGCCCAGCCAGGCGTACCACGGCAGGGCCCGCGTCGCGGCCATGTCCGGCCGGGTGTGCAGGATCGCCGCCAATATCCCCAGCACCGTCGTCCCGACCGCAAACGAGATGAAGGCGGCGTTGACCGGCGAGGCCACGGCGGTCGCCAGCCTGGCGTTGGTCGGAGCCTGAAGCGCGGTGGCGCCGCCGGCCAGGATGACGACGAGGATGGCGAGCAGGGACGGGTTCATGGCCCCTGGCTAGCATGGCTTTCAGGACTTGCAGAGGGCGGCGTTCGGCGGCGGGCGCGGCGCAGGCGGCGGCGCTCAGCCCGATTGAGGGGCGCGCCGGACGGGTTTGCGTCGTCCGAGGATAAAACAGGGTGCAATCGGTGCGCTTCGCCCGGTTCGGACCCGGCGTCGTCCGTCGAGGGGCGAGGGGCGCGCGCGTCGGTCCCATCAGACGGTCGGGGCGGAAAATCAGGGTGCAATGTGTGCACATCGCCGGTCTGGGACGCCATCGACGACAGGGTTTCGAAGATCCTGAGCCAGCGCTGGGCCTCGGTCGCCTCGCCGTCCATCAGGGCCAGTTGCAGGCGACGACGCGCCGTGTCGGCCATGTCGGAAAAGGCGATATCCTCGACCGCCTCGAGCTCGAGCGCGGGATCGTACAGGTCGGGATCGTCCTGGTCCCCGCGCCGCCACTTGCCCTTGCGCGCGCGAATGCGGAAGGCCGACAGGCCCAGGTCGTAGCGGCGACAGACGATCCGCGCCGGCTCGCCCGCCAGATAATCGTCGCGGGCCAGGTCCCAGATCTCCTGCGAGCGGACGCGATAGACGGGGGCGGCTTGGGTCATGGGCGGACGCTGCCACGCGCCTGCGTCAGATGCGGACGCACAACGTCTCCTCCCCGCTGCGCAGGGAGGAGACGGCAGCGGGTCTCACCAGTCCGGATCGACCGGGGCGCCGTCGAAGATTTCGGCCAGGCGCGCGCCACAGCCCCGGTTCACATCGTCCGGCAAGGCGTAGGGCGAGAACCAGCCGATCTCGGCGATCTCGCCGTGGCTGGTGCGCTCGCCCACATCGAAGGCGTCGATGCGGAAGACTGCGACGTGATCGCCGGGAAAGAACCGCGCGTTGGAATGGATCGAGATCAGGCGCGGCGCCCCGCGCGCGACCAGACCGGCCTCTTCACGCAGTTCGCGCACCACGGCGGCGTGCGTCGTCTCGCCCCAATCCACCCCGCCGCCCGGCAACCACCAGCCGGCCAGATAGGTGTGCCGGACCATCAGCACCCGCCCCTGCGCATCCACCGCCACCGCCCGCACGCCCAGCGTCTTGCCCCGCGTCAGCCGCGACCAGGCGAAGAAGAGGGGGCGGGTGAAGGGTTCGACGTGGATGCGCCAGATCATTCTGTCGTCCTTAGCGGCTCATATCGCATGTCTCGAGGGCACAGCCTCCAAAAGACATGGCCAGATTTATCTTGGCCGTTCTGCATCGGGATTATCGGGAAATAGCCTCAACAACCCTTGCTGCGGAAGATGCTGACAAGCCTTTAGACCCCATTGACCTCTGCGCTCGGCTGCACTCGACGGATTGATGGCCCAGTAGTCAGTGATCGATGCTCTCAACCGACCATCGACGATTAGTCTCTCACCAGACCGATATAGCCCACGCGCTTCTTCTGGCGCGTCATCGAACCGCACGAACACTGCGGCATCCACCGGGGCCTTGCCCACGTAGCTGTATGTCAGGCATCGGCCGATGTAGCTTGCCGGCCTCGACGCTCCGCGCGCCGCCTGACGTGCGAACCATGCTGTTTCCGCTTCGCAACGCGCATCGCCATCTGGCGCAAGTTCGAACTTGTAGACGCCAGACGGTTCGCCCCGCGTAGGACCGAAATAGTAGCCGTCCCCCGGCCCCATGTTGATATACAAGGCGCCGGCGACACCGCTGCGCAGCCACAAGTCTTCTCCGCTGCCTATTCCGATGAATTGCGACGCCGTCTGGAAGCTGGGATCATCCGCAGGGTCACGGGAAAGATTGCCTGGCATCCAAACGTCGATCCCATAAGGGCGCTCGCCAAACCAGCGTAAGGCTGCATCCTGCTCACATCGTCGGTTCATCTCATGAAGCATGGCGGAACTGGGACGGTCCGCTAGATACAACGTCGTCAGGCAACCCGACAGCGGAGCGGCCATCGCGATGGCTAGCAGTATGCGCGACATTTTAAACTCCCCCACAAATCGGACCTTAGCGTTAGGCGCGCTTCAGGCAAGTGAACCATCCCTGCTTGAACCCCGCCCCGTCCCGCACTAAGCCAAGACGGACAACAGGAGCATCCCATGCTGGCTCTCGGCATCATCTTCGGCTTCATCGCCGTTCTGGCGGCGTTCAACGTGTTCGAGTTCGGTCGGGTTGACTGAGGCGGCTGCTCGCTCCGAGCGGGGCGTCGCCCTGGTCACGGGCGGGGCACGGCGGATCGGGCGGGCCATCTGTCTGAAGCTGGCCCAGGCCGGGTTCGACGTGGCGATCCATCATCATGCGTCGGGCGACGACGCCCGGACCCTGGCCGACGAGATCGCGGGTCTGGGGCGACGTGCGTGCCTGTTGCAGGCGGACCTGACGGACGAGGCCAGGGTGCGGGCGTTGATCCCCGCGGCGGTCGAGGCGCTGGGGTCGGTCAGCGTGCTGGTCAACAACGCCTCGGTGTTCGAGGACGACCGGATCGGCGACCTCACGCGCGACAGCTGGGACCTGCATCTCGACACCAATCTGAGAGCGCCGATCGTTCTGGCCGAGGCGTTCGCGGCGCAAGCCGTCGAGGGCGCCATCGTCAATCTGTTGGACCAGAAGGTGCTGAAGCCGGATCCGCGCTTCTTCTCCTACAGCCTGTCGCGCAACGGCCTGTGGTGGGCGACCCAGACCCTGGCCCAGGCGCTGGCGCCCGGCATCCGGGTCAATGGGGTGGGGCCGGGGCCGACCCTGCCGTCCATCCACCAGACGCCCGAAGAGTTCGCCGCCGAGGCGCGCGCCACCCTGCTGGAAACCCCCGGCAGCCCCGAGGCGGTGGCCGAGGCGGTGTTGTGGCTGATTGACGCCCGGATGGTGACGGGCCAGATGATCGCCGTCGACGGGGGCCAGCACCTGGCCTGGCGCACCCCCGACATCCAGGAGTAGCGCGTGGTTTCCTCTCCTCTGGCGACGCCGGCTCCGGCGGACGATCCCCTGCTTTTCGGGCCGCTGCGTTTCGAGCGGCTGAGCGTGTTCGTGCGCGGGTTGGAGGTCGAGGCCGGGATCGGGGTCTATGACCATGAGCAGGGGCGGCTGCAGCGGCTGGTGATCGATGTGACGCTGGAGCTGGCGCCGCGCCCCATCGAGCGGCTGGGCGACACCATCAACTATGAGACCGTAGCCGACGCCGCGCGCGCCATCGCCGCCGAGGGGCATGTGGGGCTGGTGGAGACCTTCGCCGAACGGCTGGCGCGGGCGTGCCTGGAGGACAACCGCGTGCAGCGGGCCACGGTGCGGATCGAAAAGCCGGGCGCCCTGGCGGCGGTGGCGGCGCCGGGCTGCGAGATCGTGCTGGGGCGGTAAGGGCGGTTGCTTCGCGCCGCGCCGACCGCCATTGTCGTCGGTAGATTCCAGCCGGGCGTCCGGCGTGACAGAAGCGTTGTTCATGGCCGAACCCGGCGATCCGAAAGACCCAGCAGCGCCCCGCGATCACGACCATGATCATGACGCCGAGGTCGGCTTCGTCTCGCCCGCGTCGCTGGCGGGCCGTGCGCGTGAGCGGCAACCGGAGCCGTTTCCTTCAGACGAGCCCGAACCGGACCTGTTCGATCCGCCGGAGTTGGCGCCGGGGCCGGGGCCATTCGACCGATCTGGCCCGACGACCCGGCCGACGGCGCCGTTTCCGCCCCGGTCCGAGCCGAAGCCTGTCGAGGCCAAGCCGGCGCCGGCCGTACGCGCGGTGCGCCAGCGTCTGACGGCCGAGGCTGCGCCGCGTCGTGAAGGACCGGTCGTGCCGATGCGGCTGTATGCGGTCTATGTGCTGATCCTGCTGGCCGTGCCGACGCTGGGCGTGTCGTGCCTGGTGGCCCTGCTGGCGGTGATGCGGCGCGATGGGTCGACGGATCCGCTGGAGCACAGCCACGCCGTCTATCAGCAGCGCACCATCGTCGGCGCGGTCGGGGCGGCGGTCGTCGGGGCCCTTTTGATCGTGGTCAACATCGGCGTGCTGGTGCTGTTCGCCCTGGCGATCTGGGTCCTGGCGCGCGGCGCGTTCGGGGTGCTGAAACTGAAGAGCGGACAGGCCGTTCCTCGCCCCCGCAGCCTGCTGTTCTGAAGGACCGACGATGACGAACGAACCCAATTTCATCGCCGGGCAGACTTCGGAGGGCAAGGTCGGAGCGCTGATCGCCTGGGCCCTGTTCATCCTGTCGATCCCCAGCGCCAATGTGCTGGTTTTGATCGGGCTGGTGGTGTCCTATGTCACGCGCGGGACGGCGACGGGCGTGGCGCGCCAGCATATCGAGGCGCAGATCCGGCTGTTCTGGTCAGTCTTCTGGTGGACCATCGCGGCCTGGGTCGGGATCTTTGTCAGCGCCCTGGCGTCGGTGGTGCTGATCGGCATTCCGTTCCTGCTGCTGTTCCTGCTGGTCTGGTTCCTGCTCAGCGTCTGGTTCACGGTCAAGAGCGTGATCGGCCTGCTGAATCTGCTGAACGACAAGCCGATCTAAGGGCCGATTTGAACGTGACGGAACGTCCCGGCGGCCTTGGCGGTTGATCCGTCAAAGGAGAACCCGATGGGACAGTTCAAGGACGTCGAAGGCGACAACCGGTTCGAACAGGCGTTCGACGACGACAAGGGCGCGGGCCTGGTCTGGGCCGACTATGCCGTGAAGGGCGATGCGCGGATCATCCTGCATGTCGAGGCCGAGCCATCGCTGCGCGGATCAGGCGCAGCGGGGCGGTTCATGCAGTCGCTGGCCGATCATGCGCGCCAGAAGGGGCTGAAGCTGTTTCCGCGTTGCAGCTACGCCGTCGCCTGGCACAAGCGGCATCCCGATTACGACGACGTCTTGGCCTAGGCGAGGCCGCCGCCCCGCGATCGCAGGGCGGCGGTTCGGTTCAGCCGCCGGCGTAGCCGCCGATGATCGGCAGGATCTCGCCGGTGATGAAGCTGGACATCTGGGGCGAGGCCAAAAAGACGTAGGCGGGCGCGATTTCCTCGGGCTGGGCCGGGCGTTTCATCACCGTGTCAGCGCCGAACTTCGAGGTCGCTTCGGCGTCCTTGTCGGCGGGGTTCAGCGGGGTCCAGACCGGGCCGGGCGCGACGACGTTCACGCGAATGCCGCGCGGCGCCAGATGCGTGCCCAGCGAACGGGCAAAGGCGTGGATGCCGCCCTTGGTCAGGGAATAGTCGAGCAGATCCTTGTTGCCCATCAGACCGGTGACGGAGCCGGTCATGACGATGGCGCCGCCGGCCTTCATGTGCGGAACAGCCGCCTTGGTCATGTTGAAATAGCCGTAGAGGTTGGTCTTCAGCGTGCGGTCGAAATGCTCGTACGTCAGGTCCTCGAAGGCGGGGACGTGCTCTTGGAAGGCGGCGTTCGGGACCAGGACGTCCAGCCGGCCGAAGGCGTCGAGCGTGGCCTTGACCGCCATCTCGGCGAAGGCGGGATCGGAGACATCGCCCTTCAACACCACGGCGCGGCGACCCTCGGCCTCGACGGCGGCCTTGGTGGTTTCGGCGTCAGCGTCCTCATCCAGATGGCAGATGACGACGTCGCAGCCCTCGCGCGCGAACAGGACGGCGACTGAACGGCCGATGCCGGAATCGGCGCCGGTGATCAGGGCGGCGAACCCGTCCAGCTTGCCCGACCCCTTCCAGAAGGGCGCATCATAGAGGGGCGCGGGATCCAGCGCGGCCTCGTCGCCCGGCTTGGTCTGGTGCTGTTTCGGGAAGGGCGGTTCGGGGTAGGGGCGGGCGCCGGCCTGCATCGCGCCGGACGGTTTGTCATCGCCGGACGCCTTGTCCTTGGCGTCAATGTCGCGCTGGATGGCGCGTTCCTGATCGGCGATGTCTTCGGCGCGCGCGTGGGTCCGGTCGTCCATGGATGTCGTCTCCTGAAGATGGGGTCTTCAGGAAAGCGGACGGGCAGGCGGGTCGTTCCGACGGCCCAGCTTCGGTTTTTCAGCCGACGCGGTGGACGATGGTCTTGATGGTCTCGGCGCGGTTCGGCAGGTCGGCGGCGAGACGCGAGGCGATCTCGCGCGCGCCTACCGGATAGGCGTCGCCGCCGTCGGCGATGGCCTTGGCCTTGGCTGCGGCTTCGAGCAGCAGCCGTTCCAGCGCCTCGATCTCTTCCAGCGCCAGGGCGTGGGCTTCGAGCTGAAGACGTTTGACGCGGTCGGCCGTGGTTTCGGGCGCGCGCATCAGGTCATAGACGGCGGACTCGGATTCGACGATCCGCAGGTCGGGCTTGGTGTCGGCGCTGGTCTTCTTGGTCATGGAATCAGTCCGCAACAGGTGGCTGAAATCCAAGACTGAACGCGAACCCTTCCGCCGTCGAGCTAGGCTGTGACGGTTGTGGCGGCGCTGTGGCCGCCACGCATCGCTTTTGGCCCGATCAGAGCTCGGGCGCGCGGGCCGGGACCATGGCCGGGGCGGCGACGGGGGCCAGGACGCCGCCGGCGACCGCACGCAGCGGCGAGCGCGGCGTGTGCAGGACGGCCGGCGAAACGCTGACGCCGTCCTGAACCGGGGTGACCAGATAGCCCTTGGCCGCCAGCTTGTCGCCCGAACGGACGCGCGAGGTCCAGACGGTGATCGGGGCGGCCAGCAGCAGCGGCAGGACGATCGGGGCGAACCAGGTGGCCAGGTCGGGACGGACGGCGAGCGGGATCAGGAAGCCCACGCCGGCGATCATCTGCCAGCGCATGGCGCGGAAGGCGTCGGACCAGGCCAGGCCGTCGGCCTCGCGCTGCTGGGTCGACCAGCCGGTGTCGTGGCCCGAGACGATCTGGATGAAGGCCTTGGTGTTGGCGACCATCAGGATGGGGGCCAGGATCGCCGACAGGGCGATCTCGGCCGCCATGCCCTTGGCGATGGCGCGACGGCCGCCGAAGGCGCGCAACTCGGCCGGACGGCTGAGGACCAGGGCGGCGCCCATGAACTTGGGCCCGATCAGCAGCACGCCGGACAGGAAGGAGGCCAGCATGAAGGGCGTGAACTGGGGGTTCAGGATGTAGAAGAAGCTGGTCCAGTCGACCGGATAGAACATCTGGATGAACAGGCCGACCATCAGCGACGCCAGCCACAGGGGCGACGACAGATAGGCCATGCAGCCCATCAGCAGCTGCAGGCGGCTCATCGGCGACAGGCCCTTGGCCGTGATCAGGCCCAGGTGCTGGAGGTTGCCCTGGAACCAGCGGTGGTCGCGGCGGATGAAGTCGGTGATCGACGGCGGGGTCTCTTCCCACGATCCGTCCAGCGAGGCGGTGACGTGGACGGCCCAGCCGGCGCGGCGCATCAGGGCGGCCTCGACGACGTCATGGCTCATGATGTGACCGCCGAAGGGCTTCCTGCCCTTCAGGTGCGGCAGGCCGCAGCAGGCGGCGAAGGCGCGCGTGCGGATGATGGCGTTGTGGCCCCAGTAGCTGGATTCCGAACCGGTCCAGTAGGCCAGGCCGGCAGCGGCGACGCGGCCGTACAGGCGCACCGAATACTGGGACACACGCGCGAAGATGGTGCGGGCCTTGATGATGACCGGGGCGGTCTGGATCAGGCCCACGCCGGGATTGCGCTCCATGGCGTCGACCATGCGCAGCAGGGTCTCGCCGGCCATGGTGCTGTCGGCGTCCAGGACGATCATATTCTCGTAGGCGCCGCCGAAACGACGGACCCATTCGGCCAGGTTGCCGGCCTTGCGCTCGGCATTGTCGGTGCGGCGGCGATAGAAGGCCTTGGAGTTGGCGGCCATGCGGAACGATTGGAACACCGAACGCTCGGCAGCGGCGGCGTCTTCCTTGGTCGAATCGCTCAGCACGAAGATGTCGAAGGCGGACGAGGCGCCCAGACGCGCCAGGCAGGAATCGATCTGGGACAGGCGCGCGAAGGACGAGCGTGCGTCCTCGTTGTACAGCGGCATCAGCAGGGCCGTGCGGGTGCGCGGCATCGGCGGATGCGGCGAGAAGGCGAGGTCCGCCTGATCCTTGCCGCGCAGCATGACGAACAGGCCCATCAGGCCGCTGACGAACCAGCAGGAGATGGCGGTGATCAGGACCATGAACAGGCTGAAGGCCAGGATCTCGGTGCCGTCCCAACCCTTGCGGGCATAGAGGTAGAAGGGGGTGATGGCCGACAGGCCGGTCAGGACGATGGTGCCGGCCAGCAGGGCCAGGCGACGCGACGCTACCGTGCGCGGCGAGGTCGCGGGCGTCACGTCGGCGACGGCGTCGGGCGCGGACAGGGACTGAACCGGCATGGCCAGCGGCGCCTCGTCGGGCAGCCACGACCAGCTAGGCGTTTGCGCGCCGTGGATCGTCGTCTCGATTTCAGCCTGTTCGACAGGCCGGATCGCCAGCTTGTTCATGCCGCTCTGGACGCCCCCGAGTGAACCGGATGTCGTCCCGAGGGCTGGGGACGACGCGGAGTGCTGCACTGCAACACGACCTGCATAATCGATCACATTCGCGCGATTTTCAATCACGCAATGTTGATGAAACCAAAAAATGTGGGGGTGAAGTCAGGCCGGAACGTCGAACGCGGCGGAAGCCGGGCGGCCGTGCGGCGACTCCGTGGCGACCGACAGCAGTTTACGGTCCAGGACCCAGGCTGCAACCCCCACCCAGCAGACCAGAACGATGGCGTAGAGACGCTCCCACCAGCCGACGTTGGCGTCGTTGACCGTGCCGGGGAAGACGAGGTGCTTGGTCAGGACCATCAGAATCGCCATCACGACGAAGGTGACGGCGAGGAAGAGCTTCAGGCGCGGCACGTCCCGGCGTTTGGCCAGTCCCCACAGCAGCAGCATCGGCGCCAGCTGGATGCCCAGGGCCAGGTTGATGATCATGTGGCGCGGATCGGGCCAGGGCCACAGGGTCGAGGCCGACATGCCGCCGCCAGCCAAGATGAAGACGATGGCGATGACCCAAGCTGCGACCCGCGCGCCGGTCAGGGCGTAGATGGCCAGACCAAAGCCGATCCCCGCCAGACCGGCCATGACGCCGGCGACGAAAACCCCGCCGTTGAAGATGATCGGCGCCTTGGCCGTCGTCCCGCCCAGTTCGCTGAGATACTGGGTGGCATTGTTGAAGCCGGGGTAGGCGAGGATGGCCACCGCGACCACCGTCAGGGCCAGAAGCGGGGCGGCGACGCCCACGCCCAGCAGGCGACGACGGCGGTGATAGCGAACCTGCGGCTTCAGCAGGGCTTGAAGGTCCAGCGGCCAGGGCCGGCCGTCCAGCGGCTTCAGCCCCCACAGCGGGCGAATGGCCGGGATGCGACGCACGACCTCATAGATCGCCAGGCTGCCGACGAAGGTGATGGCGATAAGGGACAGCAGTTCGACCGGCGCCGGCAGGTTCGCCGGGCGGATGATCCAGACGGCCGCGACCAGCACCGTCTGGTGCGCCAGATAGAGGGGAAAGGTCGCCTGCGTCAGATAGTTGAGCGCAGGGCCGCCCCGGTCGCGCAGATGGCGATAGCCGAAGCCCAGGATGGCGACGATCACCGCCCATTGGTCGATGCCGTAAACGGCGGCCTTGGGCACGCCCCAGAAGGCCCGCGCGCCGGGATGCCAGACCTGGACCATCATGATCGGGAGGGCGACGGCCGCCAGGGCCAGGGCGATCCAGCGATAGCGCTCCATCGTGCGCCACAGGCTCTCACGCCCCACGATGCTGAAGCCGAACAGGAAGGCGACCAGCGACAGGGCGTGATTGTACCAGTCGTTGTGCAGGGTGTTGGTCAGGCCGAACCAGGGAAAGAGCAGCCACCGGATGGCGAACAGATAGAGGATCGGCAGGACCAGCAGGCGTGGGCCGGTCAGCGCCTTTTCCAACCCGTTCCCCAGTCGGTCGATCAGGCCGGGCTGGCGCCACAGAACCACGGCGATCAGGCTGTAGACCGCGATATAGACGATGAACCAAAGATGGTTGACCGGCACGCCGTCGGCGAGACCGCTCCAGCCGAACTCATGGCCCAGCCAGGCGACGAAGCCGGCGACGCCGCCGGGCCAGCCGCCCTTGTCCATCGACTCGATCCAGGACTGGATCGGCACCAGAACCAGGGCGCCGAAGATCAGGGGCGGGACCAGCCGCTCGAACCGGGCGCGGGCGACCTCGCGCGGGGTGCGCCGGAAGGTCATGAACCGCAGGGCGGCGCCGGACACCAGAAACAGCAGGGTCAGCCGCCAGGGATTGGTGACCAGGATCGCCTCACGCATCCACTCGAAGGTGTGGGCGCTGTGGATGTGCCAGTCATAGACCCCGTAAACCAGGCCCACATGATACAGGATCAGCAGGCCGAAAGCGCCGACCCGGATCCAGTCGAGATCGTAACGGCGCTGGGTCGGGGAAGCGGACGGGTTCACGGCCGCGTCTATGATCCGCGTCTGCGCATCAGGCAAGACGCCGGATGGACGCGGGGCGTCGCCAGCCCCGCATCCGGTTGAAGGGACTAGACCGTCTCCGTCAGGCCCAAGGCCCTCAGCGTCGCTGTGATCGAGGCTTCCTGTTCGGCGCGGTACAGGGCCATCTCGTCCTGGACAGGGCGGCCCAGCGCCTGTTCGAAATCGGCCTTGGCGGGATCGACGGCATAGGCGGTTTCGCGAGCCTCCGATCCCAGGTTGGACTGGAAGATGCCGGCGGCGCTGACAGGCAGGAAGTCTTCATAGGTGATGGGTTCGGCGACGACGTGGCCCGCCGCGATCAGGGCGTCCAGATCAGCAGTCTCGGCGCGGGCGGCGAGACCCTCAGGCGTCACGCGATAGCGGAACCAAGCGAGGTCTGCGCGGCGCAGGGCGTCCCAGTCGTCGGGCAGGGCGGAGAAGTCCTTCTTCGCCAGGGCCTCGTCATACAGGGCGCGACCGGCGGGGGTCAGGGCGCAGCCGCGCTGTTCGATCTCGCCGAAGCGGGCGGTGTGGGCGCCCGCCGTGGGGCCGTCGGCGCCGGGGAAGGTGATCGCCTCCTGCAACGCCTTGAAGCTGGTCTGGCGCAGCAGGATCGGACAGGCGCGGGCGGGCGGACCCTCGATGGTTTCCTTCGGGCTGATGCCGCGCGCGGGCATGGCGGTCTGGGCCGCATCGATATCCAGCGTGCGCGGCGTCAAGTGGTTGATGTGTGGCCCCTTGAAGCTGACCACATCGGCGATCAGACGGTGGGCGGCGACCAGCCGTTCGTAGGTCTCGGCGCTGACGGTCGCCTGGGCGTGCCAGCGGAAGGTCTCCAGCAGTTCGGAGACGAAACGATCGGCCTGAGCCTCGTCCAGACCGCCCGCGGCCTCCGCCGTCTCAATCAGTTCACGCGCGCCGGGGGTGAAGATGTCGCGGCGAGCCAGCGTCTCGGCTGCCTCCGCGCGCAAGGCGTCGTCCTCGATCAGTTCCAGCCGCAACAGCGAGGTGAAGACCCGGAACGGATTGCGCGCCAGGGCCGCCGGATCGACGGGACGGAAGGCGGTCGAATGGACCGGCACCCCGGCGGGGGCCAGGTTGTAATAGCTGACCGGCTCCATCCCCATCACCGCAAAGGCGCGCGCGATCGTGGCCAGTTCATCGGCCGTGCCGACGCGGATGGCGCCGTGGCGTTCCTCCGACAGACGCGCCAGTTCGCCGGACGCCGCCAGCCTGTCGGCGCCGCTGGCATCGGCCTTTAAAGTAGCGGCGTTGATATCCGCCACCAGCGTCAGCAGGTCGCCGTATTGCGGCACCTCGGCCCGGTACATGGCGGACAGGGCGGCCGAAAACCGGCTGCGGATCTCGTCAGGATGGATGAAGGCGGACATGAGCGCTCCCATTTTTCGCCGATCCATAGGCCGACTGGCCGCCGGTTGAAACCCGGCGGCCGTCGCAGGGGTCAGGCGTCGACGCCGACCCCGATGGGGCAGACCACGCCGGTCCCGCCGATGCCGCAGTATCCGGCCGGGTTCTTGGCCAGATAGCCCTGGTGATAGCCCTCGGCGTAGAAATAGTCGCCCGCCGGCTCGATCTCGGTGGTGATCGTCCCGCGCCCGGCCTGGGTCAGGGCCGCCTGATAGGCGTCGCGCGACGCCTCGGCCTCGGCCTGCTGCTCGGCGTTCAGCGTATAGATGGCCGAGCGATAGGTGGTACCCACGTCATTGCCCTGGCGCATCCCTTGCGTCGGGTCGTGGTTCTCCCAGAAGGTCTTCAGCAGTTCGGCGTAGGAGATGACGGCCGGGTCGAACACCACCTTGACCACCTCGGTATGGCCCGTGCGGCCCGTGCAGGTCTCCTCATAGGTCGGGTTCGGCGTGATGCCCCCGGAATAGCCGGCCGACGTCACCCAGACGCCCGGCAACTGCCAGAAGATGCGCTCCACGCCCCAGAAACAGCCCATGCCGAAGATGGCGGTCTGGAAACCGTCGGGATAGGGCCCCTTCAGCGGATGGCCGCTGACATAATGGTTCACGTCGGTGTCCAGCGGCTGGGCGCGGCCGGGCAGGGCGGTCTCGGGCGTGGGCATTTCGGCGGTCTTCTTGAACAGCATTTGCGGCTCTCTCATCGGAAAATGGCGTTGAAGTCCATATGGGGATGCGAGAGGCGCTTGCCGAGGGGGCGAGGGTGTTCTATCAGGCCCGCCTCCCGCCGGATCGACCTCCGGCGGCGCGCAAGACGCAGCGTGAAACGGACAGGTGGCGGAGTGGTCGATCGCGCACGCTTGGAAAGCGTGTGTAGGTGAAAGCCTACCGAGGGTTCGAATCCCTCTCTGTCCGCCACACCCACGCCCTCCAATGTCACCGCTTGCCAACCCAGCGCCCCGCCGCGCAAGGATTTGCGCCTCAAGCCCGTCATCGCTGGACGGGACGCGAACCGCTCATCTTAGGGCGGGACTTAGGGCGAGCTTAGGGTGGCGACCGCTTCTGTCGTCGGCGTATGTTCTCCTTACGTTCTGGAGAGGCCATGGCGCGCGACGTAAACAGATTGAACGGCAAGAAGGTGCCGGGGATGCGCGAGCCAGGGCTCTTCGCGGATGGGGCCGGACTCTATCTGCGGATAGACCAGACCGGATCGCGTCGCTGGGTCTACATTTTCTATCGGGCCGGCCGTCGTCGAGAGATGGGGCTGGGCAGCCTGGAGGCCGTGAAGCTGACCGACGCCCGCGCCGCCGCCGACAAGGTGCGGGCCGAGATCAAGGCGGGGATCGACCCTATCGAGGCGCGGCGTAGGGCGAATGCGCCGAAACCGGACACCACCTTTTCAGCCGTCGCCGCCGATCTGATGGATGGTCTGGAGAAGGGCTGGAAGTCCCCCAAGCAGCGCCCGCAGTGGGAAGCCTCTCTGACCCAGCACGCCGCCGCCATTTGGAAAGCCGAGGTCAGCACCGTCGACACCGAAATGGTCCTGAAGGCTCTGCGCGAGATATGGACGACGAAGCCAGAGACGGCCCGCCGCGTCCGGTCTCGCATCGAAATGGTCCTTGACGCCGCCACGGTGCGCGGGCTGCGGACGGGCGAGAACCCTGCACGATGGCGCGGACACATGGCGCGGATGCTGCCGAAGGTCAGGAAAGAACAAGGCCACCATGCCGCGATGGCCTATCAGGACGTCCCGGCGTTCCTAGAGCAGCTATCCGGGCGCCACAGCATCTCGGCTGATGCCCTTCGATTCCTGGTCCTGACCGGCGCGCGATCGGGCGAGGTGCGAGGGGCGACTTGGGATGAGATCAATGGCGCGACCTGGATCATACCGGCCGAGCGCATGAAAGCCGGCCGAGAGCATCGCGTCCCGCTGTCTTCTGCTGCCGTCGGCGTGCTGACCGCGATCGACGCCGACGTGCGCCAAGGCCTGATCTTTCCCGGCCTAAAGGGACCGCTGTCCGACATGGCTCTGGCGATGGTCATGCGGAAAATGGGGATCAAGGATGCGACCCCTCACGGATTCCGATCTGCGTTCCGAGATTGGGCAGGCGACTGCACCAACTATCCGCGCGAGCTGCTGGAAGAGGCGCTGGCCCATCAGGTCGGTTCTGCCGTCGAGCGCGCCTATCGCCGTGGTTCAGCTGTCGAGAAGCGCCGGCCGCTCATGGAGACTTGGGCCGACCACTGCATGGGCGTCACCCGTGCCGACAACGTCTATCCGTTGAAGGCATGACCGCCGAAACCGTCGGCTCCATGATCGAGCGGGGCGCGAAGATCATATGGGAGTGCGAAGTCGACCGGATCGAACACTGCGGCCATGTGGACCTTGACGCCGTCGCGCGCGCCAAGGGCGAAGACTTCACCCTGGCAAATAGGCGCCCCGCCTGCCGCGTAGAGGGCTGTCCCGGCCGGGTTCGGTTCATGGACAAGACGAGCACTTGGCCGCGCCAAGTCGACACGATCACCGACATGGATCGGATCTGGTGGGATTACACCGCAGCAGAGAATGAGCGGCTTAAGGCTCTGGGATGGTGGCTTGAAATGGGGAAGTGGAAACCGCCGCCCGCGCCGGTCTATGGAAAAGGCCTCAACGGCAAAACGCCCCCGGCGTGAACCGAGGGCATTTTGGCGGGCGGTCTCACCCAGGGAACGTAATAGACCGCCCACCGAGCGGGGTGGCGCATATTGCCGGGCCACCACCCTCATAAGCCGGCTCTGCTGCGGTTAACTCCAGCAGTGACCATCGGTTCCTGTGAGCGGAATAAGACGAAAGCCGCCCCGGTCTCCCGGAGCGGCCTCGATGGCGGAGCCGAGGCTCGACGCTGAAAGGTGGGATAATCCCTCTTTTGCCTAGCCCGGTCGAGGCGGCGCCGCTGGCGGACATCTGAACGGCAGGTCTGCCCCGCTTGACACGGCCCACCGGCAAATCCGCCCGACCGCCGCCCAGCCTCGATCGCCCCACGCCTCAACCGCGTCATCGTGCGCCGTCAGCGCCGCGTCGCTGTCCAGATCGGCCGGCGACAGCTGCGGCTTCGCCTCAACCCGCAGATCGGCATTGGACGGGAAGATCGGCGTCGCGTGTTCCTTGCTGGCGCAGGATGACGCAGCCACGGCGAACGCGGCGATCAGAAGGGCGGGTGTCAGGCAGCGTAGCGGTCGCATTGGCGCGTTCCTCTTTGCGGTCGTTGATGGTGGTGGTGTCGTTCAGGCGCTCTTCGGCCGCCGATTCCTTGGCGGCGCCGTCGATGACCAGGACACGGGTATTCGCTTCGACGCGCTTGACCTCGGACCGGGGCGCGCAGGTGTTCAGGACCACGACGGCCGCGACGATCAGGACGCCCAAGACGAAGGCGACGGCGAACAGAGGCGACACACCCCAGGACGCCAGACGGCGGATCAGGGCTCTCACGCCTCATTCACCGTCACGGGCACGCCGGCGGCGTTGAGGCGGATCACCTGAACCGCCGGCAGCGCGACGCCGGCCGGCCAGCGCATCCCGCCCTTGGCCAGTCGAGCCTTGGCGATGCGGGTGATCGAGACGGCGTTGCCCTGGTTGCCGCCTAGAACGTGGAAGTGGGTCGCGTCCTCGCCGATGTAGAAGCCGACATGCCCGCCTCCGGTGCGCGTGAAGACCAGGACACAGCCCAAACGCGGCCCGAGCAGCTCACGCCCCCACGTCGCCCAAGACGAGGCGCGAACGGCGATCGGCGGTGACGCCAGCCCGGCTATCATCATACACATGGCGACGAAGGTGCCGCACCATGCCGTCTCGTCATCCACGACCTTGATGCCCAGCACCTTGGCGCCGAGCTTCTGTACCCAGCCCATGATGACCGGGCTGTGTTTGGGTCCGACGGTTTCACGCACGCCGATTTGCTGGCGGGCGAACGCCAGCCAGGCAGGCTCTTTCGAGGCCATGGTCAGTCTCCGGTTTTCGTGGTGTTTGAGCGCCCGAGCTATTTCTCAGGAGCAGATATCGTGGGTCAGGTGAGGTGGAGAGCGCCGGTGCTGGCGCTCAACGAAGCTGGCAATCATGGGATACGCTGGATCGACGTCTTCTGACCCGATCAGCCTAGGACCATTCCGCATATCCAGAACCAGCCCATCCAAGTTGATCAGCGCTTCCGCCGAGGCGGTCACACAAGCTGACAGTTCGGCGCGCGCCTTTGCGCCCAGCACATACGGCATGATCAGTCTCCAGTTTGTGAGGGAGGGCGCGGCCCGGCGTGGCTGCTGTTCCGATCACCGGGCCGCTGGCGTCAGGCGAGGGAGATCGCCAGACGATCTTAATCGACGGTGACGGTCAGGGCGCCGGTCGCGAACTTGACGAGATTGGTGGCCTGGATGCTCTGCGACGCCGCCAGCGCTCCCGAGGCCAACAGCTGACCGCCCGACGCGGCCGAGAACAGGCCGAAGTGGGAGGCCGTCGCCGCCCCGGCCGCCGCGCCGAAATCGACATCGGCGCTGTTGGCGATCGAGGTGTTGCCGGTGATTGTGCCGAAGGTCGCAGCGACGCGGCCATCGGTGCGAACCGTGGTCGTGACCTCGGCCCCGCCAGAACCAGCATCGGTCGGGTCGCCATTGAACAGGCCGACGTAGACGCCGGCCGGGGCGCTGGGCATGGCCGTGCCCTTGAGCCAGTTCAGGATTGCATTCTGGGTATAGGTGCTCAGTCCGCTCATGGCGGGTCTCCTTTCAGGATGGGGTGAGGACGATCACCGCGGCCCAGAAGGCGACGGGGAACAGGATGAGGGCGGTGACGCGCGCGGCGACGATCTGACGGCGGGTCACGATGTCCACGCGATCATCTCGGCGTCGCTAGGAACTCGGCTATCGTCGAACCAGATCTGGCGCTTCACGAGGCCTTCCAGAGCGCTGCCGCCTCCGTTAGTTGCGAAGTCGTGACTTACGGCGGCTGTGTAGTCGCGGACGCTCGTAGTCCGATACAGCACGCCATTAACCGCCAGCCTAAGCTCGGTTGGGGTGCGGAAGTAGAAGATCTTGTTGAACGTCGTGAAGTTGCCAGCGTCTAGGTTTAGCGGAGCGCTGACCTGCTCCACGGCATCAGTGCTGTTTACGACCACGATTGTCGGTGAAGGCGTCGCCTGCACATTTACTGTGAGGCCTCCCAGCGTCGCCACTAGCGATGCCGTGTTCATGTAGCAAAGCTCAGCGAACAGGCCGTGCGTGTATCGCGAACGAACTATGTTGATGCCCTGCTCGCCCGAGGGACCGCCGCCGTTCGACGTATCAGTGTGGTGAATTCGGTCTCGGCCAACGCCTGTCGCAGAGGTCAAGCGGATGATGTCAGGGATGGTCGAGGACAGGCCTTCGCGCGGCTCCATCAGGTTGATGAAGTCCAGCACAAAGCTGTTCCCGTTCTTCCCCCGCAGGATAATCGCCGGGTCGGTTACGGTTTGAAGGGACGACTTGGCGCGGTTCCAGCCCGTTCCTGCGGGCGTGATCGAATACCACGTCACTCCGTTGTCGAAGCTGAATTCCAGCGGGTCAGTTCCCGACACACGCTTCACGTCGAAGTAGAGACGCCGCAGGATTGAGGCGTTGGTGATGGCCTGCGTGACCGTGCCGTTATCCGCCGTGAAGGTCAGGAGCGAAGCGGTGTTGGCCGATCCCTCGCGGCCGATCTGGTTCAGGGTGGCGGTTGCGTTCGCCTTGACCCAGGCGGCGTTCGTCAGGTCACGCGGCGCGACCGCTCGATTCCACTGTCCATTGAACGACAGCAGACCCTTGCGCGACCGGCGCGGCCCCATGTTACCGTCGCGCAGCAGGAGAGTGCCGTCGATGTCCTCGATGTAGTGGGACAGCATTCGCATGGCGCTGAAGATCGCCCTGACCGGCGCGGGCTATTCGGTGGCCGAGGCCGCCGACGGCGCGGAGGGCATCGCCAAGGCCAAGGCCAGCGCCTTCGACCTGATCATCACCGATCTGAACATGCCAGTCATGGACGGCCTAACCATGATCGAGGAGATGCGCCGTATGCCCGAGCAGATGGGTGTGCCGATCGTGTTCCTGACCACAGAGTCCGACGAGGGCATGAAGGCGCGGGCCAAGGCGGCGGGCGCCACGGGCTGGCTGACCAAACCCTTCGATCCCGACCAACTGGTGCGGATCGCCAAGAAGGTGCTGGGGCGATGAACGAAGCCATCGCCATCTTTCAGGTTGAGGCGCGCGAGAACCTCGAACTGATCGAACAGGGCCTGCTGGATCTGCTGGACCGGCCTGAAGATCGGGATCTGGTGGATGCGGTGTTTCGGGGGCTGCACACGCTGAAGGGATCGGGGGCCATGTTCGGCTTCGACGCCCTGGCCGGCTTCACCCACCATTGCGAAACCGCCTTCGACCGCGTCCGCAAGGGTGAGGTGGCGGCGACCAAGGATCTGGTCTCGGCGGTTCTCGCCGCCCGCGATCATATGCGTCGTCTGCTGGAGGACCCCTCGGGCGCGCACGGGGCAGCGGGCGATGCCCTGCTGGCTGATCTGGAGCGTGCGGTGCGCGACGCCGACGACGCCGGGGCGCCCGCTGAGGCGCCGCCTCCTAAGGCGACGACCTGGCGAGTGAAGTTCGAGCTTCCTGCCGACGCCTTTCGCAACGGCTCCAACCCTTTGGCTCTGCTGAATGAGCTGCGGGATTTGGGTGACGCTCATGTCGTCGTCGATGCGTCGCGTGTTCCGGCTCTGGGCCGGATGGAGCCGACTGACCTCTACCTCGGCTGGACGGTCACCCTGACGACGGATCAGGGGCGGGCGGCGATCGAGGACGTCTTCATCTTCGTCATGGACGAGATGACCTTGAGCATCGAAGCCGTGGACGCCGAACTGTGCGACGCCGTTGAAAATGCGCACCCGGACGCGCCGGCTTCGGTCGCTGAGAAAACGGCAGCCCCGCAGATAGAGCCGGTCGAAGCCGCCAAGGTCCCGGTGGCATCCGGCGCCGACCCCGTTGACGCCGGCGCCGCAAAATCCACCAAGGTGACGGAAAGCGTTCGCGTTCCCGCCGATCGTCTCGATGAACTGATGGACCGGGTCGGGGAGCTCGTGATCGCCCAGTCGCGACTGAGCCAGCTTTCCAACGCCGGAACCGATATGGCTCTGCGCGCGGTCTCCGAGGAGATCGAACGCCTGTCGGGCGAACTGCGCGATACGATGATGGTGCTGCGGATGGTGCCGGTCTCGACCCTGTTCGGTCGGTTCCGCCGTCTGGTTCACGATCTGGCGCGCGAAACCGGCAAGGCCATTGAGCTGTCGACCGACGGCGAGAGCACCGAGATCGATAAGACGGTCATCGAACGTCTGGCCGACCCCTTGGTCCACCTGATCCGCAACGCCGCCGACCATGGACTGGAGATGGCCGAGGACCGGACCGCCGCAGGCAAGCCCGCCACGGGGCGCATCCGTCTGTCGGCCCATCAGTCGGGCGGCGAGGTGGTCATCACCATCCGCGACGACGGCCGGGGCATCGACCGCGACCGCGTCCGCGCCAAGGCTGAGAGCCAGGGGTTGATCGAGCCCGGCGCGGCGATCAGCGATCATGACCTGCTGCAGATGATCTTCCATCCCGGCTTCTCGACGGCGGCGGCCGTCACCAACCTGTCGGGCCGCGGCGTCGGTATGGACGTGGTGAAGCGCACCATCGAGGGCCTGCGCGGCTCCATCGACATCGCCAGCCGCCCCGGAGAGGGGTCGGAGGTGTCGCTGCGCATCCCGCTGACCCTGGCCATCATCGACGGCCTGTTGGTGCGGGTCGGCCATGGCCGCTACGTCATCCCGCTGGACGCGGTCGAGGAGTGTCTGGAGCTGTCGCTGGACGAGGATCTGCGCTCGCGCGGCCGCAGCTTCATCTCGCTGCGCAACAGCCTGGTGCCGTTCCTGCGTCTGCGCGAGATGTTCGACACCGGCACGCCGCCCGAACTGCACCAGAAGGTGGTCGTGGTCTCGACCGGCGCCGAGCGCATCGGCCTGGTCGTCGATCAAATCATCGGCGACCACCAGACGGTGATTAAGTCGATGTCCAAGCTTCATTCCGGCCTGCCGACCTTCTCGGGCGCCACGATCCTGGGTGACGGCGCCGTCGCGCTGATCCTGGACGTCGGTCACCTGGTCGCCAAGGGCCAGCAGCAGGAGGCGCAGATGCGCGAAGCGGTATGAGCGGCGTGGCCGGTACGCCAGGCTGGACCGGAGCCGAGCAGATCGAGGTTCTCACCTTCGAACTGAACGGGGAAATGTTCGCCCTTGAAGCCGTGGCGGTGCAGGAGATCATCGATCTGGCGCCGGAGACGGCGGTTCCGGGAGCCAGCGCCTTCGTCGGGGCGGTCATTAACTTCCGCGGCAAGGTCATTCCTCTGTCGGACCTGCGGGTCGCCTTCGCCATGGAGCGCGGCGAGCCCACCATCGATAGCCGCATCGTCGTGATCGAGATCGATCTGGACGGTGAGCCGACCCTGGTCGGGCTGCGTACCGACAAGGTTCACGAGGTCACGACCCTGGCGCGGGCCGACGCGGAGGCGCCGCCAAGCGTCGGCATGCGCTGGCGGCCTGAGTTCGTCCAATGTCTGGTCAAGCGAGACGGCGAGTTCATCGTCGTTCCAGCTCTCCAGACCCTCTTCAATCAGCAGCGGGAGCCGCGTCATTCAATCGCGTCCGCGACCCGCCACTAGCCAATCCAACCGCGTCAGGACGGCTTCTGTCCGAGCGCTCCGATCTCGAAAATTCACCGGCCTGACATCAACAAAGGGGGCTCTGAAATGCGCTTAACGATTAAAGCAAAACTAGCCGGGGCCTTCGCCGCCGTCCTAGCGATCTCCATGATTCTGGGGGGGGTCGGCGTCATGAAGATGAGCGCGGTCAACGACCAGTCGACCGTGATCACTGAAAACTGGATGCCGAGCATCGACGCCATCCACAGCATCAACACGGCGACCTCGGATCTGCGGGCCCAGCAGTACACCCACATCACCTCGACCGATCCGGCGCGCATGGCCGCCGTCGAGAAAGACATCGCCGCCACGCTCGATACGATCAAAAACGAACGGACAAGCTATGAGGCCCTGATCTCCTCGAACGAGGAGCGCGCGCTCTACAATCAGTTCGCCGGCAAGTTCGACAATTATCTGAGGGACGGCGAGCGGATGCTGAGCCTCTCGCGCGCCAACCAGAACGAGGCCGCCGCCCAGACCATGCTGTCCAGCAAGCCGCTCTATGACGACATGTCGGCCGATCTGCTGAAGCTGGTCAATCTCAACGTCGACGGCGGAAAGGCCGCCAGCGTCGAGGGCGACAAGGTCTTCGCCGAGTCCCGCGCCCTGTTCATCGCCCTTGTCGTCGCCGGTCTGGTCATCGGCGTGATCGCCGCCCTTTGGATTTCCCGCACCGTCACCCTGGGCCTTCGCAAGGTCTCGACGGCCATCGAGGCCGTCGCCATCGGCGACCTGGATCAGGACATCAAGGTCACGACCAATGACGAGATCAAGGATCTGGTCGATACGGTGAACCGGATGACCGACAATCTGAAGGCGACGGCCGCCATGGCCGACGAGATCGCTCAAGGTGATCTGACGGTCCAGCCCAAGCCTTTGTCGGACAAGGACACCCTGGGCCTGTCGCTGCAGTCGATGGTGGAGCGTCTGCGCGGCGTCGTCTCCGACGCCCTGTCGGCCGCCGACAACGTCTCCTCGGGCAGCCAGGAACTGTCTGCCACCTCGGAGCAGATGAGCCAGGGCGCGACCGAACAGGCCGCCGCCGCTGAACAGGCCTCCGCCTCGATGGAGGAGATGGCCGCCAACATCAAACAGAATGCCGACAATGCAGCCCAGACCGAGAAGATCTCGCGTCAGTCGGCCAAGGACGCCGAACTGAGCGGCGAGGCCGTGACCCGCGCGGTGGACGCCATGCGCACCATCGCCGAAAAGATCGGCATCGTGCAGGAGATCGCCCGCCAGACCGACCTGCTGGCGCTGAATGCGGCGGTCGAGGCGGCCCGCGCCGGCGAACACGGCAAGGGCTTTGCGGTGGTGGCGTCCGAAGTCCGCAAACTGGCCGAGCGCAGCCAGACCGCCGCCGCCGAAATCAGCTCGGTCTCGGGCGACACGGTCAAGGCGGCCCAGGAAGCCGGCGACATGCTGCAACGCCTGGTGCCAGACATCCGCAAGACCGCCGAACTGGTCTCGGAAATCTCCGCAGCCTGCCGTGAACAGGACGTGGGCGCCAATCAGATCAACGAGGCCATCCAGCAACTGGACAAGGTGACCCAACAGAACGCCGGCGCGTCCGAGCAGATGTCGGCGACCTCCGAGGAATTGGCGGCCCAGGCCGAAGAGCTTCAGACGTCGATCGCCTTCTTCCGCACGGACGCCGCCGGCGGCCGGCCTGCCGCCCGCGCCCCCGCCCGCGCCTCGACCTTCAAAGCGTCCGCCAGACCCGCCGGCCGCCCCGTCGCCAAGTCGAGCCCTGCCAAGTCTCCGGTCCACGCCCAGCAGGCGCGGGTGAAAGGCTTCGCTCTTGACCTGACCAGCGGCGGCGCCGATGCCGAGGACATGGACTTCCGGGAGAGCGCCTGATGTCCGCGCCTGGCGAAAAACGAGCCGCAGCCGAAGGGCAGTATGTCACTTTCGGCCTCGGCGCAGAGGTGTTCGCCACGCCGGTCGGTCTGGTCAGGGAAATCCTGACCTATCAGACCCCCTCGCGGATCCCCAACAGCCCCGCCTATCTGCTGGGTCTGACGGATGTCCGCGGTCAGGGCGTTCCCACGGCGGATCTTCGGATCCGCCTGGGAATGGCCCCGGTCGAGCCGACGTTGAACACCCGCATCCTGGTGCTGGACATTGCGCTGGAAGACCGAATGCTGAGCCTGGGTCTGGTCGCCGACCGCGTGTTTGAGGTCACCGCCTTCGCCGCCGACCAGATCGAGCCCGCGCCTGATTTCGGGATCAAGTGGCGATCGGACTACATCTCCGGCGTTGTGCGGCGGGATGATGGTTTCGTCGTCCTGATCAATCTGCCCCGCCTGCTGTCCACGACCGGCGAAGCCGCAACCCTGGCCGACATGGCCGCCGTCGACCAAGCCGCCTGATCGGCGCCCGCCTCTTAGAATAGAGAGAGAACCCTTGTCCCAAGCGGCGCTAGAACGGTCCGCCCCCGCACCCGATCAGATCAGCGCCCGAAACTTCGAACGGCTGGCGCGCTACATCTACGATTACAGCGGCATCAAGATGCCCTCGTCGAAGCGCACCATGCTTGAGGGGCGGTTGCGTCGTCGACTTCGCGTCACGGGTCACGAGACGTTCGACGGCTATTGCGACTATCTGTTCAAGGACGACGGGCTGGAGACCGAGTCCGTGTTTCTGATCGACGCGGTGACGACGAACAAGACCGACTTCTTCCGCGAGCCGCGACATTTCGACTACATGGCCAGCCATGTGCTGCCTGACTTCAGGGCGGCGGGACAACGCCGGATCCGGGCCTGGAGCGCGGCCTGTTCGACGGGCGCCGAACCCTACACCATGGCCATGGTCATGCAGACTTTCGCCGAACAGGCGGGTGGGCCCGATTTTCAGATCCTGGGCACCGACCTGTCGACGGAGGTGTTGGAGACGGCGCTGCGCGGGATTTATCCCGACGAGATGCTCAACCCCGTGCCTGCCGACATGCGGCGTTGGGTGATGAAGGCGCGCGACGCGCGGCGGCGCGAGAGCCGCATTCATCCGTCGCTACGGGCCAAGCTGTCCCTGGCGCGTCTGAACCTGATGGACGACACGTACGCCGTGGGCGACCCCTTCGACATCATCATGTGCCGCAACGTCATGATCTATTTCGACAAGCCGACCCAGTCCAAGGTGCTGAACCGCCTATGCGCCCGTCTGAGGCCCGGCGGCTATCTGTTCATCGGCCATTCCGAAAGCATCACGGGCATCGATCTGCCGCTGGTCACAGTCGCCAACACCATTTTCCGGAAGACCTGACGTCATGCCAAAGGTTCGCGTTTTGGTGATCGACGATTCCGCCAGCGTTCGCCAGACCTTGGTGGACGTGCTGTCGGCGGACCCCGGCATCGAGGTCATGGGCGTGGCCTCCGATCCCTTCGTCGCCGCCCGGCGCATCGCCGAAGACGTGCCTGACGTCATCACCCTGGACGTCGAAATGCCGCGCATGGACGGCATCACCTTTCTGCGCAAACTCATGTCCCAACGGCCGATCCCGGTCGTCATGTGTTCGTCCCTGACCGAGGCCGGGTCGGAAACCCTGATGCAGGCGCTGGAGGCCGGCGCGGTCGATATCATTCTGAAGCCGCGCATCGGGGCGGCGGACCATCTGGCCGAGAGCGGAGACCGCATCCGCGATGTGGTCAAGGCCGCCGCCCGCGCCCGCGTCGGCGCCCGACGCCCGACCGCCCGGACCCTGGATCCCGGTACGAAGCTGACGGCCGACGCCATGCTGCCGCCGCCCAGCGGGGCGGCCATGGCCCGCACTACCGAAATGGTCGCCTGCCTGGGCGCCTCCACCGGCGGCACCGAAGCCCTGCGTGAAGTCCTGCAGGCCCTGCCGGCCAATGCACCCGGCATCATCATCGTTCAACACATGCCGGCCGGCTTCACCGCCGCCTTCGCCAAGCGCCTGAACAGTCTGTGCGAGGTGGCCGTCAAGGAAGCGAGCCACGGCGATCCGGTCCTGCGCGGCCATGTGCTGATCGCGCCGGGCGACAAGCACATGCTGCTGGAACGTCAGGGCGCCCGCTATCAGGTGGCGATCAAGGACGGCCCTCCTGTCTCGCGTCACCGCCCCTCGGTGGATGTCCTGTTCCGCTCCGCCGCGCGCGCGGCCGGCCGCAACGCCATGGGGGTCATCATGACCGGCATGGGCGACGACGGGGCGCGCGGTCTGCTCGAACTTAAGGACGCCGGCGGCGTGACCGTGGCTCAGGACGAAGCCAGCTCCATCGTTTTCGGCATGCCAAAGGAAGCCATCGCCCGCGAGGCGGCGCAGAAGATCATGGGGCTGGAGCATATCGCCCGCGAGATCATGGCGGTCGACCGCTCGCGCTGACGGCGATCCGCGCTCGGTGTAGCCAACCTGCCTATCGGATGCGGTGCGCCCGCACCTCAGAACAGCAGGTCGGCGAACTCGTCTTCCTCTTCGGCAGGGGCGGTTTCGACGGCTGCCGCCGCAGTCTCGGAACCTTCAGCTTCGTGGGCGTCCTCTCGCGCCACGGCGTATTGCGCGTGTATCAGCCGTTCGCGCGCCATCGTGTAGCAGCGCCCGATCTCACTCATGGCGTCATCAAGGGCGGCTTCGATCCCGGACAGGTCATCGACCTCCGGTCCCGCCGCTTCGGCCAGGGCTGCTGCGGCGTCGTGCAGGGCGTCGCCCATGTCCGCCTTTAGACCCAGTTGTTCGGCCGCCACGGTCAGCGACTGGGCCGTCGCCACGCCCTGATCGCTGAGGCCGCCCAGATCGTTGTCGACCACATCCGCCGCCTGGCGCAGTCGGGCGCGAACCCCGACGAGGCGATTGGCGTCGATGCGCTCATCCTGGGCGCCCCCGGCAGACATATGATCCGCCACGCCGGCAAGGGCGTTCAGCGAATTGAGCGTCAGGTCGGCCTCTTCCTCCAACAGCCCGGCGTGACTGCTCAATTCGATGGCGATAACGCTCAAAGGCTTGCCGATATCGCCCAGACGATTGGAGCGCAGGCTGCTGTTGATCGCCATCTGCTGGATGTCGCGCTTGACCCCCTGAATGGCGCCGACGCGATGCGACAATGCCTCGACCGCAGAGACGGTCTCGCGGCTGATCTTGTCGGCGTTGACCATGGCGGCCGTCACGTCGCCGACCAGAAGGCCGGCATGACCCAGGCTCTCCTCCAACTCTCGCAAGCCGCCCTTGCCGTTCTGCTCGGACAGATCGTTCACGGCGATGATCTGGGCGGTGTCGGCCGCCATGTCGCTCAGGCTCTGGGTGACCTTGCCGGCCTCGGCTTCGAAATCAGCGGCGATGTCCGACATCTGGGCGGCCAGCATATGCAGCAGCCGCCGCTCGGCGCGGTCGCGCGCCTCTTCGGGCAAGTCGGTCTCGGCCACAAGTCGGCTGGTCACGCGCAAACCCAGTTGAACGTGTTCCACGCGCTGACGCGTGATGTCGCCGATTTGCAAGGCCATCAGAGCCTTGCTGACCTTCGTCTGGATACTCCGGGCGATCGCCGCAGTCGCTCGGGCCACATTGGCGATACGGGTATGCTGTTGCTGAATGTCGCGGGCGTCGATCGCCAGTCGGTCGGGCACGACGGGGATCAGGGCGTTGTATTTGCCGCCGAGGCTCTGTTCGAATTCAAGCGCCTGCTGCAGGCGCGCCGACAGATCTTTCAGTTGATCGGCCAGCTCGTCCAACTGGCCCACGCCGAGATCCAGCTGGCTGCACATCCGTTCGGCAAAACCGGCGAACTCATCCGAGGCGCGGATCGTCGAGCCGGCCGTGATCTTCACATTGAGTGCGAAGGCCCGAAGATAGCGAAGCGTGGTCCGCATCGACTCGATGTTGGACCCGAGCTGCTCACCGGCGGTCTTGATGTTGGCGAAGTAGGCGACCCGCTCATGTTGCGCCTGGGGTAGAGCATTCAGGCCGTCGGCCGTGGACAGAAGCTCCTGAGTCGTGTTCGAAACCGACTTGGCGTCGAGTGTGACCTCCAAGCGATCCAGGGACTCGATCAGTCGCCCCACCATGTCCAGCGATCCCGCCAGCCGCTCTCCGGCGTCGGAAAACCGCCTCTCGATCAAAGCCCGCGCCGTTTCCAGATGATCGATGACGCTGGCCGCCTGCATGGGCGGCGCCGCTGTGAAGGCGAAGGCTTGGCTTGGGACGCTCACTAACATTCTCGTTCCGAACGTTGATCTGCAGATCCTATTCGAAACTTACCAACCGCCGGTAAACACCGACGCGGCGGCAGCGCCAATGTGACGAAAGCGCCGTCAGTCTAGGCCGCTTGGGCAAGGCTTCCCCAAGCTGAAAATCGCTCGGATCGTCGCTGCTGCATACGCGGCGACGACGTCGGCTGAATTGCCTGGATGCTTAAGGACTGAGCTAGGCGGCGGGGCAGACCCTCGCGATGTAGTCCGAGTGGGCCGGCATCAGGTCTGCGCATTTGCGGATCACGTTGCGAACGTCGTGAAGATAGCGCGCCACTTCCTCGTGGGACTTGAGATCGGCCAGCGGATCGTACCCGCGCGGCACAAAGCCCTGGCCCAAGAAGACCTGGATCCAGCTTTCCTCGGCGAACAACTCCTCATCCTCGCGGAAGATGCGGCCGTTGGCCATCCACAGGTCGATCTTGCGTTGAAGCGTAGCCGGGATATCCATGTCTCGGACATAGCGCCAGAAGGGCGTGTCGTCCCGCGTGGTCGCCTTGTAATGCAGGATGACAAAGTCGCGGATGCGCTCGTATTCGAAGTCGGTCTGGCGATTGAACTCGGCGATGGTCGCCTGATCGAACCCGGCGTCAGGCAGAAGTCGCACCAGACGGATCACGGCCGACTGGATCAGGTGGATCGAGGTGGACTCCAGCGGTTCGAGGAAGCCGGACGCCAGGCCGACGGCGACGCAGTTCTTGTTCCAGATTTTCTTGCGCTTGCCGGTAGTGAACCGCAGCCGGTTCGGTTCGGCCAGTTGCTCGCCGTCCAGATTGGACAGCAGCATCCGCTCGGCCTCGTCGTCGTCGATGTACTGGCTGGAGTAGACGTGGCCGTTGCCCGTGCGGTGCTGCAACGGGATGCGCCATTGCCAGCCCGCCGTGCGGGCGGTCGCGCGGGTGTAGGGCGTGAAAGGTTCGCCGCGGGCGCAGGGCACGGCCATGGCGCGGTCGCACGGCAGCCAATGGCTCCAGTCCTCATAGCCGGTCTTCAAAGCGTGTTCGATGATCAGGCCCCGGAAGCCGGAGCAGTCGATGAACAGGTCGGCGGCGATGACCTCGCCGTCGTCCATCATGACGGACTCGACCCAGCCGTCGTCGGGTCGCAGCGTGACGTCCGCGACCTTGCCCTCGCGCCGCGCGACGCCGGAGGCTTCGGCGAGACCGCGAAGGTAGCGGGCGTAAAGGGCGGCGTCGAAGTGGAAGGCGTGCGCGATATGGCCCAGCGGCGACTGCGGCATTTTCGGATCCGCCCGCATGAAGCGGTTTTCGGGCGCGGCGACGGTGTTTATCGAATAGTCCGCCAGGTTCGAGGTCTGACCCGCGGCCTGCATCTTCAGCCAGTAGTGATGCAGCCTGAGGAACGCCAGATTCTGGCCGATGACGCCGAAGCCGTGGATGTAGCTTTCGCCCAATCGGCCCCAATCGACGAACTGGATGCCCAGTTTGAAGCTGCCCTGGGTGCGGCGCATGAAGTCGGTTTCGTCCAGCCCCAGGAGCTCGTTGTACTTCTTGATCGCCGGGATGGTGGCTTCGCCGACCCCGACGATGCCGATGGCCTCGGACTCGATCAGGGTGATCCGGTAAAGGTCGCCGAACAGTTTCGACAGAAGGGCCGCCGTCATCCAGCCGGCCGTGCCGCCGCCGACGATCAGGATGTGTTTGAGCTGTTTCACGCCTCAGCCGCTCCGTGGTTACGGAGCGACGGTGCAGGCTGCTGGCGTTAGGGGCAAGGGGAGAGGGCCGGTCAGGGCAGGGCGGCTGTAGCTGAGGCCGAAACCGCGCGCGAACTGGACGACGTCGCCGGGATGTTCGCCCGTGCTGCAGGCAGAGCCGGGCCAGGCGAAGGACAGATGTGCGGTGAAGTCGTTCGCCCCGCCGACCAGGACATCGGCGATGCCGTCACCCTCGGTGCCCGGCAGGAAGGCGGCCACGAAGGCGTCGGACAGGTTGATCAGGTCGTTGGCGTAGGTCGGGCGGCCCGAATAGAGCACCGAGATCACCGGCACGCCCTTGCTGGCGACGGCGCGCAAGGCGGCGAGATCGGCAGGGTATAGGGCGCTGTGCTGGACCGGCTTCGGGAAGCGGACATCGCCGTTGTATTCCGCATAGGGCGTCTCGCCCAGCACCGCGACCACGGCGTCGAAGTCCGCGACCCTGACGCCCGATCCATCTGCGGAATAGGTCACATTGGCGTCGCCCAGGGCGGTGCGCAGGGCTGTCAGCAGGGTCTCGCCCCCGCCGAAATCGGCGTTGACGTTCTCCGTGCCCTGCCAGGTCAGCGACCAGCCGCCGGTCTGGTTGGACAGGCTGTCGGCGCTGGCGCCGATCACCAGAACCTTTCGACCGCGCGCCAAGGGCAGGACGTCGTTCTCGTTCTTGAGGAGGACGATGGACTTGCGCACCGCCTCACGCGCCAGATCCTCGGCGTTTAGCGCCTCGGCATGGCCGGTCAATCGGCTGGCGGCGACGGGACGGTCGAACAGGCCGGCCCGCATCTTGACGCGCAGGATGCGGGTCACCGCGTCGTCGATCCGCGACATGGGAATGGCGCCGCTGTTCACATCGGCCACGGTGTTGGCAATGAAGTCGCGCCAATCCTCCGGAACCATGACGATGTCCAGGCCGGCGTTGATCGCCTGGGCGCAGTGGGACTTGGTGCAGCCATCTACCTGTTCGATGCCGTTCCAGTCGGACACCACGAGGCCGTCGAAGCCCAAGCTACCCTTCAACACATCGGTCAGCAGTTCGCGATTGCCATGGACCTTGCCGTAGTTCTTGCCGGCCTCGACGTCGTTCCAGCTGTTGTAGGTCGCCATGACGGTCTGAACGCCGGCGTCCAGGGCGGTGTAGTAGCCGGCGGCGTGGCGGGTGATGATCTGGGCGCGTGTGTTGCGGTTCTCGCCCTGATCGACGCCCTGATAGGTGCCGCCGTCGCCCAGGAAATGCTTGGCCGTGGCGACCACGTCGCCGTCGCCGGTCAGGTCGCCCTGCAGACCCTCGACCATGGCCTCGGCATAGCGGGCCACAAGCTGGGGATCGCTGGAGTAGGATTCATAGGTGCGGCCCCAGCGCCGGTCCTCGCCGATCGCAACGGTGGGGGCGAAGACCCAACTGATGCCCGTGGCGCGAACCTGACGTGCGGTCGCCCGCCCGATGCGGCGCACCAACTCCGGGTCGTTGGCGGCGCCCAGGCCGATATTGTGGGGAAACAGGGTCGCGCCACGCACATTGTTGTGGCCGTGAACGGCGTCCGTGCCCCAGATCAGAGGAATTTTGACCGCCATGTCTGTGCGCAGGGCGGCGTCGTGGAACTGGGCCGAGTAGGCCGCCCAATCGGCGACTGAAGCGTCCTTCTTCATGTTTGGCCAAGCGCCGCCGCCATTCAGGACCGAGCCGATGTAGTAGCGCGTGACCTCGTCCGGCGTGATGTTGCGAACGTCGGGCTGCGTCATCTGACCGACCTTCTGCTCCAGCGTCATACCGGCGACGATGCGGCTGATGCGTCGTTCCATCGCCGCATCCAGACGCGTCGGCGAGGTCATGACAGGCCAGGCGGAACCGTCCAGCACGCGCGTCGGCGTGGCGGCCGTGCTCGCGCAGGACGCCAGCGCGAGCGCGGACAAGCAGAGCGTCGTGTTCAGCAGGCGTTTCATGGCGAACTCATCACAGATGGCGAACAAGGACAAGGGAAGATGGATCGGCAGAACCGATCCATCCCGTACGTTGGTCAGGCCAAGGCCCGGAGCATCAGAAGCGGTAGTTGACGCCGAACAGGAACTGGCGGCCGTACTCTTCGTAGGTCTCCGGCAGGACGGCGCCGTCGGCCGTGGTCGTGCCGCCCGCATCCAGCCCCAGCCGCGTGCGGTAGGGGGAGTTGGTCAGATTGTTGACCTGGAACAGCACTCCCAGACCTTCGAGCGGACCCTGTTCGAAGGTGTAGCCGATCTGGGCGTCGATCTGCTCATCGTCCTGGATTTCGGTGAAGCCGCGGTTGGTGAACAACTGGACTACCTCGCCCTTGAACGCTTCACGGAAGCGCTTGGAGATGCGGGCCTGGAAGCCGTTGCGCTCATAATAGGCGGTGGCGTTGTAGACCATCCCAGACAGGCCGGGGATCCGCGTGGGGGCTTGCGGATTGCCTCCCGCATTCAGATCGGATTCGGTGAAGGAAACCGAGCCGACGAAGCCGAAACCGGACAGCGGTTCCCATACCCTGCCGAAGCCGACGGCGCCGGACAGTTCGATGCCCTGGACCGATCCGCCCGTGCCGTTGGCGGGCAGGGTGATCTGGCCGATGGGGCTGATCGTCGTGCCGGCCGGGATCGAACTGGCCGACAAGGGCAGGGGAATCCCGGTGAAGTCGAACTCCTGCGTCTGGGAGTAGATGTAGGTTTCGAGATCCTTATAGAAGGCTGCGACCGACAGGTAGGTCGTCGAATCCACATACCATTCATAGGCCAGGTCGTAGGCGGTCGCGCGCCAGGGTTCCAGATTTGGGTTGCCGCCCGAGGCCGACCACGGATTGACCGTCGTGCCGGGACCACAGACCTGGCCGGTGCAGACCAGGGCGTTGAAGCCAGGCGTCACATTGGCGCGCAGGTCGTCCATACGGGGCCGCGCCATCGTTTTGGATGCGGCGAAGCGGAGACGGTGGCCATCGCCCAGATCGTAGATCAGGTTCAAGCTGGGCAGGACGTCGATGTAGTCGTCGCCTCTCGTGACCGAGATCGGAACGATGGGCGTTCCGGGGTTCAAGCCGTTGATGATGACGCCGGTCGATTCCTGGGACTGATCGACAACCTGAAGACCGAAGTTGCCTCGGAAGTTGTTCCACTCGAAATCGGCCTTGGCGTAATAGGTGACGACCTCTTCTTCGATATCCCAGTTCTTGTCGAAGAAGTTGGCGTCCAGGATCGGGGCGCGATCCCAGTAAACGTCCAGCGCCCGCGAGAGGTCATAGCTGAGCACATTGCCGAAGCCGGCGAAGTCTAGAGAGGTCGGCGAAACCAGATACTCGCTGGCGACTAGCACCTGCTGACGGCCGTTCTTCAGGAACAGGTCGAAGTCGTCGACGCGCTTGGTCTTCTGGCGATTGGCCAGGTTGACGCCGACGGTCACGGTGTTGATCACGCCGTCGAAATCGCGCTGACCCTTCAGATCAATCGAATAGACCGACTCCTCGACATCAGGGAAGCGGATCGAGCCGTCGTGGCCCCAACCGCCCCACGGCGCCCGGTCGCCCAGCGAAACCTGCGAGGCGTCAGCATAATCGAGGCCCTCAGTGTAGGTCGGATACTTGTCATCGTTCAGATCGAAGCGGATGTCGTCCAGGGTGCGGCCGACGTTCGGGGTCGCTCCGGTGACGCCGCCTGTTCCGCGGCCATAACCCGCGTAGGTCTCAGCGACGACTTCGCGTCTCTTGTTGCTGGAATAGGCGAGATCGGCTGACACGCGCATCCGATCGCTGATGTCGTATTCGGTGTTCAGGCCGACGGAGAAGAGCTCGTCCTGACGAGTGTTGAAGTCGTTGCGGATGATCGGGACAACGTTTTCGACCGTAGCGCTGTCTGCGAAGAGCGTGCCGCCACGATCGACCGCGACGACATTGGAATAGGCGGCGTCGTCGGCGTAGTAGTTGGAAAACCACTGTGCGCCGCGCATCGTCTCTTCTTGGTCAAACTTGGAATAGTAGACGTCCAGCACCGAATGCAGGCGGTTGTTGGGGCGCCATTCCAGTATGCCGATCACCGCATCTCGTGTGTTCAGGCGCGAGGTGGCGAAGATTTCCTGGCCATTGATCATGAAGGCGCCGTCGGCGGAGTCGGGCGACGTGCGGTCGCCCGGGAAGCTCTCGTAGCCATAGGCCTTGAAGTGTCGGTTCTGGGACGGCGAATCCAGGTGCGCGTAGCCCAAGGCTACGCCCAGCGTGTCATCCATGAACTGATCGATATAGCTGATGGAGAAACGGCCGCCGTAGCTGCGGACATCGTCGTTCAGTCCGCCGTTCTCCAGCGCCTCGCCGCGCAGGTTCATGGCGATGGCGCGGTCGCCGAACTCCAGCGGGCGCACGGTGCGCAGATCGGCGGTGCCCGACAAGCCCATGCCGGAAACCTCGGCGTCGGGGGTCTTGTAGATGACCACCCCGGACAGAAGCTCGGAAGGATACTGGTCGAACTCGACGGCGCGGTTGTCGCCGGAACTGGCCTGCTGGCGACCGTTCAGAAGGGTGGTGGTGAAGTCTGGAGCCAAGCCCCGGATCGAGATGACTTGGGCGCGGCCGTTGACCCGCTGGGCGGCTAGGCCAGGCAGGCGGGCGATGGATTCGGCGATGGAGACGTCCGGCAGCTTGCCGATGTCTTCGGCGGAAACCGCCTCGACAATGGAGGTCTGGTTGCGCTTGATCGAAATGGCGTCCGCCAGGCCGCGGCGGAGGCCGGTGACCACAACCTCGTCGACCTCGGTGGGGCCGTCGTTCTGGGTCTGCGGTGTTTGCGTCTGGGCCAGGGCGACGCCGGGCAGGACGATCGCTAGGGTGGCGACCGACGCCATCAGCCGAAGGCGGCTTTTCCTGCGGACAAGTCGAATTGGTGCGTGATCGTTGCGCATGAAGTCCCCTCGCGTTTTCCCCTGGTGCAGACTCTCAGGCCCGCATCCTTATCCACGCGCCGCCAAACTGGATAGTCAAAATTGGAAGCGCTTCCAAAAAAACTAGTCCAAAACTCTCGTTGTCGCAATCCCTGAACTTGGGCTTGGCTATTTCGGGGGAGGCGACCAGACGTACGTGGCGGCCGTGAAGGCGGGCAGTTCGGCGGGGGCTTGTCGATCTCCGTCGACGATGTTGAAGACGACGGGCTCTCCGCCGTCGTTCAGAAGAATCAAAACGCGCTGCCCGTCGGGGTTGACGAAGGCCACGCCGTGAAGACCCTTGGGTTCCACCGAGGCGATCCGCACGGCGCCGGGCATTACGAAGCGACTGGCGTGACCGAACGCGTAGTATTCCTGGTTTCGCTCGATCTCCCCCGTCTGCGTGTTGATGGTCACGACCCCTCGACAGTCGCCGCATCCGCCCGAATGGGGGCCGTGGGTTTCATCAAGCGCCAGGTTCCACATCAGGACGCCGCGCGCCCATTGCTCGGTCGAGCCGATGATCAGATTCTTCATCATCCAGCGGAAGCTTTCCGAGAAGTCGGCTGACCATTCACCACCCGAGCATTCGGTGAAGAAAACATCCTTGTCCGGATGGGCCGCTCGAACCAGCCCCTGAGTCGAAACATCGCCCGCGTAGCAATGCCAGGCGACGCCGCTGATGTAGGGTGCTGCAACGGTGTCGGCCAAGACGCCCAAGGGCTGTTCGGGCTTGTCCCAGTTGTGATCCCAGTCGAGAATTTCTGCGTCCAGTTTCGCGTCAGCCAGCGCCGGGCCGAGATGACCGCCGATGAAGGCCGCGCGCCCTTCAGGTCCCCAGCGCATGCCGGGATAGCTGTCAGGTTCGAAATCGGGCTCGTTCTGAATACTCAGATAGTCGGTCGGCACGCCGTGCTCCGCCGCAGAGCGGATGTAGCGCAGCCAGTATTCGGCATAGGTCGAATAAAACTCCGGCTTCAGCTGGCCCTGGATCAGAGAACCGCTCGTCTTCATCCAGGCAGGTGCGCTCCAGGGCGAGGCCATGACCTTGAGATCGGGGTTTAGGGCCAAGGCCCGTCTAACCGTGGGAAAAACAAACTCCTGCATACGCGCGGAGGAGAAGTTCGCGAGGGTGGGATCGGGCTTGTCCGCAAGGCTATAGTGATCCAGCGAAAAGTCGGAGGCACCGACGGTGACTCGCGTAAGGCTGAAGCCGAGGCCGCCCGCGCGCCGACCGAACAATTCCTGCAGCAAGGCATCGCGCGCCGAGGGCGTAAGACGGGTCTGGATCAGCCAAGCGGATGCATCGGTGATCGAGGCGCCGAAGCCGACCATCGTCTGATAGCGCTGGCTCGGATCAACGGTGACGGTCGGTCGGTATGGCCTCGATGACCCGTTAGAAAAGGTGAGGCCTGGCTGCTCGCTCAGCACTCGGGTGCGATCGCCCGATGTCATCCATACCTGGGCAGCGGTATTCGGAGCGGTGGAGCAGGCTGCCAGCAGAAGGGCGCCGACCGCGCTTGCGATCGCAACACGACCGAGTGACCAGACATTCATCGCGACACCTCCCATGCCCCAAGTCAGAGTCGACGCCGCCGTTGATCGAGGTTGCCGATGAGTTCTTGTTGGGAGCGCTTCCAAAAAGCGGCAATCCGGCTGTGGCTGTCAAGCCTTCTCGAGGTCGAGCGCGGACGATAGCTGACCTGCCGATCCTCTAGCGACCACAGCATGCGGCAGTGTCAGAAAGCCCCAGTCATCGCCGCCGGCGACCAATCGTCTCACCAAGGTCGCCACGGCCTGACGCGCCATCTCCTTCAGCGGCTGGTGAACGGTGCTGAGCGGAGGCCAGACAATCTGGGAGACCGGGGTGTCGTCGAAGCCGGTGATCGAAAGCTGGCTGGGCACGTCCAGGCCGCGCCCGTGCGCGACCGACAGCGCGCCCGCCGCCATGTCGTCATTGGCGCAGATCAGGGCCGTAGGCGGTTCAGGCTGATCCAGAAGTTGCGTCGTCAGCAGGCCTCCAGAACGAAAGGTGAAGTCGCCACGGACGACCTGGACCGTCTGAGACCCTAAGCCCGCTTCCTGCAGAGCCCTTTTCAATCCGTCAAAGCGTCGCTCGGCCGAAAGGTGTCCGGCGATGCCGTTGATGAAGGCGAACCGGCGGTGCCCGAGCTCCAAAAGATGGCGCGCAATGTCATGCCCGCCCGCCTCGTCGTCGATGCCAACCCCGTCTGCAACGGCGAGACCCGGCCCGCCTGGCGAGATGGTCACCACTTGGCATGCGCGCTTGCGAATGTCCTGAATCAGTTCCGCATCGTCGGCGAAGGGCGGGGTCAGGATCAGGCCCTGACAGCCTTGCGTCGCGACGAGGTCAAGAACCTGACGCCGCCGATCCGGACTGTGCTGGGGCACATGGCGGGTGACAAGTTGATAGCCGAGCGAGAGACACTCGCGAAGCGCGCCTAGTTCCAGCGCCGAGGCGTAGAAGGAGTTGGGTTCGGCCTCCAGATCGGATGCAAGGATCAGAGCAAGGATGCCGCCGCCGCCGCCCGCTAACGACCGCGCCTGGGGGTTCACCCGGTAATTCAGAGCCTCGACAGACGCCAGAACCCGTTTACGCACCTCATCGCGCACATTGGGGCCACCGTTCAGAACCCGCGACACGGTGGTGCGCCCGACGTTCGAATGCCGGGCGACGTCGTCGATCGTGGGCTTCTTAATGGTCAAGTTTCGACTTCCTCTGCGTCGATGGACGATGGGCTTGCCGAGGTGTGATTTGCAAGACCTCGACGCCGCGTGTGTTGGCCCGTCATATGCGCAGATGACGCTTCAGGCTGAACCGCTGATCGGGCAAGGCCCCCCGCCGCGCTCACGGTGGTTCCTCGTCGGTTACGGCGCCGCTCAGGCCGGCGCTTTCATCGCCTTCATCCCTTTGCTGACGCTGTTGCTGCCAATGCAGGCGGAGGTGATCGCGGGTGCGGACAAGGCGCTGCTGCTCAGTCAGGTCGCCATGATCGGGGGGGTGGCTGCGGCCTTCGCCAATATTGCGTTCGGCGCCTTGAGCGACAGAGGGAGCGGTCGGTTCGGTCGTCGCCGTCCCTGGATCATGGCTGGCCTGGCGGCCTCAGCTGCAGCCTTGGGCCTGATCGGGGCCGCGACGACGGCGACAGCGCTGATCCTGGCGGTGGTCGCATTTCAGTTCGCCATCAATGCGCTTTACGCCCCGCTTACGGCCGTGGTGCCCGACATGGTGCTCAACCGCCAAAAGGGCGCGGTGGTCGCCCTCGCCAGCCTGGCCTTGCCGATCGCCAATGTCTTCACCGCCGTGGTCGTCGTCGCTCTTGCGGCATCGCTTCGGGCGCAGATTTTGGCGGTCATCGCGGCAGCTTCCGTCCTGATCGTGCCGTTCGCCCTACAGCTGCAGGAGCCGGCCGTGAGCGTCGCCAGGGATACGAGATGGCGTCTGTCCTTGGCCGCCTTCCGGGACATGAAGTTCGCCTTGGCCTTCCTCTCTCGGTTGTTGACCGAAAGCGGTGTGGCCATCAACACTCTGTTTTTGCTGTTCCTGATTCAAGGACAAACTGCAGGCCCCCGGCCATGGGCGTGGTCGGACCTTGAGTTGTTTTCAGCCCTTTTGCTGGTGTCGACCATCACCTCGACGTTGGGGGGATTGTCGGCCGGTCTGTTGTCCGACCGGGCAGGGCGACGGGCGCCTTTCGTCATCACGGGCGGCGTCGGCATGGCGATTGCGCTGGTCTTGCTGGCCTGTAGTTCAGACTGGTCTAGCCTGTTGATTGCTCAGACCGTGTTCGGTCTGGCGCACGGTGTTCACGCCGGGTCCGTTTCCGCGATGAACGCCGAGATATTGCCAGATCCGGCCCATGCCGGACGGGATCTGGGGCTTATGAATCTCGCGATCGCCCTACCTCAAGGCCTGGCGCCGGCGCTGGCGGCAACCGTGTTGGCCGCTGGTCTGCCGCTCGCTAGAGTCTTCGGTTTGGCGGGGGTGGGGGTTCTCGTTGCAGCGGCTTTCTTGATCCCTTTGGCGCGCAAGGTTTGAAGTCGGCCATGTTCTGAGGCAGCGATGTGTCTTGAAGCCGCGATGCCTTCGGCGGCCGCCTCCCAGCAACGAAGGCCCGATGCAGGACTTTATCTCGAATACGCCAAGCATCTGAGCTATCATCCAATGCTTGCTTGAAGGGAGGGCCGTTGAGAGTCACTCCCTGTCCGGGCTGCAGGGTCGGCGTCACATCAGGCGTTTCGGAAACCGACCTTACCTCTAGCACGACGTGCGTCGCGGCCGATGCAGGCTAGGTCTTCGGTATGCGATGACGTGGTGGGTGACTGATGTGACGCCGTCGGCCCCTTGGCGATCTGCGAGCAGACTGAGCCGTCATATTGGCGGGACGCCACGGAACGACGTCTCAAACGCTGTCAGCCTTACCGGGCCAATTCAGACGCTGGAGACCTACTGATCAAGCGGTGTCGGAACCTTCATCGCCACGATCTCACGGGTGCGTCGGGTGATGCCGTACAACATCCCAGGTTCGCTTTCGTCCCAGTCGATGGCCTGACCTTCAGCCTCGATCCCTAGCGTCTCGACGTGATCCAGAACGCCACCACCCATCGGAAGGGCCACGACGTATAGCTCTGGCAGGTCGTGCCCGGTCAGATACAACCGCCCATCCGGCCCCCAACCGCCGCCGGAGATGCTCATCGGCGCGATCCGCTCCAGGATCGAAGGCGGCAGGGGCCAGGCCTCCAGCCGGTGCCACTGGTCGTCGAAACGCACCAAGGTGGTGTGGCGGTGATCGCGCTGCGCCTCGCCGCCGCGACCGTCATAATTGGCGAACAGGGCCCACCATGATCCGTCGTGACGATCGACCCAGGTGATCGAGCCGGTTCCCATGCCCAGCGCGACGCTGCGCTTGTGATGCAGATCGACCGGATCGAACACCTCGACCGTGCTGAGCTGGGGCGTGGCGGGAAAGTTGGAACTGGCGCAAACCAGGTCGGCGTCGATCAGACTGCACGAGTTGATGTGCGGGAACCGCGCGCGGTCGCCGGTCCATTCCGCCTGTTTCTCGCCGCTGGCCTTATCATAGCGGACGATGGACCAGTTGGAGACGGCATAGACGGCGTTCGGTCCCACAGCCACGCCTTGGCGCGCATCTGATGCATAGCGTCGGACTGTCTCGGCCCGCCCCGCCAGAACGATCGGGGGAGGTGCGGCGTGTGCCGCAGCCGCCGGCACCGCCTGAACGGCCGACAGAACCAGGGCGGACAGGATCGAGACGGACATGGGGGACCTTTCAGATCCGGATCAGAAGCTAGCCGACAGACCGACCCAATAGGTTCGGCCGTAGTTCGCCGATTCCTGCAGATAGGTCCGGCCCGGACCCGTCACTTCGCGACGGCCCGAGTTCGACAGGTTCTGACCCTCGGCGAAGACGGTGATCCCGTTGTCGAACCGCCAGCTGATCGAGGCGTCATAGGAGTGACGGCCCTTCCAGTATTGGTCGGCGTTAGGGATGGTGTCGTTGATCGTCTCCAGGAAGCCGCCGATATAATTGTGCGACACCCGCGCCTCGATCGGCCCGCGCTGATACCAGATCGACTCGTTCGTCGTGGTCGAAGGCTGCTGGAACAGGCCCGTGTGACGCTTGCCCGCCGTGGTCAGGAAGGTGAACTCGGTGTCCAGGAAGGTGCCGTTGGCGCTGACGCCGAACCCGTCAAACGGGGCCGGCAACATTGTCAGGGCCTGCTGGAAGGCGACCTCGACGCCGCGGATTTTGGCCGTCTCGGCGTTCGTCGGGGTCGAGACGATCACTGCCTCCACACCTCGGCCCACGTCCAGGTTCTGGACCGAGCTGAGTGTGAAGATTTCGTTGTCGATGCTCTTGCTGAACAGGGCGACCGACATCAGGCCGTCGGTCGGATAGTATTCGAACGACAGGTCGAACCCTTCGCTTTCGCGCGCCTTCAGGCCAGGGTTGCCGCGGGACAGCGTCGCTTGCGATCCGTCGAAGCTAACGTTCTCGCTGGCGGCCAGAGAGCCGAAGTCCGGCCGGCCGATGGTGTTAGTCCAGGCCGCACGCACCACCACGTCGTCACGCACGTCCCAACGCAGGTGCAGGCTGGGCAGCCAGTTGTCATAGTCGCCGCTATTCGACACCGGCGTCAGCACCCCGCTCGTCGCGCGCGCGGCGTCCGAACTGACCTCGGTCTGTTCGTAACGCAGCCCGCCCAACACGGTCAGATCGCCCCACCGATAGCTGGCGTGGGCGTAGCCGGCGGAGACGTCCTCGGTGACGTCGTAATTGCCCGTCGGCAGTGCCGTCGTCGCAACGAAGTTGGCGGCATTGGCGGCGTAGAAGTCTTCCGCCGTCGCCACGTCGATGCGTGGCGTCAGACGATACTGTCCCTCGATCAGCTTGTCCGGCCCCGGGCGGTCCACTTGGTCCAGCGTGTAGATGAAGCCGATCCTGGCGGTATAGTCGGTGCGGCTGGAGGTATAGCTGCGATCACTGGAGCGCAGCACGGCGCCGAACTTCGCCTTCAGGTTTCGTGTGTCGCCGCCCTCGTCGAAGGCGATGTTGAAGCGGGCCTGCGTCGTCTTCTCGTCCGTTTCGACCAGCGACACGCGTCGCTGCTGTAGATTGAAGAGGGCCGGATTACGGAAGGCCGTCGGATTGGTCCGCGTGAAAACCGGGAAGAAGTCCGAGGTATCATAGCTGAAGCCGAAGTTGGCGTTCGACGCCGTGCGAAACTCCATCGAGGTGTTCGGCGTCTCCAGCCCGGCCTGAGAATAGACCAGATCGCCGTCCAGCCGCCATTGCGGCGTGGCGTCCCAACGGAAGGCGGTGCGGCCCAGGCCGATCTCGCGGCGCGTGATCGGCTGGTTCAGACCGACGATGTTGCGACCCGTTGCGAAGGTTCCGGAGGTGCGGGTCTGGTTGGTCACGTTGCCGGTCGGCTCGGTGCGGAACTCGGTGCGCTCCTCATCGTCCTCCATGCGGGCGTAGAGCGCCGAGGGCTTCCCAGCGGAAGTCCACGGTCGGCCGCCACTCCAGCTTGCCGTTCACGCCCGAGCGCTGCTTGGTGTTGTTGTACCAGAACAGGCGCAACTGGGTCGGCACCTGGATGCCGTTGCCAGTCGCCGAACCCGAGTTCACGGGCGCGCCCGCTGTCGTATACTCGCGGATCGAGGGGGCGGCGGCCTCGGCCTGCGGGATGTCGTAGTCGAGCTGTTCGTGCGAGGCGCCGATCACCACGCCCCATTCATCGGCCGCGCCGAAACGGCGACCGGCGGCGAAGGACAGGCGATAGGAGGGATCGTCGTTGCGCACGTCTCCGTGCTGTTCGTAGACCCCATACGACGCCATGCCGTTGAAGAAGGGTTTGGAGGCGTCGAAGGCGCTGCGGGTGGCGATGTTGATGACGCCGCCGATGGCGTTGCCGTCATTCTCGGGCGTCACCGTCTTGATGACCTCCACCCGGCCGGCCATGACCGAGGGCACGATATCCATCGGCACGGTGCGCGCGCTCTCGTCCACCGAACCGACGAAGGCGCCGTCGATGGTCGTGCGGTTATAGGTCGAGGCCAGGCCCCGCAGGATCGGCCGCGCGGCTCGCCCTGGTCTTCCATGACCGACACGCCGGGAATACGACGCAGGGCTGCGGCGGTGTTGTGGTCGGGCAGTTTGCCGATGTCGTCCGCCGACACCGCGTCCATGACCTCAAACTCTGCGCGTTTGACGGCGATGGCCGCGCGCTGGGCCTCGCGCTGGCCGGTCACGACGATTTCGTCCACCTCTGCGGCCTGTGCGGCTTCCTGGGCCCGCGCCGAGACGGCGAAGGCGGCTGTAGCCAGTGCAGTGGTGGCGAGTAGCAGCGGCCCATAGGCCCGACGTGTGATCTTGATGGTCATGGCATCCCCCGATGTCGATCCGACGTCCGCGCACTAGGGCGGGCCGATGACGTGCGGGGCACCGTTGGGAGTCGCTTAGGAGAAGTCTTGATGACGCGGATGTGGTGTTTGGGTTCTCACGCGGAGCAATCAACTTGCGATAAGCGTGATGCCGACGATTAGTTTCCGAGCAGTTTCCTTTTGCGATAGCCTGAGAACTTGTGGGCGGCCAGGCCGCGTTCTTATTCCCGTCTTGGATGTTGCTGGAAGAAGTCCCGGATGATTGCGGTCCCATCCATGTCAAATGAAGCGGCTGCACCAACAGGGCCGTCGTTGGCGGAAGCCGCACCCCTATGAAATTGTGTTGCAAGCGCCGTGGCTAATGCGCCGTCCACGTCAGCGTCAGACCGATCGTTCGAGGTCGGAGAGGCGTTATGGCCTGGGCGTCCGGCAGGCGGAACGGGTCGCTATAGGCGAAGGTGTTGGCCTTGGTGTCGAACAGGTTGTCCACGAACAACCGTGCGGTCCAGGCCGAGGCCTCGACGCCCAGCGACAACCGCCCCGTCGCATAGTCGCCCATCCGATGCTTCTGGCGTCCGTCAAAGGTCAGGCGGGAGGCGCCGACGTAGGACAGGCCGCCGTCTGCGAGCAGGTGCAGCTTGTCGCCGAGCGGCTGACGCCATGTGAAGCCCAGGTTGGCGGACGTTCTGGGCACGCCGGGCAGTCCCGCGTTCCTTCGCGAATCGAACTGGACGTTTGGATCGGTGATGCGCGGATCGGCGATCAGGCCGTTGGCGAAAACCTCCAAAGCCTCGAACGGACGCCAGTTCGCCTCGACCTGCACGCCCTTGTCGGCGCCGTCGCCGACATTGACGACATAGGCCAGACCGCTGGGCAGAAACTGGTCGCTCTGCACATTGCGCCAGCGCGCGGCGTAAGCGGCGGCACGGACGCGGGCGCGTCCGTCCGGCGAGCGGTATTTCGCGCCGATCTCGACGTTCCACAGCGCATCGGGCTGATATTCGCGAGCGGGGGAATCGGCTGCCCCGCTAAAATCCTGACCAATAACGCCGGCCGTGTTGAAGCCGCCGGCGCGGTGTCCCTGGCTGATCTGCGCCGACAGGTTCAGCTGGTCGCTAGGCGTCCACGCCAGAGCGATCTTGGGGGTCAGGCCTGCGGACTCGCCGTGTCCGTCGAAAAACCGCGACCGCCGGCCTTGGATGACCGAGGACGTCGTATCGTACTCCAGCACATAGTAGCGCGCGCCGGCCGTTAGCGTCAGGTCATAGGGCAGGTCCAGCGATGCTTCGCCGTACACGGCGGCCTCGTCGAGACGGTCGCGTCTGTCTTCGGAATAGACCGGGCGCGGCGTCGGCGTCAGGGCGGACAGAATGGGGGCGGTGTGCGTGGTGCTGGACGACGCCAGAGCGCCGGCGAGCCAGCGCCAGCGACCGATGTCCGGTGAGGCGAAGTTGGCTTCACCGACAACAAGACGGATGTTTTTGCTCTCGTCGAGCGCGCCGATCCGCCAGCCGGAACCGAAACGTCGCAAGGCGCTGGAGGCGTCGTAACGGCTCTTGAAGCCATGTTCGACCATGGCTACCGACGCATTCATTCGGCCCCAGCCGCCCTGACCTTCCAGGGAGCCCGAGATCTGGTCGAAGCGGTTCTGATGCGGCTCGCGCACCAGGTTCGCGCGTCGAAAGGGACCGAGGCCCCGGTAAACGTAGTGGGTGTCTTCGGTGACGATCGACTGATGCACGACACCGGCGCGAGCGGTCCAGACTGGCGAGATTTTCAGCGCCGTCGACAGTCGACCGCCGCGTCGCATGCCGTCGTTGACCCGCCTGAGCTTCAGTTCGACGTCGTTGATGTAGCCGCTATAGGTTTCGCCATAGATCGCCGCGCGGATCGCGGCCCGATCACCGGCGACCGGGACGTTCGCGATCAGGGAATAGTCCGAGTTCCAACCGCCGCCCCCGGTGCGCGACCGGGTCGCGGCGAGGGACAAGGCTTCCTGCCCGAAGGCCGGGGCGCGTGTTACGATGCGCACGACGCCGCCGATCGGGCCGGTGCCGTACAGCGTGCCTTGGGGACCGCGCAGCACCTCCACCCGGTCTATGTCGATCAGCTTCAGATCCGGATCAGGCGCGGCATAGGTGATCGGCGTCAAATCAAGATAGAGGCCGACGGTGGATTGGGTCAGGCCGGTGAAGACCCCGTCCGAGACTCCGCGCAGCAGAATCTTGTTCCGGCCGGGGCCGAGATTGGTCACCGTCATGCCGGAGACGAGACTGTCCAGGCCCTGCATGCCTGTGACCCCCGCGCGGGTGATGCGTTCGGCGCCGACCGCCGTCATGGCCGATGACGAGGACTGGATCAGTTCGGGTCGGCGCGGCGCGGTCACGACGACTTCGCTGACCTGAGCCACGTCTTCGGGCAGCGCCACAGGAGCAGTGGGGCGTGGGGCGATTGGTCGAGCGGCAGCGGACGCCGTGCTTGGTCGCCTGCTGATGATCACAGCGCCGTCTGGGCGAATGTCGTGGCGACAGCCGCTGCCCGCCAGCAATCGCGTCAGGGCCGCGTCCAGCGACATTCGGCCGTTGATCGCGGGGCCGAAGCCTGAACACGCCGTGACGCTGCCTCCCAGAGACACGCGCGCCTGTAAAGCCAGATCCAGCAGCGCGCCGTCGATGGGTTGGCGTGGAATGTAGAAATCCAAGGCGCGCGCATCGGCATAGGCCGGCGTGCTCAGCGCGGTCGTCGCAAACAGCAGCAGGCTGGGAAGGAGGGCGGCGGCGTGTGGCTTGGAGAGGCCGGGAAGTCCGGGCCGCCAGGTCTCAACCGGCCTCACGCGCGGTGACGCGGACTTCACGCGCCGAGACATCCACGCGGACGGGAACGAAATCCTGCAACTGTCTCAACATCACGGCCTCGTCGCCAATATGCAGGGCGCCCGTGAACCTTAGCGCCTGGGCCGACCTCGATAGCACAACAGGTTTGTCGAGATAACGCGAAAGATCGTCTGTGACATCCGCGAGCGGACGATTGCGATAGACCAACACGCCTTGCCGCCAGGGCGACGCCTGATCTGGCGCGACGCGCGATAGCGCAGGGATTTGCATGCCGTGCTGTTCCAGCGCCTGGCCTGCGGTCAGCCGAACTTTCGGCGCGTTGACCGGTGAGACGGCGACCACGCCGCGTGCGACGGCGACTGCAAAGTCATCGCCGTCGTTCAGCACGTTGAAGGCGGTGCCGAGAACTTCGACCTGATGATCGCCTGCGGCGACGACGAAGGGACGAGACGGTTCGTGGACGATATCGAAAGCGGCCTCGCCCTGTGTCAGGGCCACCGACCGCCTGCCGCGTTCGAAACGGACGCCCAGCGACGAGTGGCGGTTCAGATAGACGTGCGATCCGTCCTCCAGCGCGACGGTGAGCGGCGCGTCGGTCGTCGCATAGGTTCGCCCGTCAGGCATGAGCCAGAACGACAGACCGACCGCCAGCGCGACGCTGGCGGCGACGCCAAGTCCAGCCGCGAGCCAGGACGTGCGGCCCTTCGTGCGGCGAACTCTAGCCTCGGCCAGGTTCACGACGGGCGCGATCAAGGGCTGCGGCGCGGCGTCCAAATCGACCCACAGGCTCTCGATGGCGTCATAGGCGGCGACATGCGCCGACGAGGCTTCGAGCCAGACCTGGAAATCGAACCAGGTGGATTCGGGCGCATCGTCGTCACGCAGGGTGACGAACCAATGCCGCGCCTCTTCCTCGATGTCGGTCTGTGCGCTCATCCGATCCCGGCCTGGCCGGCCGCCCAGCGACCTGCCTCCTGATGACAAGACGCCGCCGCCAAGCCGCCACCTTCAGACAGAGTCTCCAATAGGGCGAAAACTGCGTGCATCAGGGTTGAACCTTGCGAGCCAGGACGCGCAGGGCGTCCATCATGTGCTTCTCGACGGAACTGCGGGAAATGCCGAGTTGGGCTGCGACGTCGGCGTAGCTGACGCCCTCGAACTTGTGCAGGCGAAACACCGTCTGCGTCTTGGATGGCAGGGTTTCCAGGGCGGCGACAAGACAGGCCAGCCTTTCACGACCGGCGACGACCGCCTCAGCGGATGGAGCGCCTTCCAGATCCTCGCTTGCGCCGACCTCATGGTTGAGCCGCCTCCACTCGCTGTCGCGGTGGACTGCGCGCTGACCGGAACGCCAACGGTCCATCAACAGATTGGAGGTCAGGCGAAACAGAAAGGCGCGGGGATTGTCCGGCTGGATCGACGGATCAAGCGCGGCCACCTTGAGATAGATGTCCTGCAACACATCATCGATGTCGCTCGATGCACCGCCCAGCCGAGCGCGACAGAACCGGGCCAGATCCTCGCGCTGCTCGAGGTAGGCGGCGATCAGGGGATGCGCGGACGGCGCGGTCAAGCAGATGAAGTCCTCTCGTGCGCCAATCCCGGGCTCGCCTCCTCAATGCCGTGACGATTTTCGTGAGGCAAGGGTCGCCCGGAGCCGTCTTGACCATGAAGGCGCCGTGCAACGGCGACGAGCAGGATCAAGATGCGCAGGCTGGTTGGACACGACGACTCCACGGTTCCGGTCTTCTCGGCCAGCTAGGGCGTCGTCGTGTTCGATCTCTGGCGCTCGGGCTTCATCCGCCGTCCCTTAAGCAGCTTCATTGACCAAGCTCCCCGGGCCGAGGAGGTCGTGTGGCTGCCGGACTGCGGCCCGCATGCCTATGTCGCGGACCCGTTCGGGATCATGCGCGACGGCGTGCTGACCGTCTTCGTAGAGGCGTTCGACTATCATGTGCGTCGAGGCGAGATTCACTATCGCCAGTATGACGCCGACGACCGACTGGTGGGGCAGGGCGTGGCCCTGTCCGAGCCCTGGCACCTGTCCTATCCGACGCTGATCGAGGACGGCGGCGAACTCTACATGCTGCCGGAGGGCTACAAGAGCGGCGGCCTGATCCTCTATCGCTGCGTGCGTTTCCCGGATCGCTGGGAGGCGGTGGCCCGGATCGGCCAGACGGCTGCGATCGATGCGACGGTGGTCAAGCACGACGGCCGGTGGTGGATGTTCCATGCCTTGTCGGGACCGGACGACCGCGCGATGCGTGAGTTGCACATCGCCAGCGCGGATGCATTGACCGGTCCCTGGACGTCGCATGTCGGCAATCCTGTCATGCGCGGATTCGAGACGTCCCGACCGGGCGGTTCGGCCTTCGTCCACGGCGGCGCGCTTCATCTGCCGGTTCAGGACTGCGCCCAGACCTATGGCGCGGCCATTAATCTGTTGCGGATCGATACGCTGACCCCGGACGCGTTTTCGGCCGCAGTCGTGAAGCGGTTCGAGCCAGGCCATCTGCTGGACGGATACGGCGACGGCTTTCACACCCTGTCGGGTCACGGCGACGTCACCTTCATCGATGTGAAGGGCATCCGCCGGTCGGCGGCCGAGCCTTGGCTGAAGGCCGGCTTCAAGGCTCGGCGTCTGCTGGGCCTCAACGGTCCGCGCGGTCGCCGCGCCACCGGCGCCGCCGTCCATCCCAAGATTTTCGAGACAGCTTCCGTTCGGAAGGAAGGCTAGACCATGCGTATCGCCGTCGTTCTGCCCCGTGGGTGCAGCTTCTGTCCCGACAAGGGCAACTCGATGGAGACGGTGGTTCGCACCCTGGCGGCGCATAGCCGGCTGAGCCGTTCGGTCACGCTGATTTGCGACGACGGCGCTCCCCCGCAGCCTGACCTCAACATCCAGACCGTGCCGGCCGGCCTGGGACGCAAGGCGCGCAATGCGGCGGTGGCGTCCATTCTGCGCGCAGTGTCGCCAGACATCGTCGAATATCATCAGCAACTGAAGATGGCGTCAGAACTGGTGCGCCAAGTCCCGGCCGCCGTCCACGTCCTTTACCGCCACACGCGCATCAAGCCGGCCAAGAACGTCATCGAAGCCTTCCGCTATGGTCGTCGCCTGGCGCGCTTCGACCGGCTGGTTTTCGTCAGTCAGGCGGCGGGGCAGGAGTTTGCGGAAGACTATCCGCGTCTGGCGGACCGCGTCGCCTCGGTCTGCAACCCGATCGCGATCGAGGCCTGGCGCGCCTCGCCGGACACGCGCGAGAATCTGATCCTGTTCTCCGGCCGCGCCATGCGCGACAAGGGTCTGGACGTGTTCTGCGTCGCCTTGGCCGAGACGCTTGATCGTCATCCCGACTGGCGCGGCGCCCTGATGCTGGGCGACTGGGAGAAGCATAAGGACTGGGCCGCGCCGCTGATCGGCGCGCTGGATCGGTTCGGCGACCGTGTCGAAATCTACAAATCCGCGTCTCTGGACGAGGTCCGGGCCGTGACGCGTCGCGCGGCCATCGCGGTCACACCGTCTCGCGTTCGTGAGGCGATGGGGCTGACGGCGCTGGAGGCGCATGCGGCGGGGGCGGCCCTGATTTCGTCCGGACGCGGGGGGTTGCGAGAAGCGAGCGGCGAGCACGCCATCTACGTCGATGTGGAAAACGCGGAGCCGCTCACGGCGGCGCTGAACCACCTCGTCGAAAATCCGGCGGAACGGCTGGCTTTGGCGCGCGCGGGCCAGGCGTTCGTCGAACGTGTGCATGCCCCCTCCGCCCGCGCCGCCGAACTGGACGCCCTTCGCGAGACCTTGGCGGATCGGTCATCCTCGGGCCGGTCGCCGTCGAGCGCTCGCCAGCCTTTGCGCCAGATGCGGCATGGGACGCAGTCCGGCGCCTGAGCCGGCCGCTCAGGCCTTGCGGATGAAGCTGTCGTAGACGTGGGTCACGGCGTCGAACCGGACGCGTGACGGTCGGTCGCCCAGCGGCGCCGGATCGAAGTGCGCCTCGGTCAGGCCTGCCGCGACGGGGTCGCTGATCTTGTCTGTGTTCCAGCCGAGCAGCAGCCGTCCGCTGGGCCGAAGGATGGCGGCCAACGCCTTCAGCGCCCTTTGCTGCTGTTCGGAACTGTCGACGCCATAGCCCAGCACGCCGTTGCAGACGGCAGCGTCAAAGCTCAGATCGGAGAAAATCCCGTCCGCCTCACAGACGTCGCCGGTGCGATGCCGGCCGCATCGGCCCCAGCGCTCGGCGGCGGCGTCAATATCGGTTGTCCAGACTTCTCCTCCGTCGGCTTCCAGCGCGGCGTAATCATCCAGCGTATATTCGCGACACCCTACCCACAGTATGCGGCCGCCCTCTGCGGCCAAGGCGGGGACGTAGCTTTCGGCCATCACGCACCGATCGGGGAGGGCGCGAATGCGCGCCGCCTTGGCGGACCGTCGTTTGCAATCGGCGTCCTTGCCGAAGATCAGCGTCCTTAAGACCGTTCCCATACCCATGCGCTTCCCCTCGCCTTGCCCCGTAAGGTTGGTAGCGAGCAGCGGATCGACTGCCAACCATCGCAAGGGCGTTTTAAGCCTGTCGAAAAAGCGGGGCGGGTGTTCAGAACGGGAAGAAGATCGGGATGGCCACCATGGCGGCGACCCAGGTGATCAGGTTCAGAGGCAGGCCGACGCGCACGAAGTCCATGTAGCTGTAGCCGCCCATGTTGAAGACCAGCACATTGGTCTGATAGCCGAAGGGGGTGGCGAAGGCCGCCGAGGCCGCCATCATAACGCAGACCAGGAAGGGGCGGGGATCGACGCCCAGGCTTTCGGCCAAGGCCACGGCGATGGGCGTGATCAGGACCGCGACGGTCGCATTGGATAGCAGTTCGGTGGCGAACAGGGTCACGCCGTACAGCACGATCAACGCCCCGAGCGGGCCGAGCGGACGGATGAACCCGATCAGACGGTCGGCGCCGGCGGAGGCCAGACCGGTCACCTCGATCGCCGTGCCGACAACCACCATTCCCGCGATCAGCAGCAGGATTTCGGGCCTCAGTCCGGCGTAGGCTTCTTCGGGCGTAATGACCCGAAGCAGGATCAAGGCGACAGCGCCGGCGAAGGCGGAGGCGGCGATGGGCGCCCAGCCGAGCGCAGCCGAGATGATCACCAGAACGAAGATCCCCAAGGCGATCATCGCCGGGCGAAGACGGAACGGCCGGTCCGCCGCGCTGTACAGATCAATGTCGCCCAGATGCGCGTCGCCGGAGCCATCGGCCTGATTGCGGGATCCGCCAAGACGGGGAAGGCCGAACGGCAGGCGTCGCCGGCGTTTTGAAATTGCTTCGGCTTCGGCGCGTTGCCGCGCCTCCTCCATCTCCGCCAGTCGCGCGGCTTCCGCCTCATCCATGGCGACGGACCGGCCGAGTTGACGCGCACCGACGAAATACAGCCACAGGCCGCCGACGACGGCGATCGCCAGACCCACGGGGGTGATCTCAAACAGACCGAAGACGGGCTGTCCCGCGTTGCGCGCCATGTCATTGACCAAGAGGTTGGTCGAGGTGCCGATCAGGGTCAGCAGCCCGCCCATGACGGTGACATGGCTCAAAGGCATCAGAAAACGTTTGGGAGACAGCCGAAGCGACTGGGCCACGTCGCGGATCACCGGCGCAGCCAGCACCACGACCGGCGTATTGTTCAAGAAGCCGCCGACCGATCCAAAAAGGCCGATGACGATCCAGATGCCCCTGGCGCCGATCCTCGAGGCGAGCTGCGTGGCCTGGCGGATCAACCAGCCAAGCAGGCCCGACAGCTCGATGGCGTAGGCGATGACGAAAAGACCGGCGAGAGCGATGACTGCGGGGCTGGCGAAGGCGCCCTGGACCTCGACGGGCCGAACGACACCCAGCAACAGCAGCACCGCCGCACCGGTCAGGGCGACGACATCGGCTCGGACCTTGCCATGAATGAGGACGCCGACAACGCCGACAAGAACGGCGAGCGCCGCGATCTGATCGAAAGTCATGATGCCGTGCAGACCGTCCCCCGTCTCTCGCGTCAACCAATTTCGTAAGATCGGCTCCCTGTCAGCGGTTCACGTGCTAGGGTGGTTCCATGCTCGAACCGATTGCATCGCCTCGTTCATGGGTCGTCGCGCTTGCGGCGTCCCTCATTTTTCTAAGCGCCTGCCAGCGTGAGCCGACCGCAGCAAGCGCGCCTGTTGCGGAGCCGGCGCAGACGCCGGTCGTGACCGTGGCACCCGCGCCAATCCTGGACCGCGCAAGCCTGCTTCAGGCCATGGACATCGCCGCCTCTGCATTCGCCGCCGGGCAGGAGGTCGCAGGCGCGTCTCTGGCCGGCCGACGTTTCGTCGTGCGCCAGGCCTTCGGCTGTGGTGGTCCCGCCGTGAATGGACCGTCGCAAGCCGGTTTGGCGACAGTGACATGGAGCGAGGATCGAGAGAGCGCGAAACTGGCGCTGACGCCCGGCGACTGGTCGCAATCGGCGTTGATCGCGGGTGACGCTGAAACCTGGGAAGCGGCCGAGGGCTTCTGGTTGGCCCGCCCCTGGCTGCGCGTCGACACCTGTCCGGCGATCCAGGGGGGCGCCTCGCCTGAAGCCCCATCGGCGGCCCAGACCATGGGCTTGGCGGCTGTTTTCAAAGAAGGCGGGTCCAGGACTGTCCGGCGCAACGGCCGGGCCTATGAGGCGACGCTGCGCGCCGAAGGCGACCAGCCTTTGATGCCGTCCGCGAAAGGCTATCGCCTGGTGCTTGAGGGACGAATGACCGCGTTCGCGGACGGTCGCGCCATTCGCTGCCGCGCCGTGGACGCGGATCAAAGGCCGGTCTGCATCGGCGCCGTTCAACTCGACCGCGTCGCCTTCGAGGACGCCGAGGGCAAGACGTTGAGCGAATGGCGAGAAGGCTGAGGGCGCTGACTTTCCGTCCACATCAGGCGGCGTAGTATTTGCGATAGGCCCGATAGCCGTAGTCGTGATGGCCGTAGTGCTGCCCGGCCTGCGCCCGGACATCGACCTGACTGAGGGTGACGCCGGAAAGGCGAACGCCGGATTGGCTGAGGATGCGGATCGCGGCGGCGACGGCGCGTGGGGGGGTCTTTCGCCAGCGGGCGAGCAGGACGACGCTGTCGGCCTTGGCCGCCAGGATACGGGCGTCGGCGAGGACCAAGACAGGCGCGGTGTCGATGACGATCAGGTCGAAGGCCTGACGCAGTTCGTCGAGCAGGGCAGTCATCGGCGGGACGCCGAACAGGTCATCGGCCGACAGGCCTGATCCCGACAGGGGCAGAACCTGCGCGCCAGAGGCCGGGTCCAGCACCAGGACGTTTCGCCAGGCCGCTGCGCCATGCAGGACCTCGGCCAGGCCGTGATCTGGGTTCAGGCCCAGCATTCGCGTCACGCCGCGCCGACGCGGGTCGCCGTCGATCAAGAGAACGCGTCCGCCGGAGCGCGCGGCGACGCGGGCCAGACAGACGGCTGTGGTGGTCTTGCCTTCGCCGGGCAGGGCGGAGGTGACGGCGACGATGCGCGCGGACGGTTCGCCCACGACGCTGACGATGGGGGTGATCGAGGTGCGCAGCGCTCGGAAAGCCTCGGCAAAGACCGACAGCGGGCGTTGGACGACGAGATCGATCGGATGCAGCGTCTGATCCTCCGCCGTCGCCACCGATGAAGCCAGCGGAACGGCGCCGATGGCCCCGACGCCCAGCCTGCGTTCGATATCGTCGGGGCCGCTGAGGCCGGTCTGCATGGCGTTGGCGATGATGACGGCGCCGGTTCCCGCCGCCGCGCCGAGCATCAGGCCGAGTGCAAGGCTGATCATCAGGTTCGGTGCGCTTTGCTCGGTCGGAGGCGTGGCGCGCGACACGATGCGGGCGTCCGCCTGCTCGACCCCGGTCTGGGCGCTGGTCTCGCGATAGCGATCCAGGAAGGCGCGGTAGATGGCGCTGGCGGCCTCGGCCTCGCCTTCCAGTTCGCGCAGGCGCACCGAGGCGGCGTTGTTGTCGGCCAGCGCGCCGCGCGCGGCGTCCAGGCTGGACTGCACCGAGGCGGCGCGTTGGCGGGCGACCTGGGCTTGGGCGTCCAGGTTGGAGACGACACGGCGGATCTCGGCCTGGATCTGGGCGTCGATGTCGGACAGCTCCTGACGGGCGCGGATCAGGTCGGGGTGCAAAGGGCCGTAGCGGACAGAAAGGTCCGCGACGCGCGTGCTGATCGCGGCACGCTGGGCGCGCAGGTTCTGAACCACGGGGGATGTGAGGGCCTCGCCCACATCGTCGCCGTTGGAGCCGGCCGCCATCTGGGCGCGGGCGGTGCGCAGGCGGGCGTCCTGTTCGGCCTGCTGCGCGCGGGCCAAGGCGAGTTGCTGGTTGTAGGCCGAGATCTCCTGCTCCGTCAGGGTTGCGCCCTGGGCGCTGAGCAGGCCGTTTTCTATCCGGTAGGCTGAGACGGCCGCGTCGGCGGCCTCGACCTGGCGGCGCAGATCTTCCAGCCGAGCGCCCAGGAAGGTGTTGGCCTGGGCGTTAGCGTCGAACTTGGCGGTGAGTTGAGACTGGAGATAGGCGTCGGCGAAGGCGTTGGCGATGCGGGCCGCCTTGGTCGGACTTTCGGAGGTGAAGCCGACCGCCATCGAATAGGTCAGGCCGACGCGGCGCACGGTCAGGCGCCGCCGGACGGCGTCGATCACCTGCTGCCGCTCGATCTCAGCATCGGTCGGCGCAGGCGTGGCGCGCGGCAGGCGCCTGGCGAGTGGCGAGGATCGCAGGCGGGCGTTGAACTCGGGATCGCGGATCAGATCCAGCGTCTCCACGACCTGAGCGGCGAGCTGGGGTGACTTCAGAACCTCGACCTCGGTGTCGACGATGGCCGCCTCGGCGTCGAGCGCCGACAGCACGGCCTGACCCGCCACGACCTGTGCCTTGCGGGTATTGATCTGAAGATTGGCGATGGCGGTATAGACCGGCGGCTGGCCCAGCATCAGCGCCAGCACGATCAGGCAGACAGCGGCTGCGACGGCGCTGAACAGGCCGAGACGACGGCGGAAGGCGGCGATCAAAGCGTGGAGGTCGAAGGCGTCGTCCGCCGGCTGGCCGGGACCGCCGATCGCGGGGTCGTGGTGGGTCATCGCGCCATCGAACGGTGGTCGTCCCGTCCAGTCCTGCGATGATGCCTTCAGGTTGTCAATCTTCGCGCTGTGGCCGTGCAGTCAGAATTGCGAGACGACCGCGGCGGACAGGCGGGTTGAGCGATAGCTCGGTCCTGCAACCGCGCCGGACGAGGATTGGTCGAGATAGGTCAGACCGGCGGTCAGGCCATAGCGACGGTTGAGGCGATAGATGACGCTGAAACCAGCGGTAAAGCGGGTGTCGGTGCGGCCGAGGCCGTTGTAGTCGTCCTCACTCCACGCCGTTTCCGCCGTAAGGACCAAGTTGCGCAGGAGTTCGTGGTCCGCGCCGATCGACACGTCGGTGCGCAGAGCGCCGGCCGCGCCGATCACGCCGGTGTCCTCGACGCTGCGCGTGGCGGTGGCGGTCAGAGTCGTCAGTTGGGTGGGGAACCACGACAGGCGCGCACGACCGCCGAAGCCGTCGAGATCGCCATAGGCTGGATCGTGGAAATTCTGGCGGATGTATCCGGCGGCGACCTGGCCCCGGATCAGCGCGCCCAGCTCGAAGTCCACGCCAGCCAAGGCTTCGTGGCCGGAAGAGGATCGTTCGGGCGACCCTGCCACCGTGTGATAGCGGCGGTCGTCGCGGGCGAGCTGAAAGAACAGGGCCGTGGCGGGTGAGAGGGCGTAGTCGGCGCGGCCGGTCAGGCGGACGGCTGTGCGATCCCGGTCGTCCTGTTCGATGACGGCGCCGGCGTCGCTCAGTCCATCGAGGTAGTCATAGCGAAGAACGGCGGCGTCGGCCGAGAGGCGCAATCGACCCCGCGTGCGCGTCGCCGCGAGCGAGGCGGAGGCCAACTCGAAGGCGATCGGGCGTCGAGCGACGGGGCCGGCCCCGGCGGCCGTGCGGGCCTCGTGATCGCGGGCGTAGTCGGCGGCCAAGGTGATGTCGACGCCTCGAACGATGTCGAGACGGCCGGCGCCGCCCAGGCTCCAGTCGGTCGTGTTCTCGCTGTCGAAGTCGAGGTTGCGGTCGATCTCGGCGCGGGCGCGGGTTTCAAACGCGTGGCGCGACCAGTTGGATCGGACGACGACTTCAGGCGTCAGGCGCAAGGTCGTTGCAGGCTGACGGTTGTCCTCGGCCGCGAAGATGTTGTCGTCATGGACGACGCCCCACTGAAGCCGGGGAAAGGCCGTGAAGCCGCCGGCCCGGATGCCGAGCGGGTCGTAGGCGGGTTGCGACCGATCACGCACGGCGACCGCACGGTTGCGAACGAAGAGGTCGATTTGCGCGTCTTGCGCCGACCGCAAAGCCTGAGCCGAGGCGTCGGTTGCGCCGGACATTATCAGGACGACGCCGGCCGGCAGGATTTCGCGTCGCATCGGCCCCCCAGCCTTCTTGCGTCAACCGTTCTCGTATTGACGCCACCAGGCGACGAACTTTTCCAGTCCGATCTTCAACGGGGCCTTGGGCTGATAACCGCACAGGGCGTTCAGCTTGGAAATGTCCGCATAGGTGGCGGTGACGTCTCCGGGCTGCATCGGCCGCATGATCTTGTTCGCGCTGACGCCCAGCGCGTTTTCCAGGGTGGAGATCATCTCCATCAGGCCGACGGGCTGGCTGTCGCCGATGTTGTAGATTTCATGCACGCCCTGAGCCGGGGGACGGTCCAGAATGGCAACCACGCCGTCGACGATGTCGTCGATGTAGGTGAAGTCGCGCGCCATCTTGCCTTCGCCATAGACCTCGATCGGCTCGCCACGCACGATCTTCTGGGTGAAGCTGAAATAGGCCATGTCAGGCCGGCCCCAAGGGCCATAGACGGTGAAGAACCGCAGGCCCGACTGCGGAAAGCCATAAAGCCTGGCGTAGCTCTGGCTCATCAGTTCGCACGAGCGTTTGGTCGCGGCGTAGAGCGACACCGGGTGGACGGTCGGATCGTCCTCTCGGAAGCCCGACCCTTCTAGCGGCCGGTCGCCATAGACCGAACTGGACGAGGCATAGACCAGGTGCGTCACCTCATTGTGCCGCGCGGCCTCCAGCATCGACAGATGGCCGGCCAGGTTGGACCGCTCATAGGCGAAGGGGTTCTCAAGCGAATAGCGCACCCCGGCCTGGGCCGCGAGGTGGACGATCCGCTTGACCCCGGCGTCTGAAACGAGGGCGCGCATCTGCGCGTGGTCGGCGATGTCGGCGCGGACCATCTTGAAGCCGTCTAGCCCTTCCAGCCGGGCGGCGCGGGCGGCCTTCAGGCGCGCATCGTAGTAGTCGTTGAAGACATCGACGCCGATTACCTGCTCGCCACGGTCCAGCAGACGCTCGGCGACGTGCATGCCGATGAAGCCGGCCGCGCCCGTGACGAGGATCGGCGCGCCCATCAGCCGCGCCCGATGCCCATGTAGCGGAAGCCTCGGCTCTTCATGTCCTCGGGCCGATAGATGTTGCGCAGATCGACCAGGACCGGCTGTTTCATCAGCAGCTTGATGCGGTCCAGATCCAGAGCGCGGAACTGGTCCCATTCGGTGACGAGGACCACGGCGTCGGCGCCGACGACGGCGTCATAGGCGCTGTCCTTCATCTGGATGTCCGGCAACAGCTTGGCGGCCTCATGCATGCCTTCGGGATCGAAGGCCTGGACGGTCGCGCCGGCGGCGATCAGAGCAGGCGCAATGTCCAGCGACGGGGCGTCACGCATGTCGTCGGTGTTCGGCTTGAACGTCAGGCCCAGGAGGGCGACCGTCTTGCCCTGGACGCTGGTGCCCAGGGTTGCGGCGACGCGGTCGGCCATGGCCTTCTTGCGGGCGTCGTTGACCTCGACCGTGGCCTCGATCAGCTTTGTCGGCGCGCCGTATTGCTGGGCGGTGCGGACCAGGGCGATAGTGTCCTTGGGGAAGCACGAGCCGCCGTAGCCGGGGCCGGCGTGCAGGAATTTCGAGCCGATACGCTTGTCCAGGCCGATGCCGCGCGCGACCTGCTGGACGTCGGCGCCGACGGCTTCGCACAGGTCGGCCATCTCGTTGATGAAGGTGATCTTCATCGCCAGGAAGGCGTTGGCGGCGTATTTGATCAGCTCGGACGTGCGACGGCCCACAAACAGCAGTGGGCTCTCGTTCAGGTTCAGCGGACGATAGAGTTCGCTCATGACCTTCTGCGCTCGGCCGCCGGTGTCGCCGGTCATGTCGTCGATGCCGATGACGACGCGGTCGGGACGTTTGAAGTCGCCGATCGCGGCGCCTTCACGCAGAAATTCGGGGTTGGAGACGACGGCGAAGTCGGCCTTCGGATTGGTCTTGCGGATGATCGCCTCGACTTCGTCGCCCGTGCCGACAGGGACGGTCGACTTGGTGACGACGACCGTGAAGCCTTCGATCAGGCCGGCGATCTCCTCGGCGGCGGCGTGGACGTAAGACAGGTCGGCATGGCCGTCGCCCCGGCGTGTCGGCGTGCCCACGGCGATGAAGACGGCGTCGGCCCGGCGAATGGCCTCGGCACCGTCCAGTGTGAAGAACAGCCGGCCTTCGCGTACATTGGCGGCGACCAGATCATCCAGCCCCGGCTCATAGATCGGGATTTCGCCCCGCTCCAGCCGCTCGATCTTGGACGGGTCCTTGTCGATGCAGGTGACGACATGGCCGAAGTCGGCGAAACAGGCGCCGGACACCAGGCCCACATAGCCCGTCCCAATCATCGCTACGCGCATCGAAATCCCTCATCAGCCGCGAGCCGACCTTTAGCGGGTGAGCGCGGCGGGGGACAATGGGCGTTTGGTCCAAGCCGTCAGATCGTCCCTCGCCGTCATTCCGGGGCGTCCGCAGGATGAACCCGGAACCCAGGTGGTTCGCACCCAGCGTTGAACGCATAGAGTCGAGCGTGCGGCCCTGGGTTCCGGGTTCTTCGCTACGCTCAGCCCCGGAATGACGACTAAGCCAAGTCTTCAGAGCACGCCGATCATCGAGGCGACCAGCGGGTGACGGACGATGTCGCGCTCGGCCAGACGCACCACGGCGATGTCGGGTACGGCCTCCAGTCGCGCCGAGATGTCCGACAGGCCCGAGATGCCGGGCAGCAGGTCCGACTGCTGCGGATCGCCGGTCACCACCATGGTCGAATGCCAGCCCAGGCGGGTCAGCAACATCTTGAGCTGGACGTAGGTGCAGTTCTGCGCCTCGTCCACGACGATGAAGGCGTTGTTCAGCGTGCGGCCGCGCATATAGCCGACCGGGGCGATCTCGATCAGGCCCTCAGCCATCAGCGCCTTGACCCGCTTCATCGACAGACGATCGGACAGGGCGTCGTAGAGCGGGCGCAGATAGGGGGCCAGCTTGTCCTCCATGTCGCCGGGCAGGAAGCCGATGGATTCGCCGGCCTCGACCGCAGGGCGGCTCAGGACGATGCGGCCGACCTTGCCCGCCTCCAGCGCCTCGACCGCCTTGGCGACGGCGAGGTAGGTCTTGCCGGTGCCTGCGGGACCCAGCGCCATGACCAGGTTGTGGTGGTCGATAGCCTCCATCAGTTCGCCCTGGCCCTCAGACTTGGGCTTCAGCGTCTTCAGATAGCCTTGGTCACGGTCGTCATTCGAGGGATAGGGCGACCAACCCGATCGTTCATTGTGGGGCGCGTGAAGCCGACGAACTTTCGACTCCTCCATGAAATCACGCGAATCCAGGATTCCGTGTTCACGCGTTTGACGCTTGGTTGCAGCACGCTTGGTCATGGACGCCTCCAGGGCATGAAAAAAGGCGGACCCGAACGGGCACCGCCTTGGATGGTCTTGGGGAGGAAGAGGTCGCGGCCTGCAGAGGAGCGGCCCGGATCGACAGCAGGGCCGTCTGCAACGGGGTGCGCCCGCCGCCGAACAACCGAACCAGGATCCCAACGCGCCACGCGAAAGCCCCGAGTAGATGACCGGATCGGGCTTGATCCGGTTTCGGATCCGGGGCCGAAATGGCGACCCACGAATCGCATCAACAGAATGATGCTATCGTGGTTAGCGATCCGTTAAAGCCCTCGTTTTTCAAAGATTAGGCGGTGTACAGATGACCATTTACGCTTTGGGCGACAGCAAACCGCAGCTTCCGCCGCAGGGCGAATACTGGGTGGCGCCAAGCGCATCGGTGATAGGAAATGTGATTCTCCACCCCAACGCCAGTGTCTGGTTCGGCGCCGTGCTGCGCGGGGACAACGATCCGATCACAGTGGGGCCTGACAGCAACATCCAGGACGGCAGCGTGCTGCACACCGACATGGGGTCGCCGCTGACGCTGGGGCGCGGCGTGACGGTGGGACACAAGGCCATGCTGCATGGCTGCGACGTCGGGGACTACAGCCTGATCGGCATCGGGGCGGTGGTGCTGAACGGCGTCAAGATCGGCCGGAACTGCATCATCGGGGCCAATGCGCTGATCACAGAAGGCAAGATCATCCCGGACAACAGTCTGGTCGTGGGCCAGCCCGGCAAGGTGGTGCGGGAACGTGACCCGGCGCACATCGCCGTGCTGCAGATGTCGGCCGAACATTATGTGCAGAACTGGAAGCGGTTTGCGGCGGAGCTTCGGCCTCTATGAGTGGCTGAGGACGGCCCGCGCCGCGGCGGCATCGGCGTCGATCTGGGCCTTCAGGGCGTCGAGACCGTCGAAGGTTTCCTCGCCACGCAGCCAGGCGACCAACTCCGTGTCCAGCGTCTGGCCGTAGAGGTCGCCGTCGAAGTCGAACAGCCAGACCTCCATCAGCGGAGTTTCCAGCGCATACATAGGACGCACGCCCAGGCTGGCCACGCCGTCGATCACCCGTCCGTCCGGCAATCGGCTGCGGGTCGCATAGACGCCGTAGGCGGGGCGCATGTAGTCGCCGAGCGCGATATTGGCCGTCGGCACGCCGATGGTGCGGCCGCGCTTGTCGCCATGGATCACCTCGCCCCGAATAGCGAAGGGGCGGCCCAGGATGGCGGCGGCGCGGGCCATGTCGCCGGCCTTCAGGGCCTCGCGCACGGCGCTTGACGACAGTTTCAGCCCGTCCGCGTCATCCAGCCGTTCGGCGACCGAGACAGTGAAGCCCAGCCTCTCGCCGTAGGCGCGCAAGGCCTCGGGCGAGCCGGATCGGCCCTTGCCGAAGGTGAAGTCGAAGCCGACGGCGGCGTGGCGGATGCCCAGACCCTCGGCCAGCACTCGTTCGGCGAAGGCGGCGTCGGTCATGCCGGCCATCTCGGCGTCAAAGGGCAGAAGATACAGGATGTCGACGCCCAGCGGCGCCAGGGCCTCGGCCATCTGGTCGGCCGTCATCAGTCGAAAGGGCGCAGCGTCCTTCTGGAACCAGCGGCGGGGATGGGGGTCGAAGCTGACGACGCCCAGCGGCGCGCCCAGCCGTTCTGCTGCGTCACGTGCGCCGGCGATGACGGCCTGATGCCCGCGATGCACGCCGTCGAAGGCGCCGACGGCGACCGCCGCGCCCTTCAGCGCGTCCGGCACCTCGCGCCAGTCGCGCCAAATACGCGCAATCTGCATCAACGCTGGGACGGTTTGCGCCGGCGGGGGACGCGGACGACCGCGACGCCGTCCATGATCATGGACTCGCCGACGAAGCCTTCGCAGCTGAGTTTGACCCGCGCGCTCTCGGGCTCGACCTCGATCACGGTGATCAGGATGCGCACGACGTCGTCGATCCGCACCGGCTGATGGAAGGCCAGGGTCTGGGAGATGTAGATCGAGCCGGCGCCCGGCAGGATGGTGCCGACCACGGCCGATCCGAACGAGGCGCTGAGCAGGCCGTGGGCGATCCGGCCGCGATAGGCGGTCTTGGAGGCGAAGGCCTCGTCCAGATGCACCGGGTTGAAGTCGTCGGAGGCCTCGGCGAACAGCCGAATGCGGTCCTCCGTCGCGACGACGATTTTCTCGGCCGCCATGCCGATGTGAAGTTCGTCCAGGATGTAACCACCGGACGGATGCTGCTGAACCAATTCGACCATGGATGAGGCTTTAGCGGCGGTGCGACAAAATGGCGAGCCTTACCAGTTCAGTTCGAGCGCGGCGTATCGCGCATAGGTCGTTTCCGCCTTCAGCAGGGCTGCGGCGCGGGCAGGGTCAAGCGCGCCGTCTTCGCCCTTGGCTTGGTCGCCGTGGATGCCCTGGGCGATGAACAGGCAGTCGAGCCCTTGCACGTTTGCGCCCATCACGTCGGTGACGACGCCGTCGCCGATGCACAGGACGCGCGAGCGATCGACGGAGCGGCCCAGCAAGCCTTCCGCCTCCTTGATCGCCAGATCGTAGATCGGGGCAAAGGGCTTGCCCGCCATCACGACCCGGCCGCCCTGCGATTCATAGAGGTCGGCCAGCGATCCGCCGCAGTAGATCAGCTGGTCGCCGCGCTGCACGACGCGATCGGGATTGGCGCAGATCAGTTCGATGTCGCGTGCGGCACCGACGGCGAACCGCTCACGGTAGTCTTCGGGCGTCTCGACCGTGTCGTCCACCGGGCCGGTGACGGAGATGAACGCGGCGTCCTCAGGCGACGCGGCGCGCTCGAGGCCAAGACCCGCGTACAGCGGCGCGTCACGTTCGGGGCCGACGATCCAGGCCGGACCCGGCGCGCGCTTGGCCAGTTCGGCGCGGGTCGCGTCGCCGGAGGTGACGAAGGCCTTCCATGCCTCGCGCGGCACGCCCAGCCCGTCCAGCTGAGCGATCACGTCCGAGGCCGGGCGGGGCGAGTTGGAGATCAGCACGACGTGGCCGCCCTCGCGGTTGAACCGGGTCAGCGCCTCGCAAGGCCCAGGCCAGCTTTCGCGGCCATTATGGATCACGCCCCAGACGTCGCAGAGCAGGATGTCGTAATCGCCGGCGACGGCGTCGAGGTGGGGCAGGGCGTGGGGGAGGGTCATGGGACGTTGGTAGCGGCTAGGACGCAGAGGCGAAAGTCTCCTCCCCATGAAATGGGGAGGGGGACCGCGAAGCGGTGGAGGGGTTCTTGAAGCGGGCTCGGCGCCTGCGATGGGGAGAAGCCCCTCCGTCACGGCGCAAAGGCGCGCCGTGCCACCTCCCCACGGAGTGGGGAGGAGACGGACTGTTTTAGCTGAACCGGCGACGCTGCTCGGCGCTGCGCAGGGTGGAGCGCAGGAACTCGGCCGGGGGGTCGGTCTCGGCCAGCACCTGTTCCTTGATGGCGCGGGGTTCGCCGAACAGGTGACCCTGGCCCATGCCGACGTCCAGTTCGAGAATGTCGACGACCTGGCGTTCGTTCTCGACCTTTTCGGCGATGACCTCGACGCCATAGCGGCGGGTCAGGGCGGCGAAGTCGGCCGCCTGGATGTCGGGCATGGAGCGTAAGGGGGCGCCGCCGTCCAGGTCCAGCAGTTGCTCGATCATGAGGTCGGCCGCGACCTTGATGAATTTGACGTCCGAGCGTTGCAGATCGGCGAAGTCGAGGTCCAGCGTCTGCACCTTGTCCAGCGAGAAGCGGAAGCCCAGGTCGGCCAGCTTGGCCATGTTGCGCGCCTCGATGGCGCCGCGCGCGTCGAAAGTCGCCTGACCCAGTTCGAAGATCAGCGCCTGGTTCAGGTCGCGGTTCTCGCTGAGGAAGTCCAGGAACTGCGGGAAGAAGGTCTCGTCGCCCAGCGAGGTCAGGGCTACGTTGCAGAAGACGCCGACCTTGCGATCCTGACGCGCCAGCCGCCGCACGATCTGGGCGCAGCGGAACAGCAGCAGATTGTCGATCGCCGGCACCAGGCCCTCGCCCTCGGCCAGGGACAGGTATTCCGCCGGCATCATGACGCGGTCGGTGGCGTCGCGCAGCCGGGTGAAGCTCTCGTAAAAGATCGTCCGGCGCTGGGGCAGGGAGACGACCGGCTGCAGATACAGATCGACGCGGCCTTCGCTGAGCGCCTCGTGAATGGTGCGCAGCAGGACATTCGACTGCGCCATGCGACGGCCCTCGAAGGTCTCGACGCCGATATGGGGCGCGGCGGCCAGGCGTTCGTCGATGCTTTCGCTCATCTGCTGGACGAGGGATTCCAGCATGCGGACCTCGCCGGTCAGGGCGTCGGTGTCGGACAGGACGCCGGTCTCGATGGCGTGCGCCAGTTCGGTCAGGGCGCCCTGGGTCGATTCCATCGCATCGGCGAGCAGGCGGTGGGCCTCGCGGACCTGACCTATTTCCTTCTTCAGGACGCGGCGCTCGGTGATGCCGGTGACGATGCCGTGGAAGGCGCCCAGCAGCCCGAGTGCGCCGAGCGTTCCGGCAACGCCTGCGCCGATCCCTAAGCCCGCGCGCCACAGGAAGGCGCCCACGGTCATGCCGAGGAACAGATAGGCGAAGTAGAGAAAGCCCGTTGTTACGTTGCGCATCGGCTGGCGGTCGGCCACTCCCGGATGGAATCGCCTGAGTATCAGGCTATCAATGTCATTCGGCTAGAGCGGGGCTGCAAATATCCCCGCCAAACCTACGGGAAACGCAATGGAACTGTTCGATCTGACCGGCAAGGTCGCAATCATCACCGGCTCGTCGCGGGGAATCGGCAAGGCCATCGCCGAACGGCTGGCCGAACACGGCGCCAAGGTCGTCATCTCGTCGCGCAAGGCCGGGCCGTGCGACGAGGTCGCCGCCGAGATCAACGGCAAGTACGGCGCCAAGGCCGATGAACCGCGCGCCATCGCGGTGCCGGCCAACATCGCCTCGAAGGAAGATTTGCAGCGGTTGGTCGATGAGACCAACGCCGCCTTCGGCCAGATCGACATTCTGGTCTGTAACGCCGCGACCAATCCCTACGCCGGGCCGATGGCGGGCATCGCCGACGACCAGTTCGAAAAGATCCTGCAGAATAACGTCATCTCGAACCACTGGCTTATCCAGATGGTCGCGCCGCAGATGGTGGAGCGCAAGGACGGGGCGATCCTGGTGATCTCGTCCATCGGCGGGCTTCGCGGCAACGCCCTGATCGGCGCCTACAACATCTCCAAGGCGGCGGACATGCAGCTGGTGCGCAACCTGGCGGTGGAGTGGGGGCCGTCGAACGTGCGGGTCAACTGCATCGCGCCTGGATTGGTCCAGACCGATTTCGCCAAATATCTGTGGGAGAATCCCGAGCTGCTGAAACAGGTCACCGAGCCGGCGCCGCTGAAAAGGATCGGTCAGCCCGATGAAATCGCAGGGACGGCGGTCTATCTGTGCAGCCCTGCGTCGGCCTATGTGACCGGCCAGACCCTCGTGGTGGACGGTGGATTGACGATTGCCTGGTAAGAGTAGCGATTGGCGACAGGATTTCGCATGGCGCCTGGAGGCCTTCGGCTTTCAGGCGCTGTTCGGTTTTCTGCGCCTGTTGGGTGTCGAGCGGGCGTCGGGGTTGGGCGGCTGGCTGCTGCGCACCCTGGGGCCGCTGACCGGCACGCAGAAGACGGTGATGCGAAACCTCCGCATCGCCTTTCCCGACATGCCGAGCGATGAGCGCGAGGCCCTCACCCTGGCGCAGTGGGATCAGACGGGCCGGACCTTCGCGGAGCTGGCGGTCATGGATCATCTGACGCCCGAAGGCGGGCGGGTCGAGGTGGTCGGGATGGAGCGGCTGCACGCCCTGCGCGACAGCGGCAAGCCGGCCGTTTTGATCTCGGGCCATCTGGCCAACTTCGAGGTGATGGCGGCGGTGATCATGGCGGCGGGCGTGCCGTGTCAGGTGACCTATCGCGCCGCCAATAATCCGTACGTCGACGCCCTGATCCGCCAGAGCCGGGAGCGATACGGCATCCGCCTGTTCGCGCCCAAGGGCGATGGGACACGCGAGCTGATGGCGGGGATGAAGCGCGGCGATTCCATCGCCCTGCTGGTCGATCAGAAATACAATCAGGGGCCGGAGGTGGAGTTCTTTGGTCAGCCGGTGAACGCCTCGCCTGGAGCGGCGAGACTGGCGTTGAAGTTCGATACCGTCATGCTGCCGCTGTCGGTGGTGCGGCTGCCGGGCGTGCGGTTTCGAGTGACGGCGCACGAGCCGATCGTGGTCAATCAAAGCGATGACAAGGCGGCCGATACGCTGGCCGGCATCCAGGCCGCCAATCGCTTCGTCGAGGACCGGGTCAGAGAGCATCCCGTGGACTGGTTCTGGGTCCACAAGCGTTGGCCGGACAAGGTCTATGCGGCGTTGGACCGCGAGGCGTCCGACCCTCGACGGTAAGGCCCAGCGTAGTCGGGCGTATCGCGGCGCCGACGGCAGGGGCCGATATAGCCATCGGCCTTGATGAAGGGGCGCGGCTTCATGATGACGGCGTTCAGCCGATCCAGCACGGCCTTGGCGGTGATCGGCTTGACGATGAACTCGGTCACCCCGGCGTCGCGGGCCTCGTAGACGCGGCTGCGTTCGGAATGGCCGGTCATCATGATGATCGGCAGATGCGGATTGGGGCTGTCGGGGCTGGTGCGGACCAGGCGGGTGAACTCGACGCCGTCCAGCGGGAACATGTTGAAATCGACGATGGCCAGATCGATCGCGTGGCGACGCAGCAGGTCGAAGGCGGTCGCGCCCTCGGCCGCCTCATAGACGTTGCGGATGTCGGCCGAGTGCAACACGGCGGCAGCGATCGCGCGCATGTTCTGATTGTCGTCCACGAGCAGGACGTTCAGCGATTTCAGTGAGATCATCGGGGCCTGCCAGAGATTGGCGCGAGGCTAAGGGGATATGCGTAGTCTCGCAAGAGGAGCCCTTGATCAGGCGAGGGTTTCTGGAGCCTGCGCGCCGACCATCAGCGACGGGTCAAGGTTGCGATCGCGCCATTTCATGCGCCAGCACAGGTGCGGGCCGGTGGCGCGGCCGGTCATTCCGACGCGGCCCAGCGGATCGCCGCGCCGGACGCGCTGACCCAGCGCCACATCCAGCCGCGACTGGTGCAGATAGCAGCTGTTCAGGCCCTGACCGTGGTCGACCAGGGTCAGGCCGCCCTCGAAATGCATATCGGGGCGCACGAAGGCGATGCGGCCGTTGGCGGGGGCGCGGATGACGCTGCCCTGCGGCGCGGCGAGATCGATGCCGTAATGGGGCCGGGCGGGCGTGCCGTTCAGGACGCGCTGAGCGCCCCAGGCGCTGGAGACCCGGTAGCTCTCCAGCGGCCAGACGAAGCCGTCCTTGAAGTCGTCGGTGTCGATGCGGCTGGCGAAGCCCTCGGTCTTCAGCGCGATCTCCTGCTGGATGCGGGCCAGGAGGGCGGGATCGCTGGGCTCGACGGTCGAGGGCGGCAGGCCGTTCACGCTGGTTGACGGGAAGGCGTAGGGGGCGATGGCGAGCGTGCGTCGGGCGGACCGGTCGCCGGACCGGGCTTCGACCTGGGTGGTTGGACCGGCGTCGCGGTCGAAGCCGATCACGAAGAGGCCGGCGGCCGAGGCGGTCGTCAGAGCCTCGCCGTCGACGAAGATCAGGGCGCGCGGCGCGGTGCGACCGAAGGCGTAGCCGCCCTGACGCCAGGCGCCGTTCAAGGCCAGCGGCAGGACGTTGCTGTCCTCAGCCATCAGCGGGGCGGCGATCAGGCTGGCGCCCGCGCCGGTCAGAAGGGCGCGGCGCGACAAGATCATTTTGCGCCCTGCTGGGCCGCGAGGAATTCGGCGGGCCCGAAATAGGGCTGCTGGCGGCTGGGGCTCCAGTAGCGGAGGACTTCCAGCGGGATCGGTTTGTCCGTGACGGCGCAGCGCACGAAGCGGCCGGGCTTCAAGACGGCGAACTCGCCGTCGCCATAGTGAAGGACGGCCTGATCTGCGGCGATTTTGTCCATGAGCGGACGATAGCGGGCGGCGGACGGCGCGGAAAGGGGCTCAGGGCGCCGCGACCGCATCCGTGATCGGGCCGTCCGCCGCTGCGGGGCGGATCGCGCCGGCCGCAGGCGGCTTCGGCTTTCCGCCCATCCGGTCGGTGAACAGGAAGACGAAGGGGTTGAGCGAGATGGACAGCAGGGCGGCGGCCAGGATCAGGTCGTGGGTCTCGCGGCTCATGGCGCCCAGGGACACGCCGAGCGCGGCCAGGATGAAGGAGAACTCGCCGATCTGGGCCAGGGACGCCGCGACGGTGAAGCCGGTCGGGCGATCCAGCTTGAAGGTCTTGGCGATGACCAGGGCAGCGACCGACTTGCCGACGATGACGATGCCCAAAACGCCCAGAACCGCCCACGGCTGGCGCACCACGATCATCGGATCAAACAGCATGCCGACCGAAACGAAGAACAGCACGGCGAAGGCGTCGCGCAGGGGCAGGGATCGCTCTGCCGCATTGTGACCCAGGGGCGAGGCGTTCATCACCAGGCCGGCCAGGAAGGCTCCCAGCGCGAAGGAATGGAACAGGAAATAGGCCAGCCAGGCGATGCCCAGGGCGATGGCGAGGACGCCCAGGGTGAAGAGTTCGCGCGACTTGGTGTGGGCGATGCGGATCAGCAGCCAGGGGATGACCTTGCCGCCGACGACCAGCATGCCGACGACGAACAGCACGACCTTGAGCAGGGTCAGGCCGACGTCTGCCCCCAGGGCCGCAAAGTCCGTCTGGGTTCCAGCCGGGACAAGCACCATGGGCAGCATGACCAGGGCGATGACGATGACCAGATCCTCGACGATCAGCCAGCCCACGGCGATGCGGCCGATCTCGCCCTTGACCTGTTTGCGCTCCTCCAGCGCCCGCAGCAGGACGACGGTCGAGGCGACGGACAGGGCGAAGCCCATCAGCAGGGCCTCGACATCGCCCAGGCCCAGCACGAACCGGCCGAGCCCCCAGCCCAGCACGGTGGCGACGCCGATCTGAACCAGGGCGCCGGGAATGGCGACCTTGCGGACCTGCATCAGATCCTTGGGCGAGAAGTGCAGGCCGACGCCGAACATCAGCAGGATGACGCCGATCTCGGCCAGTTGCGGCGCCAGTTCGGTGTCGGCGACGAAACCGCCGGTATAGGGGCCGACGATCACGCCCGCGACGAGATAGCCCACCAGGGGCGACAGTTTCAGCCGATGCGCCAGCATGCCGAACACGAAGGCGAGGACAAAGCCCCCGACCAGGGTGAGAATCAGGCTGTCGGCATGCGGCATCAGGGCTCCTGTCGCGAGCGAAGGTGTGATTTGGGTAGGCTTTGCAGTTGGGGCGCGAGGCGCGGTTTGACAAGATGACGCAGTGTCGCGCGGGACGGAAAACGGCTTCGTCTTCGCGGCTTTCGGCCTGCGAAGGGGATGGAGGGCTGGGCGGAGCGTCGGGCCTTCGCCCGGAGTTCTGTGATGTGATTACCGTTTCGACGAAGGGTGTGACGCTCCGCGCGGAAGGTTGGCCTGCAAGCTCGGGGCGCCGAGCGGTGGCGGTCTTGTCGCCTAACCCCATCAGCCTGCGACGGGCGGGTCGGAGCAGCGATCCCCGATCCCCGGTGCGGCCGAGTATCCCCCTCGACCCTGCGACGCGACTGCGGACGCCGGGGCGATTCCCCGACCGATCAGCCCCGGCGCCGCGATGGGATCTCACCATCGCCCCCGTTCCCTCCGCTCTCGCCGCCGCAAGGTCGCAGGCCAGGCGAGCCCTCCATGCGACGAGACAGGTGCATTATGGGGCCGTTTGACCCCGCGGACGGGAAAAGGGGGACATAAATCGGCAAGCGATTGAAATCGCTGCGGATGGACCAGCGTCATTGCGCTGGCTGAGCATCGTCTCCTCCCCATGTCATGGGGAGGTGGCTCGAAGCGCAGCGGAGAGACGGAGGGGCTCTTCGCGCATCCCCGACCTCTGTGGGACGTCAAGAGCCCCTCCACCGCTTCGCGGTCCCCCTCCCCCTTGCATGGGGAGGAGACGGTTTGGTGCGATCAGGCGTGCGTCTGGTCCCAGTACCGAACCGCATCGGCGTCGCGGGCCGAGAGGTCGGGGTAGACGGGGTCGGAGCCGACGTCGGGGACGCGGCGCCACGAGCGGGCGCATTTCGGGTGGTCGGCCAATCCGATGACTACGCCTACCAGAGGAGTGTTTTCGTGCAGAACAGCCCCTTCAGGAACGGGCGCGTGTTTGAAACTGGCGAGGCTTGTCACGAAAACTTCCGCCGCGAAATCCTCGATGGAAAGACCCTCTGCTTCAAAGTCGCCGATATAGGCGGGTTTCCCGTCAGCACGTTTTCCAAGTTTCGGATCAAGGAAAATCAGGGGATGCGCGTCTAGAGAACCACCGATGCGCTTCAGGTTTCTAGCTTGTTCAAGCGCCAAGTTGACCATGCTCTTGATCTTGGCGATCTCTGCCCAACGCTCGGCCTCGGCCGGATTACGCCATTCGGCCGGGGTGTCGGGGATGACCCGCGCGCAGTTGGAGCCCGCGTCCGGGAAGCGCGTGGTCCAGGCCTCTTCCATCGTGAAGGGCGTCAGCGGGGCCAGCCAGGCGGTGAGGCGCATGAAGACCTCGTCCATCACCGTGCGGGCGGCGCGACGGCGCAGGCTGTCGGGGCGGTCGCAGTACAGGGCGTCCTTGCGGATGTCGAAATACAGGGCCGACAGGTCGCCGGCGCAGAACTCCAGCACCGGGCGGACGACGTCCTGGAAGCGGTATTCGGCGTAGGCGGCGCGGACCTGAGCGTCGAGCTCATGCAGGCGGTGCAGGATGAACCGCTCCAGCGGCGGCATCTGGTCCAGCGGCAGGCGTTCGGCCTCATCGAAATCGGCCAGGGCGCCCAGCAGATAGCGGACGGTGTTCCTGAGCTTGCGATAGGCGTCGACCGTGGTCTGCAGGATCTGTTTGCCGATCCGCTGGTCGTCCGAATAGTCGACCAGGGCCACCCACAGACGCAGGATGTCGGCGCCGGATTCCTTGATGATTGTCAGGGGGTCGGTCGTATTGCCCTTGGACTTGGACATCTTCTCCCCCTTCTCGTCGAGGGTGAAGCCGTGGGTCAGGACCGCCTTGAACGGGGCGCGGCCGCGCGTGCCGCAGCCTTCCAGCAGGGACGACTGGAACCAGCCACGGTGCTGGTCGGAGCCTTCCAGATAGAGGTCGGCGGGCCAGTGGGCGGGACGGTCGCCGGTGTAGCCGTTTTCCGGCAGGCGCGGGTCCAGCGTGAAGGCATGGGTCGAGCCGGAATCGAACCAGACGTCCAGAATGTCCTCGACCTTTTCGTAGCGAGCCGGGTCGTGGGCGCCCAGGAAATCGCTGTCGGGCGCGGTGAACCAGATGTCGGCGCCATGTTCGGCGACGGCCGCGACGATGCGGGCGTCGACCTCGGGGTCATGCAGGGGCTGGCCCGTCTGTTTTTCGATGAACATCGCCAGAGGCGTGCCCCAGGCGCGCTGGCGGCTGACCAGCCAGTCGGGACGGCCCTCGACCATCGAGCGGATGCGGTTCTTGCCGGCGACGGGATGGAAGGCGGTGGCGTCGATCGCGTTCAGCGCCGTCTCGCGCAGGGTGTCGCCGCTCTTCAAGGGTTGATCCATGCGGATGAACCACTGAGGGGTGTTGCGGAAGATGATCGGCGCCTTGGAGCGCCAGCTGTGCGGATAGGAATGCTCCAGTCGCCCGCGCGCCAAGAGGTTGCCGGCCTCGATCAGCTTCTCCATCACCGCGCCATTGGCGGGACCGAACTTGCCGGTCTTCTTGCCCTCGGTCTCCAGCACCTTCAGGCCCGCGAACAGGGGGACGTGAGGGTAATAGGCCCCGTCGGGATCGACGGTGTCGGGCACCTCGTGATGACCGTGGGCCTTCCACACCTCGAAGTCGTCGGCGCCGTGGCCGGGCGCGGTGTGGACGAAGCCGGTGCCGGCGTCGTCGGTGACGTGATCGCCGGCCAGCAGGGGCACGGAGAAGCCGTAGCCGCTGTCGAGCGCGGCCAGCGGGTGGGCGGTCTCAAGGCCCGACGGATTGATGTCGTAGACGCGGGTCCAGGCGGCGATCTTGGCGGCCTTGAACACGTCCTCGGCCAGCTTGTCGGCCAGGATCAGGCGGTCGCCGGGCTTGGCCCAGGGCGCGAACTCAAGGCCTTCCTCCATGGCCGTGACCTCATACAGGCCATAGGCGATTTCGGGGCCGTAGCTGATGGCGCGGTTGGCCGGGATGGTCCAGGGCGTGGTGGTCCAGATGACGATAGAGGGCGTGCTGGAGCGGAAGGCCAAGAGGTCGTCGGGATGGTCGTCCGACATGGCCGTGACCGGGAACTTGACCCAGATCGTCGGGCTGACGTGGTCGTGGTACTCGATCTCGGCGTCGGCCAAGGCGGTGCGCTCCACCGGCGACCACATGACCGGCTTGGAGCCGCGATACAGCTGGCCCGAGTTCTTGAACTTGTGGAACTCGGCGACGATGGCCGCCTCGGAGGTGAAGTCCATGGTGGCGTAGCGGTTGGCGAAGTCGCCGACGATGCCCAGCCGGTGGAACTGGTCCTTTTGCAGGTCGATGTATTTGCCGGCGTATTCGCGGCAGGCGCGGCGGAACTCGTCCTTGGACACCTCGTCCTTGCGGCGGCCCTTGGCGCGGAACTGCTCCTCGATCTTCCACTCGATCGGCAGGCCGTGGCAGTCCCAGCCGGGGACGTAATCGACATCGTAGCCCAGGAGGAACCGGCTGCGGACCACGAAGTCCTTCAGCGTCTTGTTCAGCGCATGACCGATGTGGATGTCGCCGTTGGCGTAGGGCGGGCCGTCGTGAAGGACATAGAGGGGGGCGTTCTGCGCCTGACGCTCGGCGCGCAGGGTGCCGTAGAGATCGCCCCACTGTTCCAGGATGACCGGCTCCTTCTGGGGCAGGCCGCCGCGCATGGGAAAGGGCGTCTCGGGCAGGAAGACGGTGTCGCGATAGTCGCGGCCGCAAGGGGTGTCGGTGGCGTCGGCCATGTAAAGTCTCGGCGTCGAAGGTTGAGCGTTCGCTATTTCACTCGCCCGTATCGTGGGCTGTCGATCCCGGCGTGCACGGGGCCATGCGGCCCAGAAGCGCTACGCCGGGCGGCTAATCGAAATCAGGCGAATGGAGACGCGGACGGTCATTGTGCGGGCGGTCTAGCAGACGGATGCGGCATTGCGCCATCCCGAAGCGCAGGCGTCATCAACGGAAACGAAAGGCTTTTGCGGTTTTGTGACGGGAGGATCGGCCGGAATCTTGTTCGGCCGACACGATATTCGCTTGGGAGTTCCCGCCGATGCGGCTGCGGATCACGAAATGGATGCTGGGCCTGGCGGCCGGTCTCGCCGTCTCGGCGGGCGCCGGAGCCGCGCTGGCGCAATGCAACTCCGGCTGCGAGCCGCCGCCGTGCACCTCGTGCGAGCCGCCGCCGCCGCCCGAGCCGCCGCCCTGCAACGGCGGTGGAAACTGCGGTCCTGGCGGCAACAACGGCAACTGGAACGGCAATATCAACACCAACGTCAATGTGAACGTGAACCTTGGCGCGAGCGCCAATGCGAACGCGGGCGCCGGGGCCAACGCCAACTCGGGCGCGCGGTCCTACGTCAACGCGCGCGCCGGCGGGTTCTCGGGCAGCTTCGGCGGAGGCGGCGGCGCGGCCTATGTCAGCGTCGATCAGCCCTATCCGACCACCATCCAGGGCCTGGCCGTCGAGGGCGTGATCGCCCAGACGGTGCGCACCCCCTACAGCGCCTTTCGCAGCATGATGAAGCGGGTCGTCATCCAGGCCGTCTGCATCGACGACCGCCAGGTGCCCCACCCCGCCTCGCAGGTGCGGCCGGATCGCGAGATCGCCGAAGGGTTCGAGGGCGAGCTGTATCGCTGCCTGTCGGGCACCTGGCTGCAGGCGACCATCGCCGATTACAACGGCGACGTCAGCTTCGATCACGGCACGACCCTGACCTGCCGCAAGCATGAGGCGCTGTGGTACGGAACGGGCGGCAAGCTGGAATGCCGGCCCGAGAAGCCCGAGCGGGATTGCAACGAGCGTTCGCTGCTGCGTCGCTACGGCGCCGGGATCAAGATCCTGACGATGTATCGCGAAGAGGAATACACCGAATACCGCGAGGAACAGGTCGAGAGCGCGACCGTGCTGACCGGGGTGATCACCCTGGACGGCGGCGTCGGCGGCCGGGTCTTCTGAACCGGACCTAAACACGCCCGTTCAGCCGCCGCTCAGGCGGGACATGAGATAAGGCGACCGTCGGCTCTCCGTCGACGATCCTGACGACTGGCCCCGGTTCGCGAGAACCGGGGCCTTTTTCGTTGGCGTTACTGGGCCGCCGGTTGAGCGGTGACGGTGGCGCGCCAGGCGCTGTCGGACTTCAGATACTGGCGAGCCAAGGCCTGAAGGTCGGCGGCGGTGACGGCTTCCAGGGTGGCGATCTGGTTGCGGGTCTGATCCAGCGTCGCCGGATCGCTCTGGGCCTGCGACAGCTGGGTCAGCCAATAGCCGTTGTCGGCCATGCTGCGACGGATGCGCTCGACGGCGGGGCGACGGGCGCGGTTCAGTTCGTCCTCGCTGATCGGATTGTCGCGCAGGTCGGCGGCGATGGCGTCCACCGTCTCGAACAGCTTGGGCAGGGCGGCCGGCGGGGTTTCCGCCGTCACCGAGATGAAGCCGTAGCCCGGATAGGTGTCCGAGGCGGTCGAGCCGGCGCTAGGCGAATAGGCCAGGCCCTGCTTCTCGCGGATCTCGTCGTTCAGGCGCAGTTGAAGCACGTCCGACAGGATCGACAGCTGACGCGCGGTCTTGCGATCTTCGACCTGGTCGGTGGTCGGCCAGGCGACGAAGCCCAGAGCCTGTTCGGCGGGTCCGGTGTGATACAGCTGGACCGGCGTGGCGGTCGGGGCCGGGAACTTGCGCACCGTCGATCCGGCGGGCGGCGTGGGCGCCTGACCGCGCGAGGGCAGGGCGCCGAAGGTCGAGCCGACGGCGGCGATGACCGCGTCGACGTCGACGTCGCCGACGACGGTGATCTCGACCGGACCTTGGGCCAGGGCTGAGCGAACGCCGGAACGAATGTCATCGATCTGGATCGCGGCGATCTGTTCCGCGGTCGGGGTCGTCTCACGCGCGTCGCCGCTGGCCAGCAGGCCCGAGGCGTCGCGTTGGAAGACGCCGCGCGGCGTGGCGCCCAGCTGGGCCAGGATTTGCGGGAACATGGCCTTGGTCTGTTCGAACGAGGCGCCGCGCAGACCCGGATCGGTCAGGTAGGCGGCCAGAACCTGAAGCTCCAACTGGAGATCGGCGGGCTTGGTGGCGCCGGCGAAGATGTAGGCGTCGCCGGCCTGATTGACGGCGGCGCTATAGGTGCGTCCGCTGAGGACGCGGTTCATTTCGTCCAGGCTGAGCTTGCCTAGACCGCCGGGGGCCAGGACGGTGCTGGCCATCGACAGCGGCGACAGGGTGTCGGCAGGCAGGCCCAGTTCGCCAAGACCGGTGCGGGCGCTGACCAGGATCTGATCGGCGCGGAAGTCGGTCTTCTTGATGTTCAGCAAGGTGCCGTTCGGGAAGCGAACCAGGGTCGCGCCCAGATCTGCGACTTCCGAACGGGCGGCGGGGACCGCCGGGGCGCCGAAGTCAGCATAGGGCCACTTCAGCTCGGCCTCGGCGGCGCGGGCCTGAACCGGCGTATTGCGCGAGGCCTCCAGCGCAGCGGTGACGGCGGCCTCGCCGCCCTCGACCGGGACGGGCGAGCTGAACAGCAGCAGCGGGCCCTGGCCCTCGAACACCGCCTTGGTCGCCTGATTGACCTGATCGACGGTCAGGCCTTCGACGGCCTCGTTGAAGAGATCGAGGTTGGTCTGGGGCGAGCTGAAGACCTGATCGTCGTTGATGGCGCCCAAGAGACCGTTCGCCAAGGTTGAGGTCGAACGGGTCGCGGCCGAGGCGACGGCGTTCTGAAGCGCGGTGCGGGTGTTGACGATTTCGCGCTGAAGCTCGGCGTCGCTGACGCCGTATTCAGCCAGACGACGGCTTTCCTGCTCGACGCTTTCCAGCGCACGCTGCCAGCCGCCGGGATTGAAGGCGACCGACAGGGTGCCGGCGTCCAGGCTGTCGAACAGCGACTGATATCCGGCGCCGGCGCCGATGAAGGGCGGGTTGTCGGCGCGGGCGATCTCGCCCAGGCGACGGTTCAGCACGGCCAGGCCCAGGCCGCGACGGACGTCGGCGGCGCGCTCGGCGGCCGTGTCGGGGCTGAGGTCCGGGGCCTTGATCCAGTTAATCTGGATTGAGGACTGGATGCCCGGCTCGACCAGGATGCTGGTCTGCGGTTGACGCGGGGCGACGGTTCCCAGGTCGGGCTCGGGACCATCGGCGGCGGTCGGCTTCCAGTCGCCAAAGGCCGCGCGGACCTTGGCCTCCATCGCATCCACGTCGAAGTCGCCCACGGCGATGAAGGTGGCGCGCGAGGGGCGATAGTAGGCGTCGTAGAAGTCGACGAAGCGCTGGCGCGGTGCGGTGCGGATGATGTCGAGGTCGCCGATCGGCAGGCGTTCCGACAGACGCTGGCCGGGCGCCAGGAGGCCGAGCTGGGTCTTCAGCACGCGCAGTTGCGGCGTGTCGCGGGTCCGCTCCTCGCCGACGATGACGCCGCGCTCGGAATCGATGGCGTCCGGCGCCATTAGGGCCGCCGACATCATCTCGCGCAGGATGTGCAGGCTGGGATCGACCGTCTCGTCCTTGGTGTTGGGCAACTCCAGCATATAGGCGGTCTGGTCGAAGCTGGTGAAGGCGTTGGTGTCGGCGCCGAAGGCCAGGCCCAGGCGCTCGAGGATGCGAAGCATCTCGTTCTCCGGCACGTCCTTGGTGCCGTTGAAGGCCATATGCTCCATGAAGTGGGCCAGACCCTTCTGGTCGTCGCGCTCCATCAGCGAGCCGGCGTCGATGCGCAGGCGGAACGAGGCCTGACCCGGAGGCGTCGCATTGTGCAGAAGGGCGTAGCGCATGCCGTTGGGCAGCAGGCCGTAACGGACGGCCGGATCGGCTGGAATGTCGCTGGCGGCCTGGGCCCAGGGGGCTGACGGCGCGACCTGACCGGCGGCGGCCGCAGAGGGCGGCGTGGTTTGGGCAAGAGCAGGAGCGGCGAACGCCCCGGTGGTCAGGGCCAGTCCCGAGACGGCGACAAGCAGCAGATGACGCGCAGAACGCATAAGATCACTCCGAAACCGCAACCCCCGATGGCGCGATGCCGGATGTGTAAAGTGTGCTTGCCTTCGCCACAAGCGGCGCTGGCGAACCTTACCGACTTGTCATGTTCGGATCAGCCGCCGGGGCGGCTGATGTAGAAGCTAGCGCTGTTGCCGACGGCGTTGGCGCCGACCACGGCGGTGCGTCCGGACGAGACCGTGGCGTTGGTGGTTGCGGTGACATTGCCGCTGTTGGTCTGGGTGTTGTTGACGTTGACGTCGCCGCCGCACTGGGAACAGGCATAGCCCGTCACCACATTGCCGACCGCGTCGGAGCCGACGTAGGCGTCATAGCCGTTGACGCCGACATAGGTCGCGTTGGCCTCGACCCCGCCGGTATTCAGCTGAGTGTTGTCCAGCTTCAGATAGATGTCGTTGTTGCCGGCGACCGTCTCGTTGGCGACGCTGCGGGCCGCCAGAACCGTCTGGCCCTGGAGGTTGGTCTGGACGCGGGCGTCGGCGCGGACGCGGCCGGCGTTGGCCTGGTCCGTCTGGATCAGCATGGAGCCGCCGGCGTTGGCGGTGATTGCCTGGTTGGCCCCGGCGTTGGCGCCGACCGTCAGGTCCCAGCCGTTGTCGACATAGACGTCGGTGCGCGCCTCGGTCGTCGAAGCGGCGTTCGACTGACGGATAGCCAGATCCTGGTGCGAGGCGCCCGTGGTGTTGGTCTGGACCGCATTGGCGACAGCCTGGGACGAGAAGATCGCGGGCGCGGGGATGTATTGAACGTCGGCGACGGTCTCGGCGAAGACGGTGGTCTGGGCCCTCTGGTCGATGACGCCGGTCAGGGACGAGGAGGGGCCGCCCAGGGCGAGGGTGTTGGCGACGGCGGTGCTAGTGGCGAAACCGCCTTGCAGCACGCGGCCGTTCGGCGCCTGGACATAGGTTCCGGCCTCGACCCGGTCGCCGGTCGCGGACTGGCTGGCGTCGGCGGCGAAGGTCGCGCGATCGGTGGTGACGCCCAAGTAGTTGCCGCGCGCGGTCGTATCGACGCTGAGCTGGCCGTCGGCCTCTCCGTTCACGACCACATTGCTGCGGGCCACTGTGGCGCCGGTCATCGACTGGCGCGAGACCAGGCCGGCGGAGGCGGCCGTGACCCCGCCCGCGAGCGCATTGCCCTGGGCGTTGGTGCTGACGGTCACCTGATCGACGGACAGGTCGATGTCCACCAGGCCGGTAACGTCGCCGGTCTGGGTCTGGGTGCTGGAGCAGGTTTCGCCGGCTTGCGGGTCGCAGGTCGGCGTTTGCTGGGCGCTCGCCTCAGTGGCGAGTGCGGCGAACGTCGCCGTCGCGGCCATCATGCCAACGAGACGGATCGGCGCGGGTCTGGCCATTGTTGGTGTCCTGAGTGGGATAGGCCGGATAATAGCCGCCGGTCGGGCCGACCGTGGAATCGCCGAGCGGATCGTTGGCGGGGTTCAGGCAGATTTCGGGGCCGGGCGCGCCATAGAGGTTGGCCATGAACTCGACCGTGGCCCGTTCGACCAAGGCGCGGACGGCCAGCTGCGTCGGTTCCATCCCGCCCGTGCCGGCCGAGATGTCGAAGACGTTGCCGTTCAGGAAGTCGAACACGCCGGCCGAGATTTCGCGCCCGATGATCTGCTTCTGATAGGAGACGACATCGACCACCTCCAGCGTGGTCGTCTGGACCAGGCGCAGGTCCATGGCGATGTTCATCACATAGACGCGGTGGTTGACGATGCCCGAGCCGGGGCGGTTGCTGTCGACCTCGCCGCCGGCGATGTCGAAGCCGCCGGAGCGGATGTTGTAATTCACCTCGGTGATGCCGCCGACGACATAGAAGTCCGAACCCGGCACCTGACCGGCCAGGATGCGGCGGTACTGGGTGTCCTCTGGCCCCTTGGCGTCGGGGGCCTGGTCGCCGATCAGCTTGTTGTTGGCGTAGCGCAGCTCAAGCTCGGACACCGAGGTGTCGTAGCGTTCGACGATGCGGGCGCCGGCCTTTGCCAGCGCCGAGTTCGCCATCAGGGAGGCGCCGCCGGTGATCTGGCGGCCGCCGTCGGACGACACTGTGCCGGTGTAGTCGCTGATCCTGCCCACGGCCATGCGTGGCGAGGGCAGGTTGTAGCGACGCGCGTAGTCGGCCAGGCAATAGAGCGCGGCGGAATAGGGCGTGGGGTTTGCGGTCACCGGCGCATTGCCGATCGGCGTCGCATATTGACCCGATGGACCCGCGACTGGGCTGACGCAGCCGGCGAGCAGAAGGGCGACGGCCGAGACGGCGGCGGACCCCTTGATAAGATGACGTCGGCTCATGGCAGGTTGATGTTCCCGTTCAGTGCCGTACCGGCGTTGATGGCGCCGGTGTTGGTCTGGGTCGAGTTGACGATGACGGTGTTGCGGCTGCCCTGGACCACCACGTTCAGCTGATTGCCGATGGCGGTGGAGCCGCCGATCGTCGTGCCGCCGTTGCTGGACGCGCCCGCGCCGGCATAGGCCGAGGCCGCGCCGCCGGACTGGCTGGAATAGGATGAGGCGCCGGACTGGATGATGCCGTTGACGATCAGCCGATTGCCGTTGGCGTCACGCGTATAGCCGGTCGCGGCCGTATTGGCGGCCGTTCGCGCGCCGCCATAGCCTTGCTGGAAGCGCGAAGCGCCGCCCGAACCCGTCGACTGCGCGGTCGCCGGCACGCTTGCAGCGGCGGCGAAAGCCATGACGGCGGTGGATACAAACAGCCTCTTGGCGGGCATTCCGGGGTTCCTCGCGCACAAACGAACGCCGGACCACGAGCGTGATCCGCACCCCAACCTGCATTAAGGTTATTAAGAAGCGCTTGATGCGACGCGGGTCACTGAGCATTTGTGGCGTCATGTCAGATGCATCCGGTCGATTCGATCCGCCGAACAGCCGCCCGGCGCGAGAGCCGATGTTCAACGTGCCGCTGGTCGTGCTGCTGGTCGCCGTGTCGATGCCGACGCTGTATCTGTTCCAGCGCGACCTGCCGGACACGGGCGTGAGCATGGCGTTCGCGCCCATTGATCTGGAGCAGGGGCGATGGGGCGGCCTGCTGACGGCCATGCTGCTGCACGGCGGCTGGACCCACGCGATCATGAATGCGGTGGCGGCGCTGGCCTTCGGGACGCCGGTGGCGCGGCTGTTCGGGACCAAGGTTGGTCCGACGGTCTTTCTGCTCTTCTATCTGGGTTGCGGCGTCTTGGCGTCGCTGGGCTACGGGCTGATCCATTGGGGATCCAGCGAGCCGATGGTCGGCGCGTCCGGCGCCGTCTTCGGCCTGATCGGCGCCGCGACGCGACTGCTGGGAGGGCAGGGCGGGGTGCTGCCGATCGCCGATCGCCGCGTGATCGGCGCGGCCATCACCTGGATGGCGGTCAACGCCGTGACAGGAATGATCGGCGGCCTGCCCGGGGCCGAGGGTGCGCGGATCGCCTGGGAGGCTCACGCGGTCGGGTTCGTGATCGGCTTTCTGGCCATCGGTCCCTTGGGGCGGATGTTCGGAAACGGGGGCGCGCCTCATCCGTGAGGCGCGTTGATTCCGGACGGGGGCTGAGCGATCATCGCTCCCTGAGCGGCCCTGTCGCCATTCCGGCCCCGCGGTCGCTTCTTATTAGAGAGAAGGGACCGCGATGTTCGTCGCCGAAATCCTCAAGACCAAGGGAAACGCCGTCTTCTCAATCGCGCCGGATCTGACGGTGACGCAGGCGTGCGCAGAATTGGAGCAGAAGCGGGTCGGGGCGCTGGTCGTCTGTGACGGCGACAAGGTGGTCGGGGTGTTTTCCGAACGCGATGTGGTCAAGGCGTTGGCGGCCGATGGCGCCGATGCGCTGGACCGCCCGGTCGCCGACTATATGACGGCCAAGGTGATCTATGCCGAACCGGCCGAGGAGATGTCGGCTTTGATGACCCGAATGACTGATCGGCGCATCCGGCATCTGCCGGTGATGCAGGCGGATCGTCTGGTCGGCGTCATCTCCATCGGCGACGTGGTGAAGTGTCAGATCGCCGAACACGCCCATGAGGCCGAGAGCTTGCGGACCTATATTGCAGGATGAGAGGCGCGCGCGCTGTTGGCCGATTCCGGTTTTGCGAGAAACTTCCCCCGCATCATCAGAATCCGCTTGCTGACAAATCCACGTCTCCGTATAGAGCCGCCTCGCTCGGAAACGGGCCGGCCGGCGGGGCGGCGGGGATGAAAATCTCCAAGGTCCCACGAAAGAAAGAGTTGAAAAACTTCTTGCTTTCATCGGTTGGTTTAACTAGGTTCCGCGCTCCAATCGAATCGCCGACGGGTTTTTAGAGGTAAGCCTCGCTTTCCTCCGGTGGTTTCTTGCGGTCTGAAGGGTTCGCTCTTCTCTCCGAAAGATCTCTGAAAAGAGCGGTTGACACGGGGTTTGCGGTTCTCTAAATCGCCGCCTCCGCCGACGACACGGCGTTAAACGGTCGGGCCTCTCCGGAGGTTCCAGGTCTTTGACATTGTTGATTTGGAAAGAGAAACGCAGGCGGCGGTGTTCTTGCGATGACCCTAGAGGTCATCATACGACACTGACTATCTGCGGTCTTTTTTGAAAAGATACCATGCGTCGGTCTTCGGATCGATGACGTGGGAACTCGTCAATAAAATACGTAGAACTAATGCCAAGGACGACTTCGGTCGGTCCGATGCTTAGGTCAGAAGTCAACTCAACCTGAGAGTTTGATCCTGGCTCAGAGCGAACGCTGGCGGCAGGCCTAACACATGCAAGTCGAACGAACTCTTCGGAGTTAGTGGCGGACGGGTGAGTAACACGTGGGAACGTGCCTTTAGGTTCGGAATAACTCAGGGAAACTTGTGCTAATACCGAATGTGCCCTTCGGGGGAAAGATTTATCGCCTTTAGAGCGGCCCGCGTCTGATTAGCTAGTTGGTGAGGTAAAGGCTCACCAAGGCGACGATCAGTAGCTGGTCTGAGAGGATGATCAGCCACATTGGGACTGAGACACGGCCCAAACTCCTACGGGAGGCAGCAGTGGGGAATCTTGCGCAATGGGCGAAAGCCTGACGCAGCCATGCCGCGTGAATGATGAAGGTCTTAGGATTGTAAAATTCTTTCACCGGGGACGATAATGACGGTACCCGGAGAAGAAGCCCCGGCTAACTTCGTGCCAGCAGCCGCGGTAATACGAAGGGGGCTAGCGTTGCTCGGAATTACTGGGCGTAAAGGGAGCGTAGGCGGACATTTAAGTCAGGGGTGAAATCCCGGGGCTCAACCTCGGAATTGCCTTTGATACTGGGTGTCTTGAGTATGAGAGAGGTGTGTGGAACTCCGAGTGTAGAGGTGAAATTCGTAGATATTCGGAAGAACACCAGTGGCGAAGGCGACACACTGGCTCATTACTGACGCTGAGGCTCGAAAGCGTGGG